>NZ_JBKGUA010000150.1:0-4030 GCF_046543485.1 Paraburkholderia sp. EG304 | reverse complement strand
AGGAGATGGCATTGGTTCCACCTGAATAAAAGGCATTGAGCATCAAATCGACATCACAAACCGGCGCAGCGACTCATTGAAATGAAGTGCTGCTCGCCGGCGAGGGGTATTTCAACAGCCTGCTAGTATTCGCGCTGCCGTTGGACGGCTATTGGCCGAAATAGATTGGCTGCATGCCGTCGTTGTCGACGTGACGAGCAGTCTTGGGAACACCCGCTGACGACGAGCCTGCCTCGGCGACACCGCCATAGCTCGCATCCCCGCGTTGCGCGGCCAGGCGTGCTTCGGCCGCCTGAATCTCGGCGGGGTAGTTGGGGTCTTCTCCACGAGACTGGTCGTAGCCCACAGCACGCAGTTGCGCGAGTTCCGCGCGAACCTGGGCGCGAGTCAATCCGGATGTGTCAGTGCCTGCGAAAACGGGGCTGGTGACAGATGCAGCGATAACGAGTACCGCAAGGAAGCGAGATTTCATGATTCTCTCCAAAGAAACAGTGACGACGGAGCAAGAATGCATCAATCCGGCTATAGGGTCTAAGACCGATATCCTATGTTCTCTATAGGATAAGCTAATAGTTCTGGTGATGGATTGAGAAGCCCGTTTTCTGACCAGACTGCAGACTTCTCGGAATGCGCCGTTGCTAGCTTCCGTCCCGCGATTGCCGAATCTAGGCCCGGTGCTCGAGCTGCTTAGTGCCAACCCCGGCTGTCTTCAACGCCGCGTAAATCACAATCCAGTTCCTGGCCGAAGTCGAGCGCCCACTCCTCACCGTCTCACCGTACGGTCATGCTCTTCAGCTGAAGCTTTGCGATGCCGACACCACCGGCGCGAGTTGTGCGAAGCGGCGTAGGTGTCGGAGCTAACGGAGAGCGCGTTACGTGTCGATCTCTTCGCTTCGCGCGTCGCGCGCCGCGATCTCCATTAGCGACGGAAGTTCTCCGTCAATTCCATCAACACCTGGACGAAGGCCTTGCTCGCTGCCGTCCGATACGCGTCCTTGCGTTGCAGCAGCACGGCCGTGCGCGTCGGCAGCGGCGGGTCGAGCAGCACGGGGTGCAGCTCGGTATGCTCGCGCGCGATGCCGTCGGGCAGTACGGTTGCGAGCTGCCCACGCCGCACGATCTCGACGATCGCACTGATCGAACTGACCTCGATGGCAACCTCCGGGAGAATCCGGTTCTGCGTGCAGTATTCGTCGATGTAACGCCGCGTCGCGAACGCCTTGTTAAGCAGCACCAGCCGTTCGTTGGCGAAGTCCTGCGCGGACAGCGGCTTGCGGCGCGTCGCGCGCGCATGGCCGCCGCCGACGACGAGGCTCAGCGTCTCGCGAAACAACGGCTCGCTTTCGATTTCCGCAGTGTGGACGGGCTCGAACGCGATGCCGGCGTCGAGCCTGTCATCGGCGAGCTGCGCTTCGATCTGATCCTGCGTGATTTCCTGAATGTCGATCGCGATGCCGGGATGCAGGCCATAAAAACGATCGATCACGGGCCCCACGAGATACGCCGTGAAGGTCGGCGTCACGGCAAGGCGCAGATTGCCGCGGCTCAGTTCGCCGACGTCATGTATCGCCCGCACGCCCGCATCCAGATCCTGTAGCGCGAGCTTCGCATAGCGCAACCACGCCGCGCCCGCATCCGTAAGTTGCACGTTCCGCCCCGAACGGTCTAGCAGCTGCGTGCGCAGCGTCTCTTCCAGTTGCCGTATCTGCTGCGACAGCGTGGGCTGCGAAACGTGCAGCGCCTCGGCGGCGCGCGTGAAATTGCGGTGTTCCGCGACAGCCAGGAAATAACGGATATGACGCAACAGCATGGCGAATTCCTCGTCCTCGAATAACTATTGGTGTTGCCTATGGTGAGCATCATAAACCCGTCTTGGACACTATGACGGAACAGGTTCATTCTCTGTTCAACGCATCGCACTGAGCGACACGGCAACGAACGCCAGATTGAATGGAGCAGACCATGCAAGAGATCATCGACGGTTTTCTGAAGTTTCAGCGGGACATCATGCCCGCGCGCAGGGAGTTGTTCCGCAAGCTGGTCACCAGTCAGACGCCGCGCACACTGTTCATTTCCTGTTCCGATAGTCGCATGGTTCCCGAACTGGTCACGCAGCGCGAACCGGGCGATCTGTTCGTGATCCGCAATGCCGGCAACATCGTGCCTTCGTTCGGTCCTGAGCCCGGCGGTGTGTCGGCAACGGTCGAATATGCGGTGGCTGCGCTCGGCGTGACGGATGTGGTGATATGCGGCCACTCGGACTGCGGCGCGATGACGGCCGTCGCGACGTGCAAGTGCCTCGACCATATGCCCGCTGTCGCGAACTGGCTGCGCTACGCCGACTCGGCGAGGCTCGTCAACGAGGCGCGTGAACATGCGGGCGAGCGCGAGCGCGTCGACTCGATGGTGCGCGAGAACGTCATCGCCCAGCTCGACAACCTCAAGACCCACCCCTCAGTTGCACTGGGACTCGCGCAAGGCCGCCTGAATTTGCACGGATGGGTCTACGACATCGAATCCGGCTCGATCGACGCGCTCGACGCCGCGACCCGCCAGTTCGTGCCGCTCGCTGCGCATCCCGATGTCACCGCGACGCCCGCCGAGTGCGTGGCTGCGCTCTGATTCCCGGCTTGTCGCACCGACTGTCGATCTCACCAGGTTGATTTTTACCCAAGGAGCAACATCATGACCCAATCGCAAGTCACACCGAACGCACGCGAAGCATTGACGGAAACGATCATCGACGCGAAGGTGCGCAAGAACCTCACCTTCGAAGCCATCAACGAAGGCACGGGCTTGAGCCTCGCATACACGACAGCCGCGCTACTCGGTCAGCATGCGCTGCCGGAGAATGCGGCGAAGCTCGTCGCCGAACGCCTCGGGCTCGACGACGACGCCGTTCGCCTGCTGCAAACCATTCCCGTGCGCGGCAGCATTCCGGGTGGCGTGCCGACCGATCCCACCGTCTACCGCTTCTACGAAATGGTGCAGGTGTACGGTTCGACGTTGAAGGCGCTGGTTCACGAGAAATTCGGCGACGGCATCATCAGCGCGATCAACTTCAAACTCGATATCCAGAAGGTGCCGGACCCGGAAGGCGGCGAGCGTGCCGTCATCACGCTCAACGGCAAGTATCTGCCGACCAAGCCGTTCTGAACCCAATGATGCAAAGACGAAAATTCTTACTGAGCACCGGTGCCGCGCTTGCTTCGGGCGGCCTTGCCCTCTCGGGTTGCACGATGACGAGGCCGCGCTCCACGTCGAGCACCAGCAACGCGCTGTACCCCACAAGGAGATCCGAAATGACTTCACCCGCAGCAATTCGCCCGCCGCTTCCCCCGTTCACGCTGGAGACGGCCATCGACAAAGTCCGTCTCGCGGAAGACGGTTGGAATTCGCGCGACGCCGCCAAGGTCGCGCTCGCCTATTCGCTCGACACGAAATGGCGCAATCGCGCAGAGTTCGCGAACAATCGCGCGGAAGCGCAGGCGTTCCTCGAGCGCAAATGGAAGAAGGAACACGAGTATCGTCTGATCAAGGAACTGTGGGCGTTCGGCGGCAATCGCATTGCCGTGCGCTACGCCTACGAGTGGCACGACGACTCGGGCAACTGGTTCCGCTCCTACGGCAACGAGAACTGGGAGTTCGGCGAGGATGGTCTCATGCAACGTCGCTATGCGTGCATCAACGACATGCCTATCAAGGAATCGGAGCGCAAGTATCACTGGCCCTTGGGCCGTCGGCCGGACGATCATCCGGGACTGAGCGAGTTGGGACTTTGAAGCCCGGATCGTTACAGCCGCGATGAGCCATTAGCGCCCACCAATCCAGTGGCGACGAATGACGGATTGTGGGCGTGCGCCGGCGCGCCGTCGGGATGTAGCGACTTAAATGTCGTTGAATTATTCGAATGTAAGGGACTTCCCCGTCCCGAGGCTGCGGCGGAAGCCGCGGTTCGGCATCAAAGTGCCATGATGAGGTCTGAGCCTTCATCAATACCCACAGGAGGGGAAATCCATGCCCATTGTTA
>NZ_JBKGUA010000149.1:0-4039 GCF_046543485.1 Paraburkholderia sp. EG304 | reverse complement strand
GCGATGCAGCGACAGCACTGTCTGTTGCGCCTGCGTCTTGAGCGGTACAAAGCGCATGTTCGGTCGCGTTATCGCCTCGCAGATTGCTTCGGCGTCGGCCGCGTCGGTCTTGTTGCTCTTTACGTAACGCCGGACGAACTGCGGGGCGATCAGTCGAACGGTGTGTCCGAGCTTGGTGAGCTCACGGCCCCAGTAGTGCGACGAGGCGCGCGCTTCCATGCCGATTACACACGGTTCCAGCGTGGCGAAATACCGAAGTACATCCGTGCGTCTTTGCTTTTTGCGTACAACGATTTTGCCTCGCGAATTTACTGCGTGAACCTGCATTACGCTCTTGGCCAGATCCAGTCCAGCAGTCGCTATATTCATGATGAACGCCCCTTTGCCGTGGACGTCACGACTTCTCCACTTTGGCATAAACCCCTCGCTCGGTAGCGGGAGTCGTCCATCACATCAGAGCCCACCAAATCCGGTCCGGTTCAAAACCTCAAAAAATCGGCGGTATTAGAGAATCACGCGGACATCAAAAAAACATTTTATATCAATTTGATGGGCGATCGGTGGCATGATGGTCGCAATCCATAGGGTCTGCAGCTTGGATCTTGCTTGTGTGCGCACAGTGGGTTTTCGGGATTAGGTAAGGGGCAAAAGATCAGCGCTCTGAAAACTAGTTGGAAGGATCTTCCCTGGAGGATCAGGCACTTTGTCCAGGTTTGTCAAAGTAGTCGCGCTGGCGTTGTCACGCCGCCGGCCGGAGTAAATGTAAATACTTCAGCGGTAGTTTGACTAGGAGTGCGGTAGGGATGAATTCTCTTGCCGTCGGAGTACTTCCGATGGAATCGGATTCGAGAATCTACGCAGCAAACCGAATGTTGAGTGTTTACAGCGGCATGCGCCCCTGTGTTTCGTGTGAAGCCTCAACGTGTTCGCGTGCCGAATCTATTCAATAACGTCCACCCCTGCAGAGGAGATGTCATGCCCGGTTTCGCCATTCCGTGTGTGTCCGATTGCCCTCCTGTCACCCTGCCCTCTAATCCTGTCCTGCTCGGCGGCGAGAATCGTTCCGGCACCACTCTACTCAGCGTTCTTCTCGACTCGCACTGCGATTTGGTCGTTGGCCCAGAACTTGACTTCACCGAACCGGTCGACCTCGGTCCGCATATCCTCGCTGTTTGCGACATGATCGACGTCCGCGACTCACGGCTCGCCGGTGCGACGAAGGACACCGTTGACCCCGACTGGTACGACGGCGCGCATTTCGTTTTGCAATGCGAACGTTTCGGTCTCGATCGCGACGATTTGCGGAACTTGGTGGTGGACTTGATGACCAAACGTGGAACCGATCTGTCGGCTCTGGAAGACCGTTGTCGGCTCATCGACTCCATTGGCGAATTCCGACGCAAACAGATGGGAGCCCGACGATGGGGCATGAAGCTTCAGCGCAGGATACTGGACGTCGGCACTTACGCAGCGATCTGGCCTCGGGCCCATTTCATTCACATGATTCGCGACGGCCGCGATCTGGCCGCGTCCCACTTGAAGACAGTCCCCGAATGGGGCTACCGGACTGTCGCGCAGGCCGCACACGGCTGGTTGGATGTCGTCACCCGGCCCCGCCAGGCTGCGCCTGACGGCCGCTATCTGGAGACGCGGTACGAGGATCTGGTCACGCGCCCCCGCGAAACCATCAAACGAATGCTGGGCTACCTTCACCTGCCGTGGGACGAGGCGGTCCTGAACCACGCGGCGCACGAACACGCGCTGTTCAACAGACCTTGGGGGCATCCCGCCGCGCAGGCCGCAAGCAAGCCTCTGCACACCGGGCGCCATGGACGGTATTTGCACGACCTCACGCCCGGAGAAATTGCCGAGTTTGAGCGGATCGCGGGTAAAGAGCTGATACACCTGGGCTACGACCTGTCGATGCCGCGTTCAGGAAGCGCGAGATGATAGCGGCGCCCAATGCGCCCCGGCACCGCCTGCCCTGTAGCTTTTATCTGCTTCTCGCTGGCCAGACGGTCTCCCTTCTCGGCTCACAAGTGACGTTTCTTGCCCTTCCGCTGACTGCGATCGAGCTTCACAACGCAAGCCCGTTCGAGACTGGGATATTGCTCGCCTGCGGACGAGCGCCCTACCTGCTACTAGGGCTGCTCGCCGGGGTCCTCACCGACCGGTTCTCGCATCGGATGCTGCTAATGACGGCGAACACGACGATAGCACTCACCTTGGCCTCCGTACCGCTGGCCGCCTCCTTGGCCGGCCACGTAAGCACGCGTCATCTGTATATGGTCGCCACCGTGGCAGGCACGGCCACGGTGATCGCGGATGTTGCCTTTCTTGCTTGCGTACCAACCGTTGTGCGGCTCCCGCAACTGGTACAAGCTCAAAGCAGACTAGAGCTGGGACAGTCGGCGGCACTGATAATCGGCCTGCCACTCGCGGGCTGGCTGATCTCTACCTTCTCCGCTCCCATCGCGATACTCGCCGATGTCGCGTCGTTCGTCCTTGGGACGATGCTGCTCCCTTGGGTATCAATGAGGCCGGTGAGGAGCACGTTGCTCGGCGCGGACCGCCGAGGCGTCGCGGTCGACGGGAGCATCATCAGTCGTATCCTGTCGGAAGCTACAAAGGGCGCACTGCTTGTGCTGCGTACTTCCCGGCTGCGCGCAATTACCTTTGCGACGGGCACGCTTATCTTTTTCTACAGCGCCTACTCGGCTGTCTTTCTCCCGTACCTGACCAAGGACTTGAGACTGACGGCCACCGCGATTGGCACCGTCATGGGCATCGCGGCCGTGGGATCCGCCGTCGGCGCGTTGCTCGCTCGTCTGGCTGCGCGGGCACTGGGACTCGGCCGAGTGCTGGTTGCGGCTCTCTGCACCAGCGCCGTCGGCGCAGCGCTCGCACCCATGTGTCCGGCGCCGGGTTGGCTGGCAATCGGGTTATCGCAGTTCCTGTTGTGGACCGGTCAACAGATGTACAACGTCCATCAGGTGCCCATCCGCTTCATGCTAGCACCACCTGAGTTGCATGGGCGTGTGAACGCAAGCATTCGCACCATAGTATGGGGCCTCGCTCCCTTCGGCGCCCTGCTGGGTGGCTCCTGTGGAACATTGCTGGGTTCCCGGGCAACGCTCCTGTTCAGCGGTGCTCTAATAGCGATGTCCTCTGGGTGGATTTTGACGTCTCCTCTGCGAGCAGTGCGGACACCCCAGCTCCAGGAGGGACATGCCGAGCTGACTTTCGTAGCCGAAGCTCCTCCTCGCAGGTAACGCAAGACATATCATCATGTTCACTGATATACCTTCACTCAGTTTGTCTCCGGGCCATCTCATCGTCTGGCGAGCCAGCGCCCCGCACATGCCGGAAGCACCATGGATGGCCGACTCGCGGCGACCATCCCATACTCAGGAGGCCTTGATCAGGTACGCACTTGACACAGCTGGTGAAGGCCCCCTGCCGCCGTCCTGGTTGGGGTGTGCTTTCGATCTGCCCGCTGGACTTGATGCAGATGCCTTCGCTGCGGCATTGCGCAACTGGACAGATCGCCACGAAACGCTCCGCAGTCAGCTGATGTTTTCCGCTCACTCCACACCCGACAGTCGCCTACTCCGCGTGACGCTGCCGCCCGGCACCGTGACTATCTACCCCAGTGAGGCGACGAACTTCCGCGACAGCCGAAAGCTGGCGCAGTATATCGAAAATCTGTTCGACCGCGAAATTGGCCCACTCGGCTGGCCCGGATATATCTGCGCCACCATCAGCAACGCTGACGCGACCACCGTCTGCGTCGTCGCCGATCACACCCTGATCGACGGGTACTCCATTCTCGGGATCCCACATGAGATCCACACCCTGTACGCTGCAGCACTCGCCACCTCCGACAGCAAACCCGCTCCCCCCCTACCCCCCACGGCCAGCTACCTTGATTTTGCGGAGACTGAACGGAATGCAGCCGATGCACTGACCATCGACCACGAATCCGTCATCAGCTGGCAACAGTTCGTCACCAAGGTTGGCGGCCACCTGCCAGTTTTCC
>NZ_JBKGUA010000148.1:0-4075 GCF_046543485.1 Paraburkholderia sp. EG304 | reverse complement strand
CAGGAGATGGCATTGGTTCCACCTGAATAAAAGGCATTGAGCATCAAATCGACATCACAAACCGGCGCAGCGACTCATTGAAATGAAGTGCTGCTCGCCGGCGAGGGGTATTTCAACAGCCTGCTAGGGAACTCCTGGAGAACACGATGGATCGTATCAGCGGACATACCTTTTTCCGGCGGTTTTTGCATCGAGACAGCACTGTTATCGATCTGGGCGCGAACAGCGGTACGTTTTCCCGGCTGATGTCGGAGAAATACGAATGCGTCTGTTACGCGGTCGAGCCGAATCCCGACTGTTTTGCGCGGCTCGGTGGCATGGCGCGCGTGAAGCCCTTCAACCTCGCGATTGCCGATCGTGCAGGGACGACGAGCTTCTTCGTGGCGGCGAATTCGGAGGCATCGTCGTTCATTCGTACCAGCGAGAACAGTCGCGAGGTCCAGGTGGCCGCTGTGCGGATC
Source organism: Paraburkholderia sp. EG304 (assembly GCF_046543485.1). NCBI lineage: Bacteria > Pseudomonadati > Pseudomonadota > Betaproteobacteria > Burkholderiales > Burkholderiaceae > Paraburkholderia > Paraburkholderia sp. EG304. The sequence goes on along the minus strand of NZ_JBKGUA010000148.1, from coordinate 3,614 downwards.
GACGTGTTCACGCAGCAGCAGGGAATCGCGCAAATCGATTTGCTGAAGGTCGACATCGAAGGCGCCGAGGTGCCGCTGCTTGATTCACTGTCGGACGCGTTCCTGCGTAACATTGGCCAGGTCGCGATCGAATTCCATGATTTTTGCGGCCTTGTGGAGAAGAGGGATGTCGCCCGGCTTGAGCAGCGGCTTGAATCGCAGGGATTCCGGTCGATCAATTTCTCGAAGGAATTGCGTATTCCACACCAAACCGAACGCTGATTCCACGGCAAACCGAGCGCCGATTCCACAGCAAAGCGAGCGCCGATTCCACGGCAAACCGAGCAGGGATTCCACGACTGCCCGAGCGCGAATTCCACGCGTAACCGAGCCGTAAGGTGGAGGGACGGCGACGCGGATAACCATGGCACGCTTGACGATTTTCTCGGGCGGCCGAATGTCGAATAAATGGTTATCCATGCGTCAGATCAGGGGAAGTGCTGCGCCTACGTTTCGTATGTGAACGTAGCCAGCGCGAGATCGCGACGACGATCGGCGCTTCGAGCGCGACGGTCTGGGACTACCTGGACCGTGCCCGGCGTGCGCAACTGGACTTCGGGAAGGCCATGTCGATGGACGACGCGGCACTCGAGGCGCTGCTGTTTCCGCCGCCGCCGTCGTTGAGCCGGACACGCCCTCTGCCCAACTGGGCGCTCGTGCATCGCGAGCTTGGCCGGCGAGGCGTAACGCTGGACCTGCTCTGGAACGAGTACAAGGCCCAGGAGCCCGAGGGTTACGGCTACGGTTGGTTCTGCAAGCACTACGAGCGCTGGGCGGCGGCCCTGCCGGTCACGCTCCGCCAGTCACACACTCCGGGCGAGAAGCTGTTCATCGACCACTCGGGCAACAGGCCGGGCATCGTTGATCCGCACACACCGGCGAGATCCGCGAGGCGGAACTGTTCGTCGCGACGCTCGGCGCATCGAACTGCACATATGCCGAGGTCACCTGGACCCAGCAGCTTGAGGACTGGATCGGCTCGCATGTGCGCGCGTTGAACTTCATCGGCGGTTGTGTCGAGATCCTGGTGCCCGACAACCTGAAGTCCGGCGTACATAAGGCCGACTTCTACGATCCGGTTCTGAACCGGACCTACGGCGAGATGGCTGCCCATTACTCGATGGCGATCATCCCGGCACGCAAACGTCGGCCCCGCGACAAGGCGAAGGTCGAGCAGTCGGTGCTCCTGGCACAGCGCTGGATTCTGGCCCGGCTGCGCAACCAGCGGCTGTTCAGCCTCGACGAAGCCAATCGGGCAATCGCAGCGCTGCTCGTCGAACTGAACAACAGGCCGTTCAAGAAGCTGCCCGGCTGCCGCCGCAGCGCCTTCGAGGAACTTGATCGCCCGGCACTTCGCCCTTGCCAGAAAGGCCTTACCAGTACGCGCAGTGGAAGGTTGCCCGCGTCGGCATCGATTACCACGTCGAACTCGACGAACACTATTACTCGGTCTCGTACTGCCATGCCCGGGAGCAGGTCGACGTGCGCCATACGAAGACAACTGTCGAGATCTTCCTGCGCGGTCAGCGTATTGCCGCGCATGCGAAGAGCGAGCGGCGTGGCCATCACACCACGATCGCTGCGCACATGCCTCCGAATCATCGGGCTGCCACCACGGAGTGGAATCCGCAACGGCTGATCGACTGGGCCACCGACATCGGTCCGCACACCGCTGCGGTCATCGAACACCTGCTCGGCGGTCGCCAGCATCCGCAGCAGGCTTACCGCGCCTGCCTAGGCGTGCTGCGCATGGGCAAGGACTACGGCCGTACGCGGCTGGAAGCCGCCTGCCAGCGTGCCATTGATCTGAAAGCGCCGAGCTACCGGTTCATCGCCTCAACGTTGAAGAATGGTCTGGAGAGCAAGGCCGATGCTCCCGTCGGCCAGACCGAACTGCCGCTCGTGCACGCCAACGTGCGCGGGCCGTCCTACTACCACTGAAAGGAGATCATCGACATGCTGCATCACCCCACCGTTGAGCGGCTGCACGAGCTGCGCCTGTTCGGCATGGCCGCGGCGCTGGCCGACCAGCAATCCCAGAACAGCATCGATCAGCTCGGCTTCGAGGAGCGCCTCGGGCTGCTCGTCGAACGCGAAGCAAGCGAACGCCAGTCACGCCTTCTCACGGCGCGGCTGCGCCGCGCGAAGCTGCGCTTCCCTGACGCGGTACCGGAAGACATCAACTACCGCGAGCCCCGCGGACTTGACCGCGCTCTACTCGCCCGGCTACTTACCGGTGAATGGATACGGGCGCGCCAGAACGTAATTCTGGTCGCGCCAACCGGGCTTGGCAAAAGCTGGCGCATGTGCGCTGGTCAACCAGGCGTGCCGTCACGGCTTCTCGGCCTGCTATCTGCGCATGCCGAAGTTCAACGAGGAGATGGCCATCGCGCACGGTAGCGGCGGTTACGCGAAGCTGCTCGCGCAATGGGCGAAAACCGACATCCTCGTCATGGACGACCTCGCCATGGCGCCGCTGTCGGATTCGGCGCGGCGTGATCTGCTCGAGGTGCTCGACGACCGGCACGGCCGGCGTTCGACAATCGTAACCAGCCAGATTCCAGTCGACAGCTGGCATGCCGCCATCGGCGATCCAACGCTTGCAGACGCGATCCTCGACCGGCTGGTTCACAACGCGCATCGGCTCACACTATCGGGCGAGTCGATGCGCAAGCGCCGAAATGGTTTGACCATCGAAGACGAGAAGGAGTAAAAGAACTCACCCCGCGTCGCCACGTCCGCAGCGCTCGCTTTGCTGTGGAATCCCCGCTCGGCTTCGCGTGGAATGTCTGCTCGCTTTGCCGCGGTACGGCTGCTCGATTTGCGTGGAATACGCAAAGGAATCGCACGGGCACGAAGATCATCTGTTCGTAAACCGGGCCCGGTGTCCGCTCGGCTACGTCGAGTATGCGACCACGAAGTATGTGACGAGGTACCTGTTGTGCGTGGGCCGCATCATCGACCGCTGGAGGCGCGGTGGCAGTAAGCGGCAGTGATTTGAACGGCTCTGATGTGATGGACGACTTCCGCAGTTCGGGGCCCGGCATATTCCAAAGTGGAGAATTGTCAAAGCCAGATCCGAATGTTGGAGTGCGGGCGATTTACAGATGTTGGGGGTGAGGTTGGTTTTGTGGCTCCGGTGCAAATAGGTAGCGTGGTCGAAATAATCTTTATAGATTGGGGTACCTGATCGATTGAACAGGACGGCGTTCCAAACCGCGGGCGCGGTGGTGTCGCTGAGCCTGAGCGCGCAGAGGTCGAACTGCGCCTTGCGAATGCGATGCATCAACTGGATGCCTGAAATCGTGATCGCGGCACTTCGGAACCGTTTGAATCCAAGCATCACGTTCGTTCTTGACTTGATGTGACGATGGTCCTGTTCGATCAGATTATTGAGATACTTCCGTTGGTGAGCACGAAATAGCCCACGCCGGCGACGGGATGCGCATTAGAAGCGGTTTCAAAAAGCCCGTGAAGGGGCTGTTAAGGAAGCTCTGCAGAAGTCGTTTTCGTAGCGGCGATTTTCCACACGCATCGCAGTCTGAACGGCGACGACATTCCTTGTGCGGAGATCG
>NZ_JBKGUA010000147.1:0-4128 GCF_046543485.1 Paraburkholderia sp. EG304 | reverse complement strand
GAGGCAACGGTGCCACCCAGCGCTCTCCACTCGACTGATTGATTGCGAGAGCGCAATGCGGCTCTATACTCTCTGCTGCAGATTCGTCGCACGTCGAACCTGCATTTCGCGTTTCCACACAGCCTCGACCCAATGCAGCCGGAGGGGGATCAGGAATTCCAATGGCAGCTTCCAGAGTTGAGCTGTCCCTCGAAGCGATGGTCCACAGACAACGCGTCGGTGAACCGCATACCCGCGAACGACCGCTGAGCAGCGTATAGCGGTCTCCCCCGTAAGACGACATTTGCGCCGACCATGCCGGCCGTCGCGTCCGCGGTCAATCGCGTTTTAGGGTTGCCCTCAGAAACTGTCCCGCCACGAAGATGTCGCGCTCCACTGCTCGCCGCGCCGCGGCGGCATCCCGCCTGTCCAGCGCATCCATCAGGTCTTCGTGGGCGTCGTTCAACACGGCCGATGCTTCGGACGTGTCGAAGAGGCGGTTCGAGATTGGGCCGGCCTTCAGCCACAGCGTATCGATCAGGTCGAACAGCAAGGGCGAGCCGGCCGCCTTGTAGAGCAGGACATGGAAGTCTTCGTTGGCGGCCAGGTAATCGGTGGCTTGGTCGGTCTTCAAAGAAACGGCGGGCTGCTTCAGCGTTTGTTTGCCTCCCTCGGGCGTCCTGGCGCGAGGCGGGTGATCCGTTGGGGTTTTCAACGCCTTCGCCATGCGCTGGCAAAGCTTGCGCAGCGTGGCGAGTTCGGCCGGCTCCAACCTCAGGCAGCCGCGCTCGGCGGCCTCGCCTTCGAGCAGCATGCGCATTTGCAACAGATCGTCGAACTCGGGCAGCGTAAGCTTGGGGACGATCATTCCGGCGTTGGGCACGTTCACCAGCCCACCTTCAGCAGCCAGACGCTGCAGCGCGGCGCGCACCGGCATCTGACCTACCCCCATCTCGGCTGCCACGTTGCGGATCTTCAATCGCTCGCCGGGAAGGAAGCGGCCTACGGTCACCCATTGCCGCAACGTGGCGTAGGTAGTGTCTTGCTGAGTGGTGGTGGATTCGATGTCGTTACTCATGAATCGGTAGTGGCGGTGAGCGCAGTCAGCACAGCGTCGAATGCTGTGAGCAGGCGCTGCACGTGCATCTGGGTAGTGTCAGGGCAAACGAGCATCATATTGTGAAAAGGAGTGATCAGCACGCCGCGGTTCAGCAAGGCCAGATGCAGGGCGTGCTCCAGCTCGGCATCCATGACCGCCTCGGCCTGGCTGCCGTTGCGCGGCGGCTGCGGACAGAACTGGAACTCCACCCGGGCACCCACCTGGGTGACGCACCAGGGCAGGCTGTGGCGGGCGATGATCGTGCGCAGCCCGGCGGCCAGTTGCTCGGCCAGGGCGTGCATGGGGGCGAAGACCTGAGGCGTCATCAGGTGGGTGAGGGTGGCGCGCATCGCCACCGTGGCCAGCGAGTTGGCGGTAAGCGTGATGCCGATGCCCGAGTGGCCCGACGGTGCCGCGCGCTTGGCGGCCTCGGCGCGCTCGGCCAGCGCGGCGCTGAAGCCATAGGCCGCGCACGGCATGCCGCCGCCCAGTGCCTTGCCCACTACCACGGCATCGGGCTGCAGGCCGTGAGTGCGCGCATAGCCGCCGGGGCCGCTGCTGAGCGTATGGGTCTCGTCCAGTACCAGCAGGCTGCCGTGGCGGCGGATGATGTCTTGCGCCTGTGCCCAGTAGCCCGGTTCGGGCAGCACCATGCCGATGTTGTTCATCACCGGCTCGGCCAGAACGCAGGCCACGTCACCCGGGGCCAGCGCGGCTTCCAGCGCGGCCAGGTCGTTGAATTCCACTACGCGCGTGGTGGCGGTGAGATCGTGCACCTGGCCCAGCAGGCTGGCGCGTTGCGTGGGTTGGCCGTCCACCAGATCGACGAAGACGTCATCTACCGTGCCGTGGTAGCAGCCGTTGAACACCAGCAAGGTACGCCGCCCAGTGGCGGCCCGTACCCAGCGCAGCAAGAAACGGTTGGCGTCACTGGCGGTCATGGCGAACTGCCATTTCGGCAGTCCGAAATGCTGAGCCAGCAATTCGCCCACGACGGATGCGTCTTCGTTGGGCAGCATGGTGGTCAGGCCGTGAAGTGCCTGGGTCGCCAATGCCTCGGCAACGACGGCGGGCGAATGGCCGAACATGGCGCCAGTGTCACCCAGGCAGAAATCGGCCAGCGTGTGGCCGTCCACGTCGGTGAGCTGTGCCCCCTGGGCCTGGGCCACGTGCAGCGCGAAAGGCGTGGACCAGTCGTTCATCCAGTGCAGCGGCACGCCGAACATCAGCTGCGGCGCGGCGCGTGTGGACATCACTTGCGACTTCGGGTTGCGTTGCGCGTACCCGGCGCGTTCGCGTGCGAGCAAGGCCTGTACGCGTTCGCGCTCAATGCCGGTATGTTGAATGGTGTGGTTCATTGCGGGCTTCTCATACCAGCAGTAACAGGTGCTCTCGTTCCCACGAGCTGATTACCCGGTTGTAGGTGGAAAATTCCAGTTCCTTCACGGCGCAGAAGGCGTCGACGAAGGTTTCGCCCAGTACCTCCTTCATGGTATCGCAGGCGCGCATGGCCTCGATAGCGATTTCGAGATGGCGCGGCAGTTCGTGAGCGACGTTCCAGGCGCTGCCGTCGGTGGGCTCGCTGGGATGCAGGCGGTCGCGCATGCCGATGTAGCCGCAGGCTAGCGTGGCGGCCATTGCCAGATAGGGATTGGCGTCAACGCCGGGCACCCGGTTTTCAACCCGGCGGGCGCCGGGGCCGGACTTGGGGACGCGGATACCGCAGGTGCGGTTGTCCTGGCCCCAGCGCACATTGATGGGTGCCGACATGTAGGGCGCCAGCCGCCGGTATGAATTGACGTAGGGCGCCAGCATGGGCATCACCTGCGGGATATAGGTTTGCAGTCCGCCGATGAAGTGGTGGAAGTGTTCGCTGGCTGTGCCGTCGGTGTGGCTGAAGACGTTGCGGCCTTCGCCGTCGTTGATGCTCTGATGGATGTGCATGGCGCTGCCGGGTTCGCCCTCCATGGGTTTGGCCATGAAAGTGGCAAATACGCCGTGGCGCAGCGCCGTCTCGCGCACAGTGCGCTTGAACAGGAAAACGCGGTCAGCCAGGTCAAGCGGTTCGCCGTGGCTGAAATTGATCTCCATCTGCCCCGCGCCAGCCTCGTGGATCAGCGTTTCCACGCCTAGCTGGTGCTGGTCGCAGAAGGCGGAGAGTTCCATGAAGAAGGGATCGAAGTCGTTCACCGCGTCGATGGAGTAGCTCTGCCGCCCCACCTCGGGCTTTCCAGTGCGCCCCAGCGGCGGCTGCAGAGGCTCGTGCGGGTTCTGATTGCGCGCCACCAGATAGAACTCCATCTCGGGCGCCACGATGGGCTGCCAGCCGCGTGCTTCGTACAGCGCCAGCACGCGGCGCAGTACCGCGCGGGGCGAGATTTGCACCGGCTGGTCGTCCCACTCCAGGCAGTCGTGGATGACCACGGCCACCGGTTCGGCTGCCCAGGGCACGATGCGCACGGTGGCGGCGTCGGGCTTGCAGACCATGTCGGGGTCGGTATCGCCCACGAAGGGGCCGTTGTCGGGCTGTTGCCCGTTCACGGTGTTGAGCAGCACGCTCTTGGGGATGCGCATCTCGCCCGACGCCGTGAACAGATCGCGCGGAAGGATCTTGCCGCGCGCGATGCCCGTCATATCGGGGATGACACACTCCACCTCACGGATGCGGTGCTGGGTCAGGAAGTTGCTCAAAGCGTCATTCATAATCACTTTCGATATGATCACAAAAATAGGAATTGAGGCATCATAACGGCAAAAAACTGATGTTGTGATCACAAATGTAGACCGGCGGGCTATAGGACAATTCGCCACAGCGCCAACACCTGCCCGTCGCAGGTCCATGAGCATCACGACGGTATGGTCGTGCTGACGTGCCCCCTGCCAGCCGTTCTCAGAGTCAAATAGCAAATGGCCGGTCTGGATGGGCGGATTCAACCGGTCGATGCAACACAATGAACGCTGCGTGAGCGGCGGGAGTGTTGCAAATGAAGTACAGAACCCGGACCTTTTATAGCGAAAGCCAGAAAGCGTTGATGTGGGAGCGGTGGCGT
>NZ_JBKGUA010000146.1:0-4144 GCF_046543485.1 Paraburkholderia sp. EG304 | reverse complement strand
GCCTCGATCTCCGTCGCATCCTGCACGCTCTCGTCGGCGGCGAACGGCAACGGCCGCGCGAAGCCTTTGAGCTCGGCTTCGCGACCGCGCGGCAAGGGTTGTTCCAGCAGCTTGATGTCGTTCTCCAGCAGCACCGGAATCAGCGCATCGAGCACGTCCACGCTGTAGCCCTGGTTGGCGTCCACGCCCATCCACACCTCCGGGCGCACCTTGCGCACCGCACGCACGCGCTCGATGTCGATATCCAGATCACCGCTGAGCTTGAGCTTGAGTGCCTTGGCCGGCGCATAGCGTCCGGTCGCGATCGACTGCATCGTCGCCGGGTCATCGGCGCCCAGGGTCCAGGTGGTCAGCAGCGGCCGCGTCTGCGACAGCCCGGCCAGCGCCCAGGCATGCGTGCCGCTACGGCTCGCTTCAAGATCCCAGAGCGCGCAGTCGAGTGCGTTGCGCGCGCCGCCGCGGGGCAGCAGCTGCTGCAGCTCGTCGCGGGTGATGCCGGCTTCAATGCGCGCACGCAGCAGCTCCAGCGTCGCCAGCATCTGCTCGGGCGTGTCGTCGAAGTAGTACACACCGCTGGCTTCGCCACGGCCGCGATGGCCGCCGTCTTCCAGTTCCACGCGCAGTACCGGGGCGTGTTCGAACACGTAGCCGCTGATCCGGAACGGGGCCAGCAAGGCAAGCGTATCGATCTGCAGGGTCAGTTTCACAGGATGTCTCCAGCCCCGTGGCGGGGCCATGGGTCAGTAGTTGAGAGCGAAGTCGGCCAGGCCCATCAGCACCAGCACGTAGGCAAGCACGCAGGCCGCGATCAGCAGCAGCACGGCCCAGAGGCGGGCGAGCCAGCCGCGACCAGCGCGTACCGTCTCAACCAGATTCCAGGCCGTCGAACCGATCCCGCCGACGATCGCGATCACCGAGGCGATGCCGAGCCCGATCACGGCCGGATCGAGGCGGTCATCGAGGCGGGCGAAATCCGCCGATGCCCAGGTCATCACCGCCAGGGCCACGGCAGGCACCAGCAGCATGAACCAGCAGGCGAAGCGGCTCAGGCGATAGGCCAGCAGCGTCCGGCGCGGCCAGCCCAGTACGCGCCCATGACGGCGGCGCACGAACGCGGCGATCGGCCACGCCAGCGCGGACAGCGCCAGCGCGGCCACTGCCCCGGTCAGCGCGGGCTTCAGCCACAGCGCCGAACGGTAGCCCTCGGCACGCAGGAACACGTTGAACGGCGAAGACGAATCCACCGCAAAGCCGACCGGCGCGCCGTCCTTGACGATGGCGGCCAGGCGCAGCTCGCTGTTGCTGGCCTGCCACAGCCACGGGGCGATCGGCTTGAAGGTGGTGGGCTGCCCGCTGGGCTGCTTCAGGCGCGGCAGACGCAGGCTGCCATCGTCGAGGGCTTCCAGGCGTGTCTGGGTGAGGATGCTGGTGCGGCCGATGCCGGTCTCCGCACGCCGCGAATCCAGGTAGCTCGGCGCCGCCAGCAGGCGCGCCTGCTGCTTGGCCAGTGCCGCGTCCACAGGCGGTGCCGGGGCGGGTGCCGCGGCGGGGAAATAGCGGTCGGTGAAGTTCTCCAGCAGTTCACGCCGGATCGGGCCGGTGATGCCGTTGGCGCCCGCGCTGTTGAGCGAGAGGAACAGACCGACGTCGTGATCGCGGAACAGGAACAGCTGCGAGTGGAACGCGTAGGTGTCACCGGCGTGAGACACCACGCGCTGGCCATTGACATCGATCTCGTAGAAGCCGAGCGCCATGGTGTTCAGCGGCGGCGCGAAGCGCGTCTGCGGGGTCAGCATCAGCTGGCTGGTCGCGGCTTTCAGGATGGCCGTGTCGTGGCCGCCCGCCGCGCTCAGGTGCGCGATCATGAAACGCGCCATGTCGCTGCCGGTGGCCGACAGTGCGCCGGCCGGAGCGGACGGGGTGACTTCGAAGTCGCGCGGTTTGCCCGATCCCAGTGCGTAGCCCTTGCTGACCAGCGCACGCAACGCCGGCGGCAGCGGCTGGCGGAAGCTGGCGTGCTGCATCTGCAGCGGCACGAAGATGTGCTGCTCGACGTATTCGGCAAACGGTTGGCCGGACACGCGCTCGACGATGTAGCCGGCCAGGCTGGTGCCGTAATTCGAATAGGCGGGCACGGTGCCCGGCGCGAAGACCTGCGCCGGCACCCGTCGCTTGAGGTACGGTCCCAGTGCGATGTCACCGGCTTCGGCCACCGCCTCGCTGGTCCACATGTACTTGATGTTGGCCTCGAAACCACCGGTATGCGTCATCAGCTGGCGCAGCGTGATCGGCAGGCCGCGTTCGGGCACCTTGAAATCCAGGTACCGGTTGATGTCCGCGTCCAGATCCAGCTTGCCGGCCTCCACCAGCTGCATCACCGCGGTCCAGGTCATCAGCTTGGAGACCGAGGCCATCCGGAACAGGGTGCGGTCCGGATCCACCGGGGTCTGTTTTTCCACATCCGAAACGCCGTAACCGCGACGGACCAGGATCTGGCCGTCCTTGACCACGGTCACCACCGCGCCGGCGATGTCGCCGCGTGCGATGGCATACGGCATGAACCCATCCAGCCAGGTGGCCGCGTCATCCGCGGTCAATCGGGCAACGGTGTCCACGCGGGTGGGCGCGGCCTCCGCGGGCGGGGACAACGGCCGCTGTGCATCGGCCTGGAACGACAGCAACAGCCCACAACACAACGCGACAAGCCCTGACAACGCACGCATGTGACGATCCCCTCTGGAACTGGAAGACGAGGCGCCCCGCAGAAACGATCGGAAGGCCAAAAACCATCTCAATCAGACAACAATATTCCTGATCAGAGAAATGTCAATTGCGCGTGATCTGTCCCGGCGGTCGGCGGGCAGGCGGGATTGCGAGCGTCAGATGCCCTGGATACGTCATTCCGGGGCCGATGAGAACGATTACACGGCGTTGACAGGCGTCATAAGAGGCGAACGCGACAAGAAACCATCCTGATCAGGATGGCATTCATCTCTACGTAGTATCGTATCGACAACTTCACCAGCAATAGCCCAAAGGTCCTGTCGATGAGCCCCAAAAGCCCGACGCTCGGAACCCTGCTGCGCGGCCTGCGCACGCGCCAGGGTTGGACGCTCAAGGAAATGAGCGAGCACACCGAAATTCCCCTGTCCACGCTGTCCAAGATCGAGCACGACCGCCTGACCTTGACCTACGACAAGCTCCAGCACCTGGCGCAGCGCCTGAACCTGCGCATGTCCGACCTGTTCTCCGAGCCCGACGCCGACAGCGCGCCGAAGCCGGTCACCGCACGGCGCAGCCTCGGCTCGCTCGACAAGGCGCTGCGGGTCCAGACCGACAACTACGATTACTACTATCTGTGCACCGAACTGCGCCGCAAGCGCATGATCCCGATCCTGACCAAGGTGCGGGCCAAGACCACTGCCGAGTTCGGCGACCTGGTCCGCCACCCGGGCGAGGAGTACGTGCACGTGATGGAAGGCCGCATCCAGGTCCACACCGAGTTCTACGATCCGGTGGTGCTGGAGACCGGGCAGGGCATCTACATCGACAGCCAGATGGGCCATGCCTACATCGTCGATACCGGCTGCGAGGAAGCGGTGCTGCTGGCCGTGTGCGCGAGTGCGGATGAAGACCTGATGGAATCGCTGATCACCCTGCATGAGCATGAGGGGAGCGTCTGACGCTCACCACGTCGCCTCCAGCCGACGGAACGGCTGCTTCAGCAGTATCCCGCGCGCGTCGTAGTCACGCACGACGCGGCCATCCACCCGGACCGAGGTCGGGCACGTACGGCTCGGCCACCACACATGGACCGCGGTGTCCGGGCGCAGCCCCTTGCCCAGCGTGAGCTGCAGCGTGCCGTCGCGCTGCCGTGCCTGCAGGGCCAGGGTGCCGTAGGCGGTCGGCAGGCGATCCACCGCCAGCCCGTCGCCGGCCACCCAGGAGGGCGGGGTGCCCGGCAACAGCGACAACGCGTCATCGTCTTCGCGCATCAGCATCCCGAACAGCGTGCGTCCGTATTCGGCGCCGATCCAGGTATGCGGCATGTCGCCGAGATAACGCGGGAAGCGCAGCCGCGAATGGACCACCTCGGCGAGCACCTGCCATTCCAGCGGGCGGCGGTCATGCAGCAGGCCCTGCA
>NZ_JBKGUA010000145.1:0-4227 GCF_046543485.1 Paraburkholderia sp. EG304 | reverse complement strand
CGGTAACCAACCCGCGGATATCAGTGTGACCCACCGTCGAGACGTACTGCTACGTCGCCCTCAGGAAATTCAGATGTACCCAGACCGAGAACCGATCGCGATTGACACGGAAAGTCATATCAGTCCTCCGGCCACAAGCGGTCGGTCGAGGTCGCCATCCACTTCGGTCTCCCAGCTCTCGTCCGGCCACGCTCGATGACCGGTCTTCGGCGAGGAGATCGCCAGTGGCATTGCCTCGACGCGGCCACCAAGGGCCATCCGACCGAACCGTACCAGTGACATTGACGCGTCCGTTCCTCACCCGTAACCGGCCGTTCGATCAGTGACGATGCAAGCCTATTCATCGGCCAATGCCGGGGACGGTGCCTTGCGGCCAATCCAACTTTGAACGACTGCGCGGTGGGCTGATGGCTAAGCGGCTGCAACTGGTCTGTGCGTTCGATCCGTTAGTGAAAATGTGCAGCCGCCTAGGGTTTCCGAGCTTGTGGGCACGTAACGCCTTGACTAGAAAAAGAGTGCTCACCACTCACTCCCGTCGGAATAGTCCACGGCGCCCGGAGCCCTCGCCCACGACAATGTCATTGCGATGGGCATCGCCGTCGGGCCGCCTGGCACCACCGCTTTCGACGATCTCGCGTGAAGTTTGCCATTCATCCTGCGGGGGAGGTCATCATGTATCACAAGCAGCTAATAACCGCATGCCTGCTCGCGGTCCTCGCATCCGCTCCCGCGCTCGCCCAGCACGAAGAACACCCCGCTGCGCCGCCGACTGGCGGCAAGTTCGGCACCGTGAAGTTCCCCACTTCGTGCAGCCTTGCGGCACAAAGCCAGTTTGAGAAGGCATTGGCGATGCTCCATTCCTTCTTTTACCCTTCGACACTCAAGGCGTTCGAGGCCGTGACCCAGATCGATCCGCAATGTGCGATTGCATACTGGGGCATTGCAATTGCCCAGCGTCCTAATCCGCTGGTCCCGCCGTTTGACGAGACGGCACTCAAGCGCGGATGGGAAGCTGCGGAGAAGGGATTGGCGCTGGATCCCAAGACCGAACGGGAGCGCGATTGGCTGCTGGCTGCCGAAGCATTTTACAAAGACTACGACAAAGTCCCACAAAGCCAGCGCACGTTGGCATACGAGCATGCGATGGCACGCCTGACGCAGAAATATCCCGACGATACGGAAGCCGCGATTTTCTATGCGCTTGCGCTCAACGAGGCCGCGGACCCCAGCGACAAGACGTACGCCAACCAACTCGAGGCTGCAACGATCCTGGAGAAAATCTACCGTGAGCAGCCCGACCACCCCGGTGTCGCGCACTACCTGATCCACAGCTACGACTACCCGCCGCTCGCGAAGCGCGGACTGCCGTTTGCCAACAAATACGCGCAGATCGCCCCGGCGGCGCCGCACGCCCTGCACATGCCGTCGCATATTTACTCGATGCTCGGCATGTGGGATGCATCCATCAAATCGAACGAAGCGGCGCTGAAGGTGATGCAGGAAGAAGCCGCCAGAAGCTGGCCGGGCGCCACCCATACAGGGGCGCCCCATTCCTGGGATTTCATGGAGTACGCCTATCTACAGCTGGGCCAGGACGCGCGTGCAAAACAGGTGCGCGATGACGCCAATGCTGTCACGAAATTTCCATTCGACCGACTGGCAGTCTACACGGCGCTGGCTGCCATCCCGGCACGCTATGCGCTCGAGCGCGGCGACTGGCAGGAGGCTGCCACGCTCGAGCCGCGTGGCAGCCGCTGGCCGCAAGCTGAGGCAATCACGTATTTTGCCCGTGCACTAGGCTGCGCTCGCAGCAGCAAGGCGGACATGACGCAGACCAATATCGACATGCTCATGCAGTTGCGCGCCAAGCTCGAAGAGGCCAAGCAGCCATACTGGGCCGATCAGGTCCAGATTCAAATCCTCGCCGCCTCGGCGTGGCTGGATCATGTTCAGGGCAAGGACGATCAGGCGCTCAAGCAGATGCACGCCGCCGCCGATCTGGAAGACGGCAGCGAAAAGCAGGTCGCGATGGAGAACCGGCTTTACCCGATGCGGGAGTTGCTGGGCGAAATGTTGCTCGATCTGAAGCGACCTGCCGATGCGCTGAAGGAGTATGAGGCATCGATGCAAGCAACCCCGAACCGCCTGCGTGGCCTGTATGGTGCGGCGAAAGCAGCGGACCTGGCGCACGATAAGAAGGCGCAACTCTACTACGCGAACCTTGTCACGCTCACGCAAAACGCGGACACGGTGCGGCCGGAGGTACGACTGGCCAAGCTGTATCTCGACCAGCATTGACCGATGCACCTTGAAAGCTGTCGTTAAGGCGGTGTTGCATCGAGCGTCAGAAACGGGTCAAGAGTGCGCACTGCCGACTGGCCGGTTGCGGGCCGCTGAATCCAGTGACCGCTTCCGAGCGATGAGTTTGGGGAGCGCACGGACTCAACCCGATCCATTGCGGTCGGTCGTAAGATCGCGGTCCCTTCGTCGCTTCTTGAAGTACTGCGGTCATCCGACGGCCGGTCTTGTTGGTCGGGCATCGGCCAACACAGTCAACGGATCGCAGAACCTTATCGACTTGGCGTACGCCGAGTTCCGAGTCATTGGATTTGAGGAAGCCGCGTCAGAGAGAGATCGCGCCGGAAGCTGCTTGTATTGCCGCAGCAATCTCGTCTTCGCTGCGCCCTCCATTGATGGCAATGCTTTCCCCAAAGACAAAGTGAGGAACCGAACGGACACCGGTATTCGCCGACTTGAACGCTTCCGTTTCGACGCGATGGTGCTGTTCAGGATCAAGAGCGATGGCGCGCGCCTGATCGCGGTCAAAACCGTAGTCGCTGGCAATGTCGGCCAGCACAGGATTTAGCAAGCGGCGACTCGATGTTCTTATGGCGGAAGGCAGCAGGATCGCATTGCCGGCTGCAATGCCCCGCCAGGTTTGACTCCCACCGTTACGGATCGTCCCCTACCCATGATCCTACCCATTCTTCGCGCCAACCGGGCGGCGACCAGTTCCGACCGCGTCCCGTGACACAGGAAGAAGCATCTGAAGCCACCAATCAGTCAGGGCCTCGTGCCCTGCGCTTTTGCTCAAATCACACTGATGCAATGGCGGTTTCCGAGAGCCCGCCAACTTGCACTGAGGACGGCGAATGCGCGAAATTCGGCCACAGCCGACATTGGGCCGGGCTGAGTTCTACGTTAGCGATAAGGCGGATTGCTGACGGTCGTGGCACCGACCAGCCGAACGACAGCTTCCTCGATCGGCGAACTCACACTCCCGACCCATACCGGACGAATCGCCCCCTGATCTCCGGATGACTCTTGAGCGAAGCACATCGGTCATCCTGCTGTGTGTCGGTGACTAAAGCCGTTTGCTGAACTTCAGTTTGTACCGCAAGCGACCGTAAATAGACTCATGTGCTAATGGCTCACCAGTGGCTCAAATGCCGAACCCCATGACGGACATAAAACTTGCAATCTACGGTCACCCAGTGAAGCTCAACAACATACTAAAGCTTTGTCACATTGCTGCTGCGATATCGCTTTCCGTCCCTTGCCAGCGAGTCGTCGCATACTCTCAGCAGGACCTAGCCGACGCACTAAGACGTGCGTCTGAAGCCGCCGTTGCGAATCCATCTGATCCATTGGCACGAAACCGTGTGTTGGAGGGGGAGCTACAAAAATTTAACCTTCCTTCGAAGAAGGCAGCCAGCTACGTGTTCTTCGCGTTTTATCGCAAAAACATGATTGGCGTTCCTGCAGTTTGCGCAGAGTACGGGATCGACGTAAAGGAATATGTCAGTTCCTTTGCGCGTATTCATGAACCCCTGCTGAAGGTTGCTGAAACAAACATCGATCTTGAAAAGGCGAAATCCTATACGGATCCAGTCGAATCGGCACGCGCAGAACTTGAGCGTATCGTAACGACACGTCACACGTACATGAAGGGTCTTTGCTCCGTCATTGCGACCAATGGTGCTTCAATCGCTGAACGCGGGCAATTCGCCGTCGTCCTTCCAAATGCCTATGCAGTGTTGACCTCGCCGTAACATAGGCTGCGACAATGACGCGATGATGGATGGGTGTCGGT
This sequence comes from Paraburkholderia sp. EG304, assembly GCF_046543485.1. Taxonomy (NCBI): domain Bacteria; kingdom Pseudomonadati; phylum Pseudomonadota; class Betaproteobacteria; order Burkholderiales; family Burkholderiaceae; genus Paraburkholderia; species Paraburkholderia sp. EG304. The sequence goes on along the minus strand of NZ_JBKGUA010000145.1, from coordinate 134 downwards.
TGACGACCGGCGGATTCAACCGGTCGATGCAATAGTTTGCTGGAACCGTTCAGCCGGCGTTTCGTAATTCAGTGTCTTCCTTGGACGCTCATTCAGCCTTCTTGCCACGGCATTAAGTTTGGCCTGAGAGTAGA
>NZ_JBKGUA010000144.1:0-4316 GCF_046543485.1 Paraburkholderia sp. EG304 | reverse complement strand
CGCGATCCCAAGGGCGATACCCGCGCCATGGTGGTCGGCAAGGACGACAAGGTCGAAGTGCGGCAGGTCAAGGTCAGCCGTTCGCTCGGCGACAAATGGCTGGTGGAAGACGGGCTCAAGGCCGGTGACAGGGTCATCGTCGAAGGCCTGCAGAAGATCCAGCCGGGCATGCCCGTGCAGGCCACCGAAATGGGCGCGGCCCCGGCCAAGCCGGCCGCCCCGCCGGCGGCTCCCGCCGCCCAGCAGTAACCGGAGAATTCCATGGCACGTTTTTTCATTGATCGCCCCATCTTCGCGTGGGTGATTGCGATCATCATCATGCTCGCCGGTGGCCTGGCGGTGCTCAAGCTGCCGGTGTCGATGTACCCGGAAGTGGCACCGCCGGCCGTCGAGATCAGCGCCAGCTATCCGGGTGCATCGGCCAAGGTGGTCGAGGACTCGGTGACGCAGATCATCGAGCAGAACATGAAGGGCCTGGATGGCCTGATCTACTTCTCCTCCAACAGCTCCTCCAATGGCCAGGCCACGATCACGCTGACCTTCCAGAGCGGCACCGACCCGGACATCGCCCAGGTGCAGGTGCAGAACAAGCTGCAGCTGGCGATGCCGCTGCTGCCGCAGGAAGTGCAGCGCCAGGGCATCAACGTGGCCAAGTCGAGCAGCGGCTTCCTGCAGGTGCTCGGCTTCGTGTCTGAAGACGGCAGCATGGATGCCAACGACATCTCCGATTACGTCGGCTCCAACATCGTCGATCCGCTGAGCCGCGTCCCGGGCGTGGGCAACATCCAGGTGTTCGGTGGCAAGTACGCCATGCGCATCTGGCTGGACCCCAACAAGCTGCACACCTACAAGCTGTCCACCGCCGAAGTGATCGCCGCGATCACCGCGCAGAACGCGCAGGTCGCCATCGGCCAGCTCGGCGGCGCGCCGTCGATCAAGGGCCAGCAGCTCAACGCCACCATCAACGCGCAGGACCGCCTGCAGACCCCGGAGCAGTTCCGCAACATCATCGTGCGCAGCGCGCAGGACGGTGCCGAACTGCGCCTGGCCGACGTCGCCCGGGTCGAGCTCGGCGCGGAATCGTACGACTTCGTGACCCGTTACAACGGCAAGCCGTCCTCGGGTATCGCGATCACCCTGGCCACCGGCGCCAACGCGCTGGCCACCGCCAACGGCGTGCGCGCCACCCTGGATGAAATGGCCCCGAACTTCCCGGCCGGCCTGAAGGCGGTGGTGCCGTATGACACCACGCCGTTCGTGCAGGTCTCGATCAAGGGCGTCATCAAGACCCTGATCGAAGCCATCGTGCTGGTGTTCCTGGTGATGTACCTGTTCCTGCAGAACTTCCGCGCGACCCTGATCCCGACGATCGCGGTGCCGGTGGTGCTGCTGGGCACGTTCGGCATCCTGGCCGCGCTGGGCTTCTCGGTGAACATGCTGACCATGTTCGCGATGGTGCTGGCGATCGGTCTGCTGGTCGATGACGCGATCGTGGTGGTGGAGAACGTCGAGCGGATCATGTCCGAGGAAGGACTGTCGCCGCTGGAGGCCACGCGCAAATCCATGACCCAGATCACCGGCGCGCTGGTCGGCATCGGCCTGGTGCTGTCGGCGGTGTTCGTGCCGATGGCCTTCATGAGCGGTGCCACCGGCGTCATCTACCGCCAGTTCTCGGCCACGATCGTTTCGGCGATGGCGCTGTCGGTGCTGGTCGCGATCGTGCTGACCCCGGCGCTGTGCGCGACCATGCTCAAGCCGCTCAAGAAGGGCGAGCACCACGTGGCCCACAAGGGCTGGTCCGGCCGCTTCTTCAACGCCTTCAACCGCGGCTTCGACCGCTCCAGCAATGGCTATCAGCGTGGCGTGCGCGGCATCCTCGGCCGTCCGTGGCGCTTCATGGGCGTGTTCGCCGCGCTGGCGCTGGTGATGGGCCTGCTGTTCATGCGCCTGCCCAGCTCGTTCCTGCCCAACGAAGACCAGGGCATCCTGATGGCGCTGGTGCAGACCCCGGTCGGTGCCACCCAGGAACGCACGCTGGAATCGATCGACAAGCTCGAAAAGCACTTCATGGAGAACGAGGCCGACGCGATCGAGTCGATCTTCTCGGTCCAGGGCTTCAGCTTCGCCGGCATGGGCCAGAACGCGGGCATGGCCTTCGTCAAGCTCAAGGACTGGAAGGACCGCGATGCGGACCAGGGCGCGATGCCGATCACCGGCCGTGCGATGGCCGCGCTGGGCGGGATCAAGGACGCCTTCATCTTCGCCTTCCCGCCGCCGGCGATGCCGGAACTGGGCATCGGCTCGGGCTACACCTTCTTCCTGAAGGACACCAGCGGTGCCGGCCATCAAGCGCTGCTGGACGCACGCAACCAGCTGCTCGGCATGGCCGGGCAGAGCAAGCTGCTGGCCAATGTGCGCCCGAATGGCCAGGAAGACACCCCGCAGCTGCGCATCGACATCGACGTCGGCAAGGCGAGCGCACTGGGCCTGTCGCTGGAGGCGGTCAACACGACGCTGGCGGCGGCCTGGGGCAGCAGCTACATCGATGACTTCATCGACCGTGGCCGGGTCAAGCGCGTGTATGTGCAGTCCGATGCGCCGTTCCGCATGAACCCGGAAGACTTCAACCTGTGGTCGGTCAAGAACACCGCCGGTGAGATGGTCCCGTTCTCGGCCTTCGCCAGCCAGCGTTGGGACTACGGTTCGCCGCGCCTGGAGCGCTACAACGGCGTGTCGGCGATGGAGATCCAGGGCGAGCCGGCCCCGGGCGTGGCCTCGGGCGATGCGATGAACGAAGTGGAGAAGCTGGCCAAGCAGCTGCCGGCCGGTTTCGACATCGAGTGGACCGCGCTGTCCTACCAGGAACGTCAGGCCGGTTCGCAGACGCCGCTGCTGTACACGCTGTCGCTGCTGATCGTGTTCCTGTGCCTGGCCGCGCTGTATGAAAGCTGGAGCGTGCCGACCTCGGTGCTGCTGGTGGCCCCGCTGGGCATCCTCGGTGCGGTGCTGGCCAACACCATGCGGGGCATGGAGCGCGACATCTACTTCCAGGTGGCGATGCTGACCACGGTCGGCCTGACCAGCAAGAACGCGATCCTGATCGTGGAGTTCGCCAAGGAAAACCTGGAGAAGGGCGCCGGCCTGATCGAGGCGACGATGCACGCTGTGCGTGACCGTCTGCGCCCGATCATCATGACCTCGCTGGCCTTCGGCCTGGGCGTGCTGCCGCTGGCGATCGCCTCGGGTGCCGGTTCCGGCGCACAGCAGGCCATCGGTACCGGCGTGCTCGGCGGCATGCTGGTCGGCACGGTGCTGGGTGTGTTCTTCATCCCGCTGTTCTTCGTGGTGGTGCAGCGCGTGTTCAATCGCAAGAAGTACGGCAAGAACGCCGGAGGTTCCGATGCGTAAGCCCATGATGGCCAGCCTGGCGCTGGCCGTGAGCCTGGTGCTGTCCGGCTGCTCGAGCCTGGAGCCGCGCAGTACCGAAGTCGCCCCGGCGATTCCCTCGCAGTGGCCGGGCACGGCCACCACTGGGGCGCAGACCGCAACGGCTGATGTCGCCGACATCGGCTGGCGCGACTTCTTCGTCGATCCGCGCCTGCAGGCGGTGATCACCCAGTCGCTGGACAACAATCGCGACCTGCGCGTGGCTGTGCTCAATGTCGAGCGCGCCCGGGCGCAGTACCGGATCCAGCGCGCCGATCGCGTGCCGGCCATCGGCGTGCAGGGGCAGATGACCCGCAGTGGCGGCGATGCCCCGGTGACCGAGCAGTTCAGTGCGAACCTCGGCGTGGTCGAGTTCGAACTGGATTTGTTCGGGCGCGTGCGCAATCTGAGCCAGGCCGCGCTGCAGCAGTACTTCGCCGAAGCGGCCAACCGCCGCAGTGCGCAGCTGTCGCTGGTCGCCGAGGTGGCCAACGCATGGCTGACCCTGGGCGCCGACAGCGAACAGCTGCGGATCGCCCAGGCGACACTGGCGACCTATGAAGACTCGCTGCGCCTGACCGAGGCGCGTCGTCAGCTCGGCGGCGCCTCGGCGCTGGAACTGAGCCAGACCCGTACCCTGGTGGAGACCGCGCGCACGGATGTGGCGCGCTTTGCCGGGCAGGTCGCGCAGGACCGCAATGCGCTGGTGCTGCTGGCCGGTGGGCCGATCGATGCGTCCCTGCTGCCGCAGGCCGAGGTGACCGACGTGGCCAGTGTGCGTCCGCTGCCGGCCGGCGTGCCGGGCGACGTGCTGCTGCGGCGACCGGACGTGATGGCCGCCGAGCACGTGCTGCTGTCGGCCAACGCCAACATCGGCGCGGCGCGCGCGG
>NZ_JBKGUA010000143.1:2500-4433 GCF_046543485.1 Paraburkholderia sp. EG304 | reverse complement strand
GTTTCATAGCCTCCCACCTATCCTACACAGACGAACTCAACGTTCAGTGTAAAGCTATAGTAAAGGTTCACGGGGTCTTTCCGTCTTGCCACGGGAACGCTGCATCTTCACAGCGATTTCAATTTCACTGAGTCTCGGGTGGAGACAGCGCCGCTGTCGTTACGCCATTCGTGCAGGTCGGAACTTACCCGACAAGGAATTTCGCTACCTTAGGACCGTTATAGTTACGGCCGCCGTTTACTGGGGCTTCGATCAAGAGCTTCGCCTTGCGGCTGACCCCATCAATTAACCTTCCAGCACCGGGCAGGCGTCACACCCTATACGTCCACTTTCGTGTTTGCAGAGTGCTGTGTTTTTGATAAACAGTCGCAGCGGCCTGGTTACTGCGGCCCTCTTCAGCTATAGCTCGCATGAGCCACCAAAAAGGGCGCACCTTCTCCCGAAGTTACGGTGCCATGTTGCCTAGTTCCTTCACCCGAGTTCTCTCAAGCGCCTGAGAATTCTCATCCTACCCACCTGTGTCGGTTTACGGTACGGTCTGCGTAAGCTGAAGCTTAGGAGCTTTTCCTGGAAGCGTGGTATCAGTGACTTCGCCTTAAAGGCTCGTCTCGGTGCTCGGTCTTAAAGGATCCCGGATTTGCCAAAGATCCAAACCTACCGCCTTTCCCCCGGACAACCAACGCCGGGTACACCTAACCTTCTCCGTCCCTCCATCGCACTTACGCGAGGTGCAGGAATATTAACCTGCTTCCCATCGACTACGACTTTCGTCCTCGCCTTAGGGGCCGACTCACCCTGCGCCGATTAACGTTGCGCAAGGAAACCTTGGGCTTTCGGCGTGCGGGTTTTTCACCCGCATTATCGTTACTCATGTCAGCATTCGCACTTCCGATACCTCCAGCAGACTTCTCAATCCACCTTCAACGGCTTACGGAACGCTCCTCTACCGCGTACATATAAATATGCACACCCCAAGCTTCGGTTCACTGCTTAGCCCCGTTAAATCTTCCCCGCAGACCGACTCGACCAGTGAGCTATTACGCTTTCTTTAAAGGGTGGCTGCTTCTAAGCCAACCTCCTGGCTGTCTGTGCCTTTCCACATGGTTTTCCACTTAGCAGTGAATTTGGGACCTTAGCTGTGGGTCTGGGTTGTTTCCCTTTTCACGACGGACGTTAGCACCCGCCGTGTGTCTCCCATACAGTCCGTCTCGGTATTCGGAGTTTGCAATGGTTTGGTAAGTCGCGATGACCCCCTAGCCATAACAGTGCTCTACCCCCGAGAGGATACATATGAGGCGCTACCTAAATAGCTTTCGAGGAGAACCAGCTATCTCCGGGTTCGATTAGCTTTTCACTCCTAATCACAGCTCATCCCCGTCTTTTGCAACAGACGTGGGTTCGGGCCTCCAGTACCTGTTACGGCACCTTCACCCTGGCCATGACTAGATCACCCGGTTTCGGGTCTACTGCCCGCGACTATGCGCCCTTATCAGACTCGGTTTCCCTTCGCCTCCCCTATACGGTTAAGCTTGCCACGAACAGTAAGTCGCTGACCCATTATACAAAAGGTACGCAGTCACTCTTTCGAGCTCCTACTGCTTGTACGCACACGGTTTCAGGATCTATTTCACTCCCCTCTCCGGGGTTCTTTTCGCCTTTCCCTCACGGTACTGGTTCACTATCGGTCGGTCAGTAGTATTTAGCCTTGGAGGATGGTCCCCCCATGTTCAGACAGGGTTTCACGTGCCCCGCCCTACTCGTCTTCACTGGAGTGGCCCTTTTAAATACAGGGCTATCACCTTCTATGGCCAGCCGTTCCAGGCTGTTTTTCTAGAACCATTCCAGCTTAAGGGCTAGTCCCCGTTCGCTCGTCGCTACTCAGGGAATCTCGGTTGATTTCTTTTCCTCTGGTTACTTAGATATTTCAGTTCAC
>NZ_JBKGUA010000142.1:0-4638 GCF_046543485.1 Paraburkholderia sp. EG304 | reverse complement strand
GCACTTTGTGCAGGCGCTCTTCCAGCTTGGGCTGTTCGGAGGCGGTTTCGCGCTTGAGCGAAAGCTTGTTCAACGACGGCTTGCGGGGGGTGTCACTCATTTACTTGGCTCCGGCCGGCAACGGATGCGTCGGCCTCTGGTTCGGGATCGGCTTCGTCAACAGCCACGGTCGTCTTCGCGACGGCGTTGTTTTCGGTTTCGTTCTGGGGCGCCGCGCGCTCTCCCGGCGCGGTATCGGGTTCGCCATCGCTGGCGGTCGTATCCGCGTCGTCGTCGGCAAGCGACAACGGCGCATGGGATGGGGTGTCTGACGCGTCCGCATCGGCGGACGCCTCGTTATTGTCCGGGCCCGCCGGTTGCTCCGCCAGCCGCGCCGAGGCCAGCGCAACGCGGGCGGCCAGCCGGGCGGCGGCAGGGTCCGTCGGATCTGCAGGGTCCACCGGCTCCGCCGGCGCCGGCGTGGCGTCGTCGTTGGCCGCGTCACTGTCCAGCTCGGCCTCCGGTGTCGCAGCGCCGGCCGCCAGGCGACCGGCCGGTTGACCTTCGTTGTCCAGCGGCAGCTGCGGCTCCAGCTCACCCAGGTCGCGCAGCTCGGACAGCGGCGGCAGTTCGTCCAGGCGCCTGAGCCCGAAATAATCCAGGAAGCCCTTGGTGGTGCCGAACAGCGCCGGCTTGCCGGGCACGTCGCGGTGGCCGATCACGCGGATCCATTCGCGCTCTTCCAGTGCCTGGATGATGTTGCTGCTGACCGCCACGCCCCGCACCTGCTCGATCTCGCCGCGGGTGATCGGCTGGCGGTAGGCGATCAGCGCGAGCGTTTCCAGGGTGGCACGGGTGTAGCGGGTCTTGCGTTCGGTCCACAGCCGGGTGATGTAGCCATGCACTTCGCTGGTAACCTGGAAGCGGAAGCCGGAGGCCACCTCGACCAGTTCCACGCCGCGGTCCTGGCAGCCGTCGCGCAGCAGTTCCAGCGCGCGTTCGATGCTGCCCGGCGGGGCCGGTTCCTCTTCCGGGAACAGGCCCTGCAGCTGCGCCAGCGTCAACGGCTCGCTGGCCGCCAGCAGGGCGCCTTCGACAATACGGTTGATCAGCGGTTGATCCATGCGTGGGTCGGGTGCTCAGTCGGATTCGTTGGCGGCGTCGTTGTCGTCGAACTCGCTGTTGAACTGCAGCGGTTCGTTGGTGTTGCCGGCGGCCAGGGACTTGACGTAGATCGGCGCCAGCGGAGCTTCCTGGACGATGTCCAGCAACTGTTCCTTGGCCAGTTCGAGCAGGGCGAGGAAGGTGACCAGCACCCCCAGCTTGCCTTCTTCGGCGGTGAACAGCGTTTCAAACCGGTAGAACCTGCCGTCTTCCAGACGACCCAGCACATCGCCCATCCGCTGGCGCACGCTCAGCGCCTCGCGTTTGATCGCGTGGCCGGTGAACAGCTCGGCGCGCTTGAGCACGTCGTGCAGCGCCATCAGCATTTCCTTCAGGTCCACCGGCGGCGGCAGCTTGACGGCCGCGCGGTCGGGGACGAAGGCATGGACCACGGTGGTGTCGCGGTCCTGGCGGGGCAGGCTGTCGATGTCCTCGGCGGCCTGCTTGAAACGTTCGTACTCCTGCAGCCGGCGCACCAGCTCGGCACGCGGATCGGCTTCCTCGCCCTCGACGCTGGGCGGCCGCGGCAACAGCATCCGCGATTTCACTTCGGCCAGGATCGCCGCCATCACCAGGTACTCGGCCGCCAGTTCGAAGCGCAGCTCCTGCATGACGTTGATGTACTCGACGTACTGGCGGGTGATCTCGGCGACCGGGATGTCCAGGATGTCGAGGTTCTGCCGGCGGATCAGGTACAGCAGCAGGTCCAGTGGACCCTCGAAGGCATCCAGGATGACTTCCAGCGCGTCCGGCGGGATGTACAGGTCCTGCGGAATCTGCAGGACCGGCTGTCCATGCACCACGGCCAGCGGCATTTCCTGCTGCTGTGGGGCGGGCGCTCGGGTTGGCGGGTTCGCGTCGAGCGCGAGTTCGGCAGTCATCAAATAGACGTCAGTATTGCAACGGACCGGTCGCCGCACCATGCCAGCGTCCGGAACGGTCCCGGGCGGCAGGATGGCAAGCCATGACACGCCTGGGTCGGCGCGATTCCACACTTCGAACAGCAGGGCGCGCCGCGATGGGCAGCGACAGAACTACGGGGAGGTCGTCTACGTGTGCTGGTGTGGGGCAGTGGGTCGGTCGTCGGCTGGCGGTGGAGCCGGGTGCCGACGGGGCGCTGCGTCCAGCCATGTGCAATGGACATAAGACTACGGGGTTGCCGCGCCAGTGTCCAGCCAGCCCCGCTAGAATGCCCGGGTTCGATTCAACAAGACCTCGGAGTTACCCGTGTGGTATGTGATTGAAGGCTATGACGGCACCGATGTGCTGGCCGCCCGTCTGGCATCGCGCCCGGCCCATCTGGCCCGGCTGCAGGCCCTGCAGGATGAAGGTCGGCTGCTGCTGGCCGGCCCGTGCCCGGCCATCGACAGCGAAGACCCCGGCCCGGCCGGCTTCAGCGGCAGCGTGGTCATCGCCGCGTTCGATTCGCTGACCCAGGCGCAGGACTGGGCCGCGGCCGATCCTTATGTAGAGGCGGGCGTCTATGTGCGCGTCCAGGTCCGCCCCTTCCGCAAGGTCCTGCCATGAACCGCGTCGAGCGCATCCGCGAGGCCCTGCAGCAGGCGCTGGATCCCGAGCTGCTGGAGGTCAAGGACGACAGCCACCGCCACGCCGGCCACGAGGGCGCGCGGGACGGCCGCGGCCATTTCAAGGTGCACGTGGTCAGCGCGGCCTTCGAAGGAAAGCTGCCGCTGGCGCGCCATCGGGCCGTCTATGCGGCCCTGGGCACAATGATGGAGACCGATATCCACGCGTTGTCCATCCGCGCCGAGACTCCGGTCAAAAACCGCTGAAACCCTTGTCCCGCCTTGTCCTGGCCAGTCCCGAAAGGGGCCGCCATGGACAGCTTTTGGTTACCGCCGTACGACATCAGGCTAACGTAGTGTTTACATCCGGGTTTGAAAACGCTTACATTCCGCGCCAAGCCCAGATCTCTAAGCCGTGGAGGGCGGCGAAGTGAACAAGGCAGCGATCACTATCAAAGATGTCGCCCGTGAGGCCCGTGTCTCTGTTGCCACGGTCTCGCGCGCACTCAATGGCCATGAAAATGTTGCCGAGCCCGTGCGCAAGCTGGTGCTGGAGGTAGCGGCGCGACTGCGCTACACCCCGCACGCAGCGGCCCGGAGCCTGAGCAGCCGACGGACCAACACCATTGGCGTGGTGTTGCCCGATCTCTATGGCGAATTCTTCTCCGAACTGATGCGCGGCATCGATGGGGTGGCCCGCGAGCGTCGCCAGCATCTGCTCGTGTCCAGTTACCACGGTGACCAGGAGCAGCAGGGCGCGGCCCTGCGTGCCATGCGCGGTCGTGTCGATGGGTTGCTGGTGCTCTCGCCGTATGCCGAGAGCCCGGGCTTCCTCACCGACAACCTCCCGCAGGCGCTGCCCACGGTGCTGATCAACACGTATCTGCCCGAGCAGGATCATCCGGTGCTGAGCATCGATGACCATGCCGGTGCGATGACGATGACCCGCCACCTGCTGGATGTCGGGCATCGACGCATCGCCTTCATTTCCGGTCCGGACCTCAACTACGACGCCCGTGAGCGCCTGCGCGGTTTCCGCGATGCGCTGGCGGCCTTCGGTGATGCTGCCCACGGCATCGAGTTGCCCGGTGACTTTGACGAAGCTTCCGGCCATCGCGCCGGACAGGAGTTGCTGGCAGCCGGCACGCTGCCCGATGCGGTGTTCGCCGCCAACGACATGATGGCACTGGGATGTCTGTATGCGTTCGCGCAGGCAGGTGTCCGCGTGCCGACCGATGTCGCCCTGGCGGGTTTCGATGACATTCCGCTGGCACGTTTCGTTCACCCGTCGTTGACGACGATGCAGGTGAGTATCGCCGACCTCGGCGATAAGGCCGCGACGCGCCTGTTGCAGTTGATGGATGGCAACAACACAGAAGGGGCCGGCGACAAGCAGACGCTCGTGCCGACCCTGATCGTGCGTGATTCAAGCAAGCCCAGAAGCGAGCTGTAGGTCACGGCCGTTGGTCGTGACCCATGCAAACCACGCTGTAAAAAAACAATGACAGGGGCCGCAAAGACGGCCACCACCACCCGGAGAGTTACATGACGTATTCCAATCACCGCAACCGCGCGCCCGCACGCAGTCTGTTGTCCAGCGCGCTGGTCACCTGCCTGATGCTGGGCGCCGCCCCGACCGTGATGGCACAGTCGGCCACCTCGTCGCTGCGCGGCCAGGTTGCCGACGCTGCCGCCGGCACCGAAGTCACCGCGACCAACGTGGCCAGCGGCAGCGTGCGCCGCGCCACCACCCGTGCCGATGGCAGCTACTCGCTGATGGGCCTGGACCCGGGCACCTACAACGTCGTGGCCAATGGCCAGACGCAGAAGGTGACGGTCACCGTGGCCTCGACCGCGACCCTGAACGTCAGCGGCGCGCCGGCCAACGGCAGCACCGCCAACGCCACCACCCTGGACACGGTCAACGTCATTGCGCCGACCCTGCTGCAGGAAGTGCGCACCTCCGAAG
>NZ_JBKGUA010000141.1:0-4711 GCF_046543485.1 Paraburkholderia sp. EG304 | reverse complement strand
GAAAACGCGGTTGCAAAATCAGGCAAAACAACGCATTCTTGAGTCCCTTCGAAATCGCGTTTCGGGGCCATTCCAGGTGGCCTCATTACGCCGATCATCCCCGGCTCGATTACGCCGATCCGTGACAGCTTGTAGCGGCTGCGGATCGCTGCCAGAAGGGCTATCGAAGGTAGATTGAAAGTTCTAAAGTGATCATGGCGACGCCCACAATCCAACGGGCATGCGAAGACCACGTCGGCGTTGACCTGCGGTCCACACACCTGGTACTGCTTTTTTGGGGCTCATCCTGAAACGTGAGCCCAATTCGAGAGTTCCTCGGCCGGTTCCGGCACGCCATCATATGGGGGGCCCTATCTAATTCGTCAAGCGTTAGGGGCTGACTTGGGTTCGTAAAAGGTGCCATCGCGCAGGATGGCGAACAGGACATCACAGCGTCGCCGTGCCAGCGCGATGAGTGCCTAGTTATGTCGCTTACCGTGCTGGACCTTGCGTGCGTGATACGCTCGCGAATCGGGGGGTCTCGCGAGGCCGCGAAGGCGATAGGAACAAGGCGCGCTTGAGTACCTTGTTGCCGCGCTTGGACGGATGCTCGCCCCGGATAGATGAGCCTGAGCGCCGGGTAACTGGTGCGAGGCCAGCGTAGGCCCGCCAGGTGACCTGCCGAAGCGAAGGCTTGGTGCGCGACCTCGGTGAGGAGTCTGGCGGCGGTCCTGACGCCCTCCCCGGCATGCTGGTCAGGACCGGCCAAAGAGGGTGAGCAAGCCCCGCCGCTCTACTTCGCCGGCGATTTCGTCGCGCTGCTTGCGTAAGGCGGCGAGCTGCTGAGCCAGGCGCGGCATGACGATGGTGGCGGTTTGCGTGCCGGGCACCGTCACGGCCTGTTCGCCCAGCGCTTGAACGATTTCGGCCCCCAATCCCGTGCCCATGCGTGGCGCGAGCTTGGTCAGGCGGTTGGCAAGCGTCTTCTCGCTGGTTGCTGCAAGCGCGGCTGGAGACGGGTAGCGCTCGAGTAGATCGAGCACGGCGGGATGCTCGAGGCGCGGTCCGAGAACGCGCTCAAGCGCGGGATGGATCTGGGTGAGCAGGCCGCGAATCCCGTTACTGGTTTGGGTAATTTGAGCGGCGAGCTCGTCGTCGAAGCCGCACAGCATGGGCAGCTCGGCGAGCGGTTCATCAGCTAACCGAAGCGAGCGCAGCGTATGCGGCATCGAACCGGCGGCCTCGGCGATGATTGCGGCGTCGCGGGCGTCTGTCTGGGCCTCACCGGCATGCAGGTCGGCAATGCGGCGCATCGCCAGTTCGGGCAGATCGGCAAGCAGAACGCCTTCATCGCGTGCGACGGCCAGCGGCAATGCGCCGATGGTGGCGGGCTGGTCGACAACGAAGAGAAGACGGCCATGGGTCTTGAATTCGAGTGGGCCTGCGACAACGGTGGCAAATCTCGGCATCTACGTTACGGACGGCCTTGGAATATTCCAGCCGAGTCCCTATTAGCGATCACCTGCCACCCACCAGGCCCGGTGACAACACCCCCCGGATCAGAAACTGCGACTGGGGGCGAGAATCATGCCGGGCCTGGCTGCCCAAAGCTTCAATTATCGAGGCGGGAAGATAGTAACTGGGGGCTGCAACCGGGGAAATGTTTGGCAGTCACATGCTACATGTGTGAGTTTGTAGACGAAAGCACGGTCCCGATCAAGGTCATTTTGTGGCGTTCAAATTTTACATAGATGCGATCATTGCAACACGCAACGTATTGGGAGGTGCTTTGGCCCACTTACGAAATTAGACGTCGTGAATTCGATCTCTCCCACCGGTTCGACGAACTGCAACTTCGGGATCAGTTCCTCGAACAGGATGCGCATCTCCATGTTTGCGAGATGCTGACCAAGACATACGTGAGCACCTGCCCCAAACGCAATGTGCCGATTCGGCCTTCGGTCGATATCGAATATGAAAGGGTCGGGGAAAACTTCCTCATCGCGATTGGCCGACCCGTAGCAGAGCATCAGCCAATCGCCCTTGCGGATAGTCCTGCCTCGCAATTTCGTGTCGGCTGCCGCCGTACGCATGAAATGACGCACTGGCGATGCGTAGCGGAGGCTCTCGTCGATGAATTGCGGAATGAGCGACGGGTCAGCCTTAAGCCGCGGCAGCAAATGGGGGAATTGACACAATGCCCACATCGCAACCGATATGGAAGACGAGACGGTGTCATGCCCGGCGGCGGCGATAATCACGTAGTAGCCGAGTCGGGTTGCCTCATCAATAGGCTGTCCATCGACAACCGCGTTGGCTAGCAAGGTGGCGATGTCGTTACGCGGTTTTTTCCGGCGATCTTCGGTCAGGCGATCAAAGTAACCCTTGAAGTCTGCTACAACTGACAGCAGCGCCTTGCCGATCGCACTTCCGGCGTCGCCCTGGCGACTGATATCGCGCTTGTATTCGGCATCCTCGCTTCCAAACATCTCCTGTGTGAGTCTCAACATACGGGGGGATTCTTCCTGCGGAACTCCGAGAATATCCATGATCACGTTCAGCGGATAGTGCGAGGCGAAATCGTTCGCAAAGTCAATTACGGAGCCGCTCTTTTGCAGAAGTTCCCCGATCATCAAATGTGCCAATGATCGGATGCGAGCCTCAAGCTTAACGACACTGTTCGGCATAAACCACGACTGTGTCAGTGCGCGCAAACTCTTGTGTTCGTCGCCGTCGACGTGGACGAGCGAACGGACGATGTTTGGACTACCGGTGGCCCCTATAACATGCGCGATAGATGCTTGCGGACGGCAGACGACGGAATAATCGCCGTTGCGAAACAGGGCATTGTTCCGGGAAATCATTGAGACGTCGGCGTGTTTTGTTACCACCCAGAATGGGTCATGCGCGTCCGCCATTGCTCGTCCAACTGGGTTGTTTGCACGCGCCCACGCGTATATCTCATGGAGCCCGTCGAGGTTTGTATACGACTGCGGATCAACCAGACGGTTTGCTATGTCTTTCGGTAGGTCGTAATTTGTCATGCTCACGATATTGCAGAAAAACTGACATGTGAAATCGAGGCAAGCAACGTGTATCGACGTATCCACTCATGGCTGGGATTGGGGTCGACCGACGTTTGCGGATCGCTCGCCAGTTGATGCGCACCGAAGCCGTCGCGTCGGCAAAAGAGGCGAACGGGCCGGGCGCATGCGTGCGCTCGTCGGATATTGTCCTTTTATACTATTCACGACTTTCGTCTTTCGCCTTAATGCATGTCAACCTTTCTTGATCACGTGATCATGCATTTGAGCCTCGAAGGTATCCCTTGTCAGACACAGCGCATGACAATGGCATTCGCGCACGAGGAGCAAGCTCCCCGCTTGTCGATGTCTTCGTGGCCAGGTGACAGAACCGGAAGGCCGTCGAACGGGCGCCCCTTTGCCCGGTGCGATGCGGCGCCTCTCACGCTGCAATGATTCTGCAGCCCATTCTATTGAGGCCGTCGTTCATATCTATCACTGCAAGGGGTGAATATTGCTCAACGCTGTGGGTCGTGGGTTTACGCTGAATTTGTATTCATGAATCGAGCGGTTGCGATGAAAATATTCAATTTGCGTTTGAGGAGGGCGGTAGCGCACATCCCCGCGCAACCGTGCCAATGACGTTCTTCGTCGAATGCCAGGCTTGCTAAAGATTGGCTGGCACTTTGACGCTATGACAAAAGTGGCTCATGACAGGAGGCAACTCTAAGTAAAAATCCTTTTCCGTATCCTTCAAACCGCCCGGATAACAGTCAGAGACGAAATCTTTCAACGGCGTCAGCGCCGGTTGGCAATTTGGGCGGGGCGTCCTCACTGAATTCGTTCCATCGCGTAGCCTATGCTGCCAGCAATTGATGACCATGTTGGCTACTTACCTGATGCAAGAAAGGTCTGACCTTGATCAAGGGTTGCCGTGCGTTCGTCCCGTACACTTGTGTTGCAGCGGGTCGAACCGTCTCGCTCGACCTACTGTGGGGACTTTAGACGACCCGTCAGAGTATAGACGACTCCGATGGGTCACTTTTTTTCTGTGTCCCGGCTGTCCTTGCCAGTCGCCCACCCGTTCGTTGGGCGGTCATTAGTTCCGAAATAGAACGCGCGGGGAACAATGACCCGATTCCCGACAGTAGTCAGGTAGCATATCCCCTAATATTCGTTCCAAGCAGCGATCCGGACCATCTCTTTGACGGCTACCATTAGGCGGATTCCTCGCGAACTGGTGCAACACCCTTCGTCGCTGCTTTCTGCATGGCAAAGATTGGCGGCTGCTGGCAAGGTGAAATGCCGCTAGCACTGGGAAGCGGACCGCTGAAGGGCCAGATTTGAGATCTCCCGTAGCCCAATCACCGTGGGCAACGAGGTGTGCGAGGCGGGATCCTGGCCGATATGAGTCATCCAATGAATTAAGGCGTTGATGCGGTTAGAGCGTGTTAGGAACTTTGAAGTACTGGCACGGCGTGGACAAGCATGAGCATTGCGAAGACGACAAAATGAAGTCCGGCGAGAGTTTCGGGGGGCCGTTCATAGTCACGTGCGAGACGCCGGAAACGGTTGAGCCAGCCAGGAGGTGTCAGGAATTTTGTGTGCCGAGGTCGGTTAAAAGATCTCAGCTCATGGCGTTCGTGAACCGCTCGCCGAACATAATGGCGAACTGATTGACTGCCTGCCGCCAGGTAATAGGCGGCATC
>NZ_JBKGUA010000140.1:0-4975 GCF_046543485.1 Paraburkholderia sp. EG304 | reverse complement strand
GAAACGACTCCACGCCGATGATAGTGCGGATTGCCCGTGTGAAAGTAGGTAATCGTCAGGCTCCCCCACAAGCCAGAAACCCCACCCCCAGCGGTGGGGTTTTTGCGTTTACGCGGCCAATTCCGCGTGCTTCAACTACTTTCCGATCCGCAGCGCATCCGCGTAACCCGTCAGTTCCAGATAGGCCCGCCCTACATCCGCATTCTGTTGACTTACCCGCACCGCGCCTTCCCAATACACCGCGCCGGTCGACTGTCGTGAATCGAGTTCCTGATCGTCCATCAGCGGATCGAGTTGCCACGTCAGCGTTCCGGTTCTAACCGTCATCGAGACCGGGTACAAAGTGTTTGTGTGCGGCGACCGCCACATGCGACGCGGCGTGAACGAAACCTCGCCGGGGCCGAAGTTCGCTACCTGTCCATCGCGTCTGCGAAGCGTCGCGTGGGCCCACGTTGCATGTCCATCGCGGCTACGGATCTTGAATGCCATGAGCGCCGACCCGTCCGTCAAATTGGCGCCGAGCCAATCCCATCCGACCGCACTGGCGTCGAGCAATGTGCTCGACCATTCGTGATCGAGCCATGCGGTACCCGTCACCACAGCATTGCGCGTCCTGTCGTTTGCACCCGCGGCCGGGCGCACCACAGTGCCCGTCACGCGGAGTTGCGGTTCGCTGTAGTAATAGCTTGCCTGTTCGGGACGCGGTCCTTTGCGCGAGTAACCGCGCTCGCCCTGAATCAGCGGAGACTGCATTGGCGCGAGTTGGAGGTGGAGCGAAAATCCGCTTGCGTCGGCGGTGATGTCGTAGTGGCCGTCCGCGGCGCGAATCATTTTCCATGCGTCGAGTTTGACGTCGGTGTTGTCGGGCCTCGCGTAGGCAAGCCCGAGACCTTGCCGAGCGATGCGCTGATCGTGAACGAGGTGGCCGATGGCCGGATCGCTCAACGCAGCGTGCGCAATGATCAGTTGCGAGGGGGCGAACGCGCTGGGGTCGGCCGCGTCGTGACCGGTCGCCGAACGGAAGAACGTGATCTGGAATCCGAGCGGTTGGTGGTCGGGTGTCGTGAGCCAGCCCGTCGCGTACCACCATTCGGTGCGGAATTCCGGATGGGCACCGGTGTCCCGCGGAAACGAGATCGGATGTTCTGGTGTAACTACCGCGAAGGCGGCCGGCGCGGATGCAGAGGAATCGCTGCTAGCGGCAAAAGACGGCGACGCAGCGGCTATGCCAACGCAAAGTAGGCTCCGAAAAGTTCGATGCGGGTATTTGAGCAAAGATTTGCAGGGACTCCAGAGCAATCGCATCCCGCACGCACTTCGCGCAACTCGCATCACCAGTCCTCCTTCACCGCTCGTACGGCATCCACCGACACCGCACCGCGTCCCGCGAGCACCGCCGTCGTGCACGACAGTACGAGCATCACCGACGCGACCGTGCCCAGCACAAGCCACGGCACATGCAGCGACATGCTCCAGTGAAACGACTGCGGATTGACGACGAACACGAGAATCAGGCTGATCGCGAAACCAAGCGCGAAACCGAGCGCAATGCCGGATGCCGTGAGCAGGCCGCCCTCCGATGCGAGGATCGCGAGAATTTGCGCGCGCGTCACGCCGACGTGGCGCAACATCCCGAACTCGCGAGCCCGAGCAAGTGTCTGCGCGGAAAAGGTCGCGGCGACACCGAACAATCCGATCACGATCGCCACCGCCTCGAGGAGATACGTGACCGCGAAACTGCGATCGAAGATCACCAGCGTGCGCTCACGGATCTCCCCCGGTTGCGACATCTCGAGCGAAGCGCCGAACGGCAACGCCTTCAAACTTGCGACGACGCGTTCGACACTCACGCCCGGCACCCCGGTCACCGCGACGTCGGTTGCGGTGGAGTCGCCGGTCAGCCGCCGATAGTCGCCAAGCCGTATCTGAATCGCGCCGCTCTGCCGCGCGTAGTCGCGCCAGACGCCGGCGACGACGAACGTCTGACCGTGCTCGCCGAGCGGCAACCGTACGCGTTGACCTAACTGATACCCATACAGGTCGACCATTGCTTCGGAAACCCAAATAGGTATGTCGCCGGTGCGAAGCGCGGACGGCGACAGCACCGCGCCGGTCATCTGGAGGGTCGCGCCCGGATCGGCCGCATCGATCTCGCGGGCGAGCAGCGCGACGTCCGGGCGGGCGGGATCGAGCGTCAGATGTGTGATGCGCGAGAACGCGGCGTTGCGGATGCCGGGCACCGTCGCGATGCGCGTCTGTTCATCGGGCCGCAAGCCGCCACTGTCACCGCTATTGCCGCCGGAGGTGACGCGCACGTACAGATCCGCGGACAGCAGATGCGTGATCCAGTCGTCGACGGATACGCGGAAGCTGGCCACCATGATCGCCATCGCGACGATCAGCGCGAAGCTCGACAGCACGCCGCCCATCGCGATCGACGCCTGCCCCGGCGCATTTGCGAGACGCGCAATCGCGAGCGAACTCGTCGCGCCCGCGCGGCGTCGCGTGGCGCGTGCGCGACTCGCCGCGCCGAATATCAGCGCGGTCACGCGCGGCATCAGCGCGATGCCGCCGACGAGCAGCAGCGCGACCGCCAGATAACCAGCGATCGGCGCATCGAACCACGGTGGCATGCGCGTCAGCGCGGCGGCCGCCAGCAAACAGCCGAACGCCGGCCACGGCGTCGCGAGCCGCGCCAGCGCGGTCTCCTCGGCGCCGGCCTTGAGTGCCGCGGCAGGCCGTGCGCGTGCAGCATCGATGGCGGGTGCGACGCTGCCCAACACCGACACCGCCACCCCGAGTGCGAGAAACACCGCGCTCGCGAGCGGCTCGAAGCCGACTCGTGGTTGCACACCCGGAAAATAGCCGCCGCCGAGATCGCTGCCGAAAAAGCGCAGCGCACCGCTTGCCATCGCGTAGCCGAGCGCAAGTCCGCACAACGAGCCGAGCAGCCCGAGCAGCGCCCCTTCGAGCAGGATCTGCCGCAACAGCGGAGCTCGCGTGAGGCCGATCACACGCAGCATTGCGAATTGCGAGCGGCGTCGCACGACACCGAGTGCCTGCGTCGAAAACACGAGGAATGCGCCGGTGAACAGCGCGACCAGTGCGAGCACATTCATGTTGATCCGATAAGCACGCGACAGGCGATCGGTACGGCTCTCAGTATCGCGTGTTTCGGCGACTACCCAGGCACTGCCGAGCCGTTGCTGCAGATCGCGTTTGAAGCGTTGCCGATCCACACCGCGTTCGAGTTGCAAGTCGACGCGCGACAGCTTGCCCACCTTGTCGAACCGCCATTGCGCGGCGGCGATGTCCATCACCGCGAGCCGTTGACCCGGCCGCGTGCGCACGAGCCCGCCCGCGACGCGCAGCTGCAGATCCGAGGTGCCGACGCGCAGCGTCACGTCGCCGCCGGTCTTGACGTTCAGCCATTGCTGCGCGGCCGTCGACAGAAATATCGCATCGGAGGCGAGCGTGTCGAACGGGCGCGCAGGCGAGGGCTCGCCGATCAGATCGGGCGTGATCCGGCTCGCCTTGAAGACGTCGATGCCGAGAATGGGCAGTGCACCGTTGCGGCCGGGCACCGCGACGTCGAGCGCGAGCACGGGACTCGCCAGCGCCACCCCCGGTTCGTTGGCCAGCTGCGGATAAAGGGACTCGTCGATGAAAGGCTGCGCGCCGCGCACTTGCAGATCCGCTTCGCCGGACAGACTGCGCGCGGCCGCGGAGAATTCATTGAAGGCCGCGCTGTTGATCAATTGCACCGCATAGCCGAGCGC
This sequence comes from Paraburkholderia sp. EG304, assembly GCF_046543485.1. Lineage (NCBI taxonomy): Bacteria > Pseudomonadati > Pseudomonadota > Betaproteobacteria > Burkholderiales > Burkholderiaceae > Paraburkholderia > Paraburkholderia sp. EG304. Next base: position 1,196 of record NZ_JBKGUA010000140.1, on the reverse strand, counting down.
GACGCCGAGCGCGATCGTCGCGATTGCGACGAGTGCGCGTCCGCGATGGCTGCGCCATTCCGCGGCCAGTAGCCAGCGCGCGAGAACGCGATATCCGGGCGCGCGCGGCAGTGGCTGAAGGTCAGCGGCCATCGTCGGTCGAGCGGGCCGCGGCGTGCGCGATGTTCGCGGCTTTATCGCGCGCGGCATGCAATCCGCCGTCGCTCAGGATCAACACGCGGTCGGCCACGGCTGCCGCGGCTTCCGAATGCGTGACCATGATGGTCGCCGCGCCCGTCGCCTTGCTTTGCGCGCGGAACAGGCCGAGCACGTCGTGCGCGGTCGCGGGATCGAGGTTGCCGGTCGGTTCGTCGGCGAGAAGCAGCGTCGGACGATGCACGAGTGCGCGTGCAATGGCTACGCGCTGCAATTCGCCACCGGAGAGATCGCGCGGAAAATCGTCGCCGCGTCCGCCGAGGCCGACCGCCGCGAGCATGTCGAGCGCGGCGGCCGTCGGTAGATCATTGAGCAGCAGTGGCAGCGCGACGTTCTGCGCGAGCGTCAGATGCGGCAGCACATGAAACGCCTGGAATACGAAGCCGAGCTTCTGGCGGCGCAGACGCGTCGCGGCGTTATCGTCGAGTTGCTCGACCGGGCGTCCGTCGATCAGCACATTGCCGCTATCGGCGCGGTCGAGTCCGGCGATCAGGTTGAGCAAGGTCGACTTGCCGACGCCTGAGTCGCCCATGATCGCAACGAACTCTCCCGCAGCGAGTGTGAAGTCGAGCTGCGCGAGCACGATGCGGCCGATGCCGTACCGCTTGCTGAGGCCGCGGCATTCGAGTGCGGGTACTACGTCGTCGTCACGAAGCGCCATGCGAGGAGGTCCGGAAAAGGGGCCGGGCGAGAGGAGCTGGCCAGGCGAAATGAGTGTGCCTTGCCGCGCGAATTTGCGCAGCAGCTACCCGCGCCGTAACGCTGTTGTTCGTAAGGTAAATGGAAGATTCGCGCGCCTCGGTGGAACAAATTCAAAGCATCTTCATCTGAGGCGCTCAGCACGGTTGCCCCTGTTCGCCGGTCAATTTAGACCGCCGAGCCTGTCAGAAATTTTGTGTTCAAGGCATAACATGTACCCAAAGGAGCATGTATGCCAAGCAAACCAAAAGCAGGGTCTGCGCCCCCGCCTGAGCTGCCCGCGATTCCAGAGGAGCTCATCG
>NZ_JBKGUA010000139.1:0-5002 GCF_046543485.1 Paraburkholderia sp. EG304 | reverse complement strand
GCCACTACCACTGCACCACGCAGACCCTGCCGATCCTGCGCTGGCGGCTGGGCGATGTGGACTGCAGCGCGCATGCATACGGTGAACGCTTCACCCTCGGCGACACCGAGGTCTCCCTGCATTCGGCCGGGCACGTGCTCGGCTCGGCCCAGGTGCGGATCGCGCATGCGGGACGGGTCTGGGTCGCCTCGGGCGACTACAAGCGGCAGCACGATCCGAGCTGCGACCCGTTCGAGGTGGTGCCCTGCGATACCTTCATCACCGAAGCGACCTTCGGCCTGCCGGTGTACCGCTGGCCGGACACGTCGCAGGTCGCGGCGGACATCGTGGCGTGGCGGCGCGAATGCGAAGCGCGCGGCGAGGCCGCCGTGCTGCTCTGCTATGCGCTGGGCAAGGCACAGCGGATCCTGGCCGAACTGCTGCCGCTGGACACGCAGCCGGCGCTGCTGCATGGCGCGATCGCCACCGGCGTGGCGGTCTACCGCGAGGCCGGGATTCCGATGCTTGCCACCGAGCCGGTCAGCGAGCAGGCCCGCGGTGCGGAGTTCGCCGGCAAGCTGATCCTGGCCCCGCCCTCGGCGGCGGGGAGTGCGTGGATGCGCCGCTTCAAGCGCGCGCAGCTTGGTTTCGCGTCCGGATGGATGCGGGTGCGTGGCAACCGCCGCCGCCGCAACTACGACCGTGGCTTCGTCGTCTCCGATCATGCCGACTGGCCCGACCTGCTGCGCACCATCGCCGAGACCGGTGCCCGTCGCGTCATCGCCACCCACGGCAACACCGACGCGCTGATCCGGTTCCTGCGCGAGCGCGGCGTCGCCGCCGAGGCCTTCGCCACCGGCTACGGGGACGAAGAATGAAACGCTTCGCCGCGCTCTACAGCGAACTCGATCGCAGCACCGCCACCGGCGACAAGCGCGCCGCGCTGGTGCGCTACTTCCAGCAGGCGCCCGCGCACGACGCGGCGTGGGCGCTGTTCCTGCTGGCCGGCGGCAAGGTCACCAGCGCGCGCCGGAAGATCGCCGGCAACGCCGAGCTGCGCGCGTGGGTCGCGGAGATCTCCGACACGCCGGCCTGGCTGGTGGACGACAGCTACGACCAGGTCGGCGACCTGGCGGAGACGCTGACCCTGCTGATGGACGATCCGCTGCAGGTCGGCGCGGATATCGCGCTGGCCGATTGGATCGAGCAGAAACTGCTGCCGGTCGCCAATCAACCCGAACCGGTGCGCCACGCAGCCGTCACCGGGGCATGGCAACAGCTCGCCTTCGACGAGCGCCTGGTGTTCAACAAGCTGCTGACGGGTGCGCTGCGCGTGGGCGTGTCGCAGCGGCTGGTGCAGCAGGCACTGGCGGAGTGGTCGGGGATCGATATCGCGCGCATCGCCCAGCGCATGCTCGGCAGCTGGGTGCCGACGCCCGGATTGCTGGCGGCCCTGCTGTCACCGGAAGAACGCCCTGAAGATCGCCAGCAGCCCTACCCGTTCTTCCTGGCCTCGCCGCTGGAGGCGGAGGTCGACACGCTCGGTCCGATCGAGGACTGGCTGCTGGAGTGGAAGTGGGACGGCATCCGCCTGCAGGTGCTGCGCCGCCAGGGCGAGGTCGCGCTGTGGTCGCGCGGCGAAGAGCGGCTGGATGGCCGCTTCCCCGAAATCGACGCGGCGGCGATGGCGTTGCCCGATGGCTGCGTGATCGATGGCGAGCTGCTGGCCTGGGCCGACGGCGACGCACTGCCGCTGCCGTTCACCGCGCTGCAGACCCGCATCCAGCGGCTCAAGCCCGGGCCGAAGACACTGCGCGATACACCGGTACGCGTGCTCGCCTACGATCTGCTCGAGCTGGGCGGTGAAGACCTGCGCGCGCTGCCGCTCTCGCAACGGCGTGCGCGCCTGGCCGACGTACTCGCCACGCTGGACGACCCGCGCCTGATGCTGTCGCCGGAGGTCAGCGTCGCGGACTGGAGCGCCGCCGCCCTGCACCGCGATCTCGCGCGCGAGCGTGGTGTGGAAGGGTTGATGCTCAAGCGCCGCGATTCGCTCTACCAGGCGGGACGCCGGCGCGGCGACTGGTGGAAATGGAAAATCGATCCACTGACCATCGATGCGGTGATGATCTATGCGCAGTCCGGCCATGGCCGGCGCAGCACGCTGTACACCGATTACACCTTCGGGGTGTGGGATGGCGACACCCTGGTGCCGGTGGCCAAGGCGTACTCGGGCCTGGACGACAAGGAGATCCTCGCGCTGGACCGCTGGATCCGCGCGAACACGATCGAACGGTTCGGGCCGGTGCGCAGTGTCCGTGGCGAACAGGTGTTCGAACTCGGCTTTGAAGCGGTGAACCGCAGCAAGCGCCACAAGTCCGGCATCGCGGTGCGCTTCCCCCGCATCCTGCGCTGGCGGCACGACCCTGGCGATGTTCGGCGGTCCGCTGCTGCAGGCGCTGCACGATCCGCCGCCACGGACGATCCGCGGCCGCGCGAAGACACCGGTGCCGGTCCTGCAGGTCCTGTGGATCACGCCGCTGCGCGCGCTGGCCGCCGACACCGCGCGCGCGCTGCGCGAGCCGCTGGACGCACTCGGGCTGGACTGGCAGGTGGGCCTGCGCACCGGCGATGCCAGCGCGCGCGACAAGCGCCTGGCGCGCGAGGGCCGGCTCGATGTACTGGTGACCACGCCGGAGTCGCTGGCGTTGTTGCTGAGCTATCCCGACACGATGGCGCGCCTGCAGCACCTGCGCTGCGTGGTCGTGGATGAGTGGCACGAACTGCTGGGCAACAAGCGCGGTGTGCTGCTGCAGTTGAACCTGCGCCGGCTGCGCGATGCCCTGCCCACCCTGCAGGTATGGGGGCTCTCGGCGACGCTCGGCAATCTGGACGAGGCGCGCGAGGTACTGCTGCCGGACGTGCCCGACGCGCCGCTGGTGGCCGGCGCACGGCCGCGCCCGGTCAGCGTGGAGACGCTGTTGCCGGCCCAGGGCGAGCGTTTCCCGTGGGCCGGTCATCTGGGCCTGTCGCAGCTGCAGCGCGTCCTGGAAAAACTGCTGGCGGTGCGCACCAGCCTGCTGTTCACCAACACGCGCGCCCACGCCGAGCTGTGGCACCAGGCGCTGTCGGCGGTGTGGCCGGAAGATCCGGATTCCCTCGCCCTGCATCACGGCTCGCTGGACCCGGCCCTGCGCCGCGCCGCGGAACAAGGCCTGCGCGAAGGCCGGCTGCGCTGCGTGGTCGCGACGTCCAGCCTCGATCTCGGCGTCGATTTCCCCAGTGTCGACCAGGTCCTGCAGATCGGCAGCCCCAAGGGCATCGCCCGGCTGCTGCAACGTGCCGGGCGCGCCAGACATCGCCCCGGCGAATCCGGGCACATCGTGTGCGTGCCCTCGCATGCGCTGGAGCTGGTCGAGTACGCCGCGGCGCGACGTGCGCTGGCCCAGGGACATATCGAGGCCCGCCGACCGCTGCGGCTGTCGCTGGACGTCCTGGCGCAGCACGCGGTGAGCTGCGCGCTCGGCGGCGGCTTCGATCCCGATGCGCTGTTCGCGCAGGTGCGACGTACGCATGCCTTCGCCGCACTGGACCCCGCGCACTGGGCGGGCGTGCTGGAGTTCATCGTGCAGGGCGGTCGCGCGCTGTCGCAGTATCCGGATTTCCACAAAGTCGTGCGCGATGACGATGGCATCTACCGCGTGCATGACCGTCGCGTCGCGCTGCGACATCGTTTGTCGATCGGCACCATCACCAGCGATGGCAGCGTCATGGTCCAGTTCCTGCGCGGCGGCCGGCTCGGCGCGGTGGAGGAACAGTTCCTCAGCCGGCTGCGCCCGGGGGATCGCTTCCAGTTCGCCGGGCGCCAGCTCGAACTGGTGCGCCTGGAGAATCTGACCGCGTACGTGCGGCTGGCACGCGGCGGCGACGGGGTGGTGCCCCGTTGGCAGGGCGGGCGGCTGCCGCTCTCGGAGGCGCTCGGGCATGAAATGGAAGCGGTGCTGGCCCGCCCACCGGAAAGCCCGGAGATGCAGTGGCTGGCGCCGCTGTTGTCGCTGCAGACGCGCCTGTCGGCGTTGCCCGCGCCCGAGCTGCTGCTGGTGGAACACGTCCGCCGCCGCGAAGGTCAGTTCGTGTTCGTGTATCCCTTCGCCGGCCGCCAGGTCAATGAAGGACTGGCCGCATTGATGGCGATGCGCTGGACGCGCCTGCAGACCAATACGTTCGGCTACGCGGCCAACGATTACGGGTTCGTGCTGGCGCCGGCGCGTGCCGTCGAGATCGATGCCGCGCGCGTGCGCACCCTGCTGGAACCGGACGGACTGCTCGCGGATCTGCGCGAGAGCCTCAATCTGGGCGAACTGGCGCGACGCCAGTTCCGTGACATCGCGCGCGTGTCCGGCATGCTGGTGCCCGCACTGCCCGGCCGTACGCCACGCAGCCTGCGTCAGCTGCAGGCCTCCAGCGGGCTGCTGTACGACGTGCTGCGCCAGCATGATCCGGATCACATCCTGCTGACGCTGGCCGAACACGAGGTGCTGCACGATCAACTCGATCTCGACAGCCTGGCGCGTGCGCTGGGGTCCTGCCAGGCACGCACGTTGAGCCTGCAGCACCCCACCAGCCTCGGCCCGCTGTCCTTCCCGCTGTGGGCCGAACGGCTGCGCGGCCAGCTCAGCAACGAAGACTGGAAGACCCGCGTCCTGCGCGCCGCACAGCAACTGGAGAAACGCCATGGCGCCTGAACTGCCGATCACCCTCGCCGGCGAAACCGTCCAGCTGCTTGGCGGGCGTGCGCTGTATTGGCCCGCGCGGCAGGGCCTGATGATCGCCGATCTGCACCTGGGCAAGGCGGACCTGTTCCGGCGCTCGGGCATCGGCCTGCCCAGCGGGGGCACCTCCGATGATCTGCAGCGTCTCGGCGCGATGGTGCAGCAGCACGCGGTGCGCCAGCTGTGGATACTCGGCGATGTACTGCATGGCGCTGCACACCGCGCCGCGTGGTACCGGCAATGGCAGGGCT
>NZ_JBKGUA010000138.1:0-5219 GCF_046543485.1 Paraburkholderia sp. EG304 | reverse complement strand
CGACGAAGCGCTCCCACACCTGGGCACGCAGCGCCGAGCCGGCCGCATCACGCCCGACGCTGTTGGTGGAGACGAACACCCCGATGTTGCGCTCCGGGATCATCCACAGCCACGAGTAGAAGAACAGCATCGTGCCGCCGTGCGAGCGGGTGTCGTAGCCACCAGTGTCCGAGGCCATCCAGCCCAGGGCCATGCGCGGCAGATGCGGCCGGCTCGGCGCTGCGTGCCCAGGTGTGGGAGCGCTTCGTCGAGAACTTCCTGCCGACCCTGCCGATCCAGGCCGCCGGCCCGGGCGTGGATGCGGCAACCGCGCGCGAACACGCCGCGGCGCTGGCGGGGGTGAGCTGGCAGAGCACGCGCCGCTCGGACAGTTCGTATCTGCGCCTGCTGACCCTGTTTGCCCCGACCCGCGTGCACCCGCAGGACGACGGCACGATCACCGTCGATGGCCAGAAGGGCCTCAACGGCCAGCTGCTGCGCTGGCGCGAGGTGTCGCCGTGGCTGTGGCAGCAGGAAAACGGCCGCGGTCTGTTGGAAGTGAAGGTCAAGGACGGTCGGCCGGTGTACTTCTCCGGCGGCCCGTTCGCCTCGGTGTTCGGCTTCGAACCGATCCCCGGCTGGCGTTCGCCGGCGTGGCTGCGCCCTGCGCTGATCGTCGCGCTGGGGCTGCTGACGCTGTCGGCCGTGCTGCGCGTGGGTGGCGTGTTCGTGCGCCGTTACTACCGGGTCCCCGCGCCGGCCGAAGGCCGTGGCCTGCGCTGGCTGCAGACGCTGTCGATCACTGTGCTGCTGGGCAGCGTCATCGCCTGGGTGGCGTATGTGAAGGCGATGTCCGCGCCGGGTGGCATCTCCAGTTACAGCAACGGGCCGTTGATCCTGGTCCAGGCGGTGTCCTGGCTGAGCGTGATTGCCGCGGTCGCACTGCTCTGGGTGGCCGTCCGCGCGCCGGCCAGCTGGCCGCGCCTGCGCCGCTATGGCGCCTGGGTGGTCGCACTGTCGGGCCTGGTGGTGGCGTTCGTCGCCATTACCCAGCGCCTGATCAGTACCGGCCTGCAGCTCTGACCCCCCGGCGCGCCGACCGATGACCCTCGACGCACCGCGCAAGGCCTGGTTCGGGCAACCGCCAGGCCTCACCATCTTGTTCCTCACCGAGATGTGGGAGAAATTCTCCTACTACGGCATGCGGGCGCTGCTGGTCTATTACATGACCAAGCAGCTGTTGTTCTCGCAGGAACAGGCTTCGATGGTCTATGGCCTGTACACCGCGCTGGCCTACCTCAGCCCGGTATTCGGCGGGATGCTCGCCGACCGCTGGCTGGGCAAGCGACGTGCGGTGATCCTGGGCGGCGCGATCATGGCGTTCGGGCACTTCCTGATGGCCTTCGATGCGCTGCTGTATCCCGCACTGCTGGCGATCGTGCTCGGCAATGGTCTGTTCCTGCCCACCCTGCCCGGCCAGGTCGGCGATCTCTACCCGCGCGATGATCCGCGCCGTGGCTCGGCGTTCAATGTGTACTACGTGGGCATCAACCTCGGTGCGTTCCTCGCCCCGCTGGTCTGCGGCACGCTGGGTGAGGTGTATGGCTGGCACGTTGGCTTCTCCGCGGCCGGCATCGGCATGCTGCTGGGGCTGGTGATCTACATCACCGGCCGCCGCCACCTGCCGCCGGATCCGCCGCGCAGCGAGCGCGCCACGCTGCCCTTCTCCGCGCTGTGGCAACCGGCCTACCGCCCGCTGCTGCACCTGATGGCGATGATTGCCGGCCTGATCGTGGTGTTCCGCCTCGCCTACGAGCAGATCGGCAACACCATCGCGATCTGGCTCGACACCGGCGTGGACCGCGTGCTCACCGCGGATTTCACCCTTCCGATGACGTGGTTCTTCTCGCTCAATCCGCTGCTGGTGTTCCTGATCACGCCGCTGCTGGTGCGGCGCTGGATGCGACAGGCCCGCGATGGCCGCGAGCCGGCCGCACTGACCAAGATGGCAATCGGTGCCGCCGTGGTCGGGCTGTCGTTCGCGCTGGTGGCGATACTCGGTGGCGAACCAACGGCCAAGGTCGGCTGGCTGTGGGCCGCGCTGTTCTTTGCGATCTTCACCTTCGGCGAGCTCTTCATCCTGCCGGTCGGGCTGGGCCTGTTCGCCCGCCTGGCGCCGGTCGGCTTCGGCGCCACGATCATCGCGTTCTGGTTCCTGGCGTCGTTCGGCGGCAACCTGCTGGCCGGCGCGGTCGGCACACTGTGGTCGACGCTCTCCAGCACGGTGTTCTTCTCGCTGATGGCCGGTACCTGCCTGATCGTCGCCGTGCTGCTGCTGCGCCTGGAGCGACGTGCCCGGCCCTTGCTTGCCGGCAATGGGACGCCTGCAGTGCAGGAGGCCGTCCCGGCTGACGATGCAGTGACCGCGCGATGACGCCGCCGTACCCGAATGCCGCGGCTTCGATGGCACGCGTGCCCCCCTCGCCCCCGCGTCAGCCCGCCACACGGCCGCCCCGGCCGTGGATGACGGTTGTGCCTGTTGCCCGACTTCGTTCCTGATTCCAGAGAGCCCGCCCTATGCGCAAGCCGATGAACCGTTCGATCCTCGCCTCCACCGTCACGCTGTGCTGCATGAGCCTCGCCAGCGCGGCGATGGCCCAGGACGCCGATGCCGAAGGCGGCCGCAGCACGCCCGATGTCGTCGAGCTCGATCGCGTGGTGGCCACCGCACAGAAGCGCAGCGAGAACGTCATTGAGGTGGCAGCCGGCGTCAGCGTGATCAGCGAAGAGCGGCTGGAAGCGTTCGGTGCAACCCGCCTGAACGATTTCGCCGCCTACGTGCCCGGCTTCCAGGTCGACAGTGGCGGCGCACCGGGCCAGACCACGATGGCGCTGCGCGGCGTGGCACCGCTTGGCGGCGGCTCGATCATCGGCACCTACATCGATGACACCCCGATCGGCCCGAGCAGCAACAAGCAGCGTGCGACCACCTACGCGCTGGATCTGCTGCCGTATGACATCCAGAGCGTGGAGGTGCTGCGCGGCCCACAGGGCACGCTGTACGGCGCCAGCTCGATGGGCGGCCTGTTCAAGTACATCACCAAGGCGGCCGATCCGGACGGCTTCGAGTTCCGCGCCGGCATGGACGTCAACGCCACCAAGGACGCCGGCGACGTGGGCAGCGGCGTGCGCACCTCCTTCAACGTGCCGCTGATCGAAGGCAAGCTGGGCATGCGCGCCAGTCTGTCGCGCCAGGGCACCCCCGGTTACGTCGACCAGCCCGACCTCACCGGCGAGGATGCCAAGGACAGCAACGGCTACTACCAGCTGGCCTCGCGCCTGGCGCTGACCTGGCGCATCAGCGACACCGCCAACCTGCGCGTGCAGGCGCTGTCGCAGATCGTGGATGCGGACAACTCCAGCGCAGTGGGCCTGACCTATCCAACGCTCGAGCCGATCCGCGGGCCGCTGGAAGGCATCCTGCAGCGCGCGACGCCGTACCGGATGGAGACCGACTACTACTCGGCGATCCTGGACTGGGATCTGGGCAACGTCGATTTCGTGTCGGCCACCAGCTTCTCCGACACCCGCATGGATGAAGTGCAGGATTCCACGCTGGTGTACGGCGCGGCATGGCCCCTGCTGACCCCCTACCCGGCCGGACAGGCGCAGTTCGATGTGTTCCTCGGCACCCGCAAATGGACCCAGGAGTTCCGGCTGAGCTCCAAGGAGAACGAGCGCTTCGAATGGCTGCTCGGCACCTTCTTCACCGGTGAGAAGAACACCAACCGCCAGCAGGTCAGCGCCTACGATGCGAATGGCATCCCGCTGCCCTTCAATCCCGGCACCGCGAGCCTGCCCGGCACCTATGACGAGCAGGCGATCTTCGCCGACGTCACCTACAGGTTCAGTCCCCGCTTCGATGTCTCCGCCGGTGTCCGGCATGCGCGCAACCAGCAGGATTTCGAGCAGCACAGCATCGGCCTGCTGTACGGCCCGCGGCCGATCGATCTGGCCGACTCCGCCGATGACAACGTGACGACGTGGAAGCTGGCCTCGCGCTGGCACCTCAACGACAGCGCGATGATCTACGCGCGTTATGCCACCGGCTACCGCCCGGGCGGGCCGAACGTATCGACCTCCGGCGTGGTGCCGATGACCAAGGCCGATACGCTGGACAACCTAGAGCTCGGCTTCAAATCGCACTTCTGGGACCGTCGCGCGATGATCGACATGGCCCTGTTCCGGATCGACTGGGACGACATCCAGGTGCGCGTTTCGGAGAACGGCCTGAGCTGGATGGGCAACGCCGGCAGCGCGCGCAGCCAGGGCGCGGAACTGAGCTTCCTGGTGCGGCCGGCCGAGCGCCTGACGCTCGGCCTCAGTGCCGCCTACATCGATTCAAAGATCGGTGACGTGCCGCCGTCCAGCGGCCTGGTCTCCGGCAGCCGCATGCCGATGACGCCGCGGCTGAGCTGGTCGAGCACCATCGACTACGACATCGATCTGAGCGACCAGTGGCAGGGCCGGATCGGCGCCGGGTATCGCGTCACCGGCGAGCGGGTGGCCGGTGCGTACGACATCGACAGCTACAACGCGCTGGACCTGCATGCCGAGCTGACCAACATGACGTGGACCGTGCGTCTGTATGCGCGCAACGCCACCGACGAGCGCGCCTATGTCTCGACCGGCGCCGTGCGCGACGCACTCAACCGCTACGTCGCCGTGACCGGCGTTCCGTTGCAGCCGCGCACCATCGGCATGTCGATCGACTATCGCTACTGAGGGGCGTGGAGCACACCGGACAGAAGAGCAGAGAATTATCCTGAATAGGTTGCATATTCTCTGATTAGGACTTATACAGGTCTAACCAGGTCAAACGATAGCGAGTCCTCGCCGTGAATGCCTCTCCTCTCTTCTCTCCCGCGACCACTGGAACCCTCATGAGCCCGACGCCCACCGCCGCCGTACAGGCCCTCGCCGCCCTCCCCCAGCCGTACCTGCTGTTCCTAGGCGACACCACCGAAGCCGGCTTCGCCAAGACCGCGATCGGGCTGCACGACTGGGCGCCGGAGGTGTGCGTCGCCGAATGGAGCCTGCCCGGCTGCACGATCAGCACCGGCCTGCCGAGCATGACGCCGCCCCAGGCGCGCGCCGCCGGTGCGCGTGCGATGGTGATCGGCGGGGCCAACGGCGGCGGCGAGATTCCCCCGCAGTGGCTGCCGGCACTGGTCGACGCC
>NZ_JBKGUA010000137.1:0-5492 GCF_046543485.1 Paraburkholderia sp. EG304 | reverse complement strand
CAAATTCCCATATTCAGGTTGTTGAATGTGACAAGGCAGAGAAGAGCTTTGCCATCCACTACATTGCCGATTTACGTCCGGCGGACGGCGACACGCGTCGCACTTGATGACTTGTGTTAGCGGCTCTAAGTCGGCTTTCAAATCTGATTTCTCGGAAGGAATTGAAATGACTTGTGTTTTAGTAAATCCAGATCCGTTTGATCTGCGCCAATACATATCGCATAAATCGCGGGTAAACCTGCAATTTCTTAATATGATGGATCGTGCAATATCAAACTCCATCATAAAGAGCGGGGGTTTTATGGCGCAGCGTATTCAGGTTCTCTGCATCAGGAAGACAAAAAAGCAAAGTAGGCACGAGGCCATTTCGCATATCGGCGGAAAGAACCCCGACGGGAGCCGGTGGAAGATCAGCGAGAAAGACGCTATTAACGGGATTGAGACGGGCAGGTGGAGCTTCTATGTTGTCGGAGGTGGCCAGACTGCTGATGTGCTCGTCTGGCAAACCCCGCAAGGCCAAAAATTCCTCAGGACGGGGCACGACGTGACCACTGCGGACAACCTTCTCAGCCTGCCCCAGTGCCGGTAAATGCTTTTCGTTGAACATGGCAGTTCGACGGGCCGGCCACCGCCTTGAGGCGTCTTGGCCAACTCGCGTTTCAAACGCGAGTGGATTAAGCGGGGAAATCTCCCTTATTGTCGAGCCGCTCACTTTGGGGCTCTCGTTTCGTTCAACATGGCGAATTCCGTCGACGAAGACGGAGCGGGACGGAAATCGTTGCCCCAGGGAAACGCTGATCAATTCGGCTCGGCAGTCATCGCTGAGGAGGCCGAGGACGTTGTAGTAAGAAGCTTACGGAACGGCGCGACGGTCATGAAACGGCAGATCGGTTTTGCAGAAGCAGAAAGCTTGAGTAAGAAGCGCGTGACGAAACGGCAGCGCTTCCTGGCGGAAATGGAAAAGGTGGTGCCGTGGCAGCGCCTGTTGTTGGCGACTGGTCCTTACTACCCAAAAGGCGAGCGGGGCCGCCCGCCGGTCGGGTTGGAGCGGATGCCGCGAATCTATTTTCTGCAACAGTGGTACGGCCTGTCGGACGAAGGGCTTGAAGACGCGCTGTACGACAGCATTGCGATGCGTGCGTTCGCCGGTATCGACCTGGCGCGCGAGAATGTGCCGGATGCCACCACGCTGCCGAAGTTCCGGCGTTTGCTGGTCGATCACGAGCTGACGCGAAAGCTGTTCGACGAGATCGGCATCGAATTGTGCGAGCGCGGGCTGATGATGAAGGAAGGCACGCCGGTGGATGCGACGATCTTCGAGGCCCCGCCGTCCACGAACACGCCGGGAACAGCCGTGACCCGGAAATGCACCAGGCGAAAAAGGGTAACGACGGGCATTTCGGCATGAAGGCGCATCTCGGTGTCGACGCCGACTCGGGGCTGGTGCACAGCCTGGTCACCACGGCGGCCAACGAATCGGATGTCTCGCAGGCCCATGCGCTGTTGCACGGTTACGAGCGCGAAGCGTTTGGCGATGCAGGCTACACGGGCGTGGGCAAGCGCGAGGAGATGAAGGGCAAGACGGTGAAGTGGCACGTGGCGCTCAGGCGCAGCAAGATCAAGGCGATGCCCGATGGGGCGCCGAAGGAGCTGGTGGTCGCGGTCGAGCGGACCAAGGCGCAAATTCGTGCGCGCGTCGAGCATCCGTTCCATGTTGTCAAGAACCTGTTCCGGCATCGCAAGGTGGGCTACAAGGGGTTGCTCAAGAACACTGCACAACTGTTCAGCCTGTTCGCGCTGGCGAACCTGGCGATGGCGCGTAACCGGTTGCGCCCATGTCATGGGAGCAGTCCGTCTGGCGTGTGAAAAATGCAGGAAGTCGGTCGCGTAGGTGCCCAGAAATTCCTGCGACGGCCTTCCTGTTTTAAAAATCGCGAGCCGTATGCGCTGGATCACCGGCGGCGGGCTCATTGATCAGCGTTTCCCTAGGGGTGTCCGCCGTGGTTTCACGCTTCGCAGCGATCGATTTTGTCCGGCTTGCCGAAAGGGCGAGCCAGTCGTTGGCTTGGTCAGATTTAAAATCCGGGCAAGGCGCGCTGCAGACCGGGCTGGAGAGTTGCGAATTGAAAATTACTCGCCTTCCAGCGGATCGGGTTCACCGAGTGCCTCGTCAATTAGCCGCCTGACTCGTCGCATGGCTTCGCCGACGGCCGCAGTTGCGGGGTGCACCGAATGGTAATGCTCCGGTTTCGCGAGCGGCGCGCCGGTGCGCACGTCGTCCCGGTGGGAAAAGATGCGCTCGACAAGCAGCGTGACATTGGAGCCGCCGCGTACGTCGTCGTGCGCTGTCACCGTGATGCTGAAGCCTCGGTGCGTCTGTCTATCGAACATGTCATGTCTCGGCGGTACAAGCGATAGGTCAAGTCTAGCTCAGTGGGGTATCTGGTTCTTCGCGCGACCCGGGCTCCCAAAGTGTGTGCCCAGGTCTCGGCCGCACGGAGTCGGGCAGCATCCGTCAGCCCCTGACAAGCCGAACTGCCGGCAGACCGTCTCGGACATTTTGCGCAAGCGGTATGACGACTAGGGCCTCACAAAGCAAAGCATTTCTCACACTCAAACGCTGCTGCGGGGTTCGGGTGCCCGCAGCAATAGCACGTCTGTTTGCGCTCCGGTTGGAGCTCTGATGGAGCCTTGGTCGGTGCCTCGCCAGGTGTCTGTTGCCGCTGCAATGAGAGCCCTTCGATGCTAGCCTGCTCGGCTGCCGCGCGAAAGCGCCGTCGTACATTTCGCGACTGCGATCCCAGATCGCGCGCGCTTCGGCTGTCAGTGGCGCGTGTAGCCCAAGGTCGGTCGTTACATCGGCCGGCGCGGCGGCGCCGCTCTGCTGGGTGCGTGGTTCCATGGTTCTCCTGGGGTGGTTGGAGTTCAATGCGATTCCGTGAACTGCGGAGCCGGTTCGCCGAGAGCTGAGATCTGTTTGTGGACGTAGTTCGCGAGCACTTCGGTGACTTTGTCAGCCGCGTCAATGCCCAGGTCCGCGGTAACCATCGGCCCGATCTTCGAGGGCCAGTTAAGCTACGCGTCACGCGCCGCGCGCGCTTCTTCGAACAGGACGTTTTTAGCGAGGTAAGCGACTCAGCTGGGCCGTTCGCCCATTCGCGTGCGCGTAAAGCATGATGGTGAACTGGAGCTGGCGGTCAGGGAGACGGATCGGGCGCTACGTGCCCGACTACGACGCCACGCTCGACGCATACCTTGCCCAACTGGGCACGCACGGCGTATCACACGGCGTGCTTGTGCAGCCCAGCTTTCTCGGCACCGATTGCAGCTATATGCTCGATGCGCCGCGCGCCGCGCGCCGCGCGCCGCGCGCCGCAGCGGCTACGCGGTGTCGCGGTGATCGAGCGTGATTGTCGGATCGACACACTGACGGAGATGGCGAATGCGGGCATTGCAGGGATTCGGCTGAACCTGATCGGACATGCCGATCAGCCGCTCGACAGATGGGTGAGCGCGCAAACGCTCGCCCATGTCCGCGATCTCAGATGGCATGTCAAAGTGCATGTGGAAGTTGCGCGGCTGCAGGACATCGTCGAGCCGCTTCTGGACGCCGGCATGAATGTCGTCGTCGATCACTTCGGCAGGCCCGATCCGGATATCGGTGTAAGAGACGTAGGCTTTCGCTGTCTTCTTGAACTGGCTGACACGCAGCGGCGCAAACTGTACGCTCAGGGTTTGCTGGTGGACGACTCCCAGGCACAGACGATGTTGCCTGTCGTTGTCGATGCACAGTCCGAACGGGCGATACCTCAGGAGCCGGATGCGCCACACACGCCTGCACCTGCCGTGGCTGCAAACGGCAGTATTCAGCTTCAGCATGGCAATACGTCACTTCGGATCGAAGGCGTGCCCGACGCGACGATCTTGCGCCTGGTCCTTGAGCGGGTCCTCCGATGATTGGCCTGCCCGCAAACACACGGATCTGGATCGCCGCCGGCGTCACCGACATGCGCGCTGGCTTCAACGGCCTTGCTGCGAAGGTGCAGACTGTTCTGGAACGTGACCCGTTCGGGGGCCACGTTTTTATCTTCAGGGGCAGGCGGTGATCTCCTGAAGGCGTTGTACTGGAGCGATGGTGGCCTATGCTTGCTTACGAAGCGTCGTGAGAAGGGACGTTTCGCATGGCCCGTGCCGACTCCGGTGTTGTTGCGCTGACAACGGCGCAACTTGCCCTTCTTCTCGAAGGGTTTGATTGGCGCGAGCCGGTCGATGCGGCTCTCCCGCGCAGCGCTTTGTAAACGTCTGTTACCCGATGATCCACGCGCAGCAGATGGTCGTAAACTGCAGCAATGGACCTGATCGATGCCGGCCTGCCCGACGACATTGATGCGCTGAAGGCGCTGGTCCGCACGAATGCTGCGTCGGCCCAGGCAAACGCCCAGCGGGTCGCAGAACTGCAGGACCAGCTCAGCTCTCGCGCGCTCGAGATTGAACATCTGAAGCTGACGATCGCAAAGCTGCGCCGCATGCAATTCGGCCGTAGGTCCGAGAAGCTGGAGCGTCAGATCGAGCAGCTTGAGTTGCGACTTGAGGATCTGCAGACCGACGAAGGTGCGGCCGCTCAGGCTGACGCCAGGAAGGCGCAGCAACGTCGCGAGAGTCCCCGCCGCAAATCATTGCCCGGTCACCTTGAGCGGGAAGAATGCCTACATCTGCCCCTCGATGAGCACTGCCCAGGATGCGGCGGCCCGCTCAAACCTCAGGGCGAAGACGTGTCCGAGCAGCTCGAATACGTGCGCGCACACTTCCGCGTCATCCATCATCGCCGTCCCAGATTCGCCTGTTCGTGTTGCGACTGCATCGTGCAGGCCGCAGCACCGAGCCGGCCAATCGATCGTGGCCTTCCAAGGCGGCCGCTGCTCGCACATATCGCGACATCGAAGTTCGCGTACCACATCCCGTTCTACCGGCAGTCTGTCATGTACGCGCGCGACGGCGTCGAGATCGAACCGGGCACCATGGGCCACTGGCTGGGCAGCGTGACATGGCTGCTCAGCCCGCTGGTCGACGCAGTGCGCCGCCACGCGCTTGGCGGCGCCAAGGTTCACGGTGACGACACGCCGCTGCCGGTACTCGCGCCGGGCAATGGCAGGACGAAGACCGGCCGGCTCTGGGTGTATGTGCGCGATGACCGGCCCAGTGGTTCCGCCGAGGCTCCTGCGGTCTGGTTTGCCTATACACCGGATCGTCGCGGCGAATACCCACAGCGGCATCTTGCCAACTTCGAGGGCGTGCTTCAGGCAGACGCGTTCGCCGGCTATGCGGAGCTGTACGTGGGCGGTCAGATTCAGGAGGCAGCATGCATGGCCCATTATCCCAAGTTGGGTTTTATGTTGTGACGCAGTTGGCCGGCAGCGGACTGTCGTGATCGAGGTGACGAATTACTCGGCATAATATTCGTCGCAACGCTGCACGAACAGGGTGTCCAAACG
>NZ_JBKGUA010000136.1:0-5493 GCF_046543485.1 Paraburkholderia sp. EG304 | reverse complement strand
GTATCAGAAAGCCTCACACAGTATTAGAGGAAGGTTTATCTGTCGAAAGACGGATTGATCATCGTCAGTACGTTGAGTGAGCGACCGGTTTCTGACGAAACCGAAAACAGTAACAGGTTTGAACTGAAGAGTTTGATCCTGGCTCAGATTGAACGCTGGCGGCATGCCTTACACATGCAAGTCGAACGGCAGCACGGACTTCGGTCTGGTGGCGAGTGGCGAACGGGTGAGTAATACATCGGAACGTGTCCTGGAGTGGGGGATAGCCCGGCGAAAGCCGGATTAATACCGCATACGCTCTGTGGAGGAAAGCGGGGGATCTTTCGGGACCTCGCGCTCAAGGGGCGGCCGATGGCAGATTAGGTAGTTGGTGGGGTAAAGGCCTACCAAGCCGACGATCTGTAGCTGGTCTGAGAGGACGACCAGCCACACTGGGACTGAGACACGGCCCAGACTCCTACGGGAGGCAGCAGTGGGGAATTTTGGACAATGGGCGCAAGCCTGATCCAGCAATGCCGCGTGTGTGAAGAAGGCCTTCGGGTTGTAAAGCACTTTTGTCCGGAAAGAAAACCTCGTGGCTAATATCCATGAGGGATGACGGTACCGGAAGAATAAGCACCGGCTAACTACGTGCCAGCAGCCGCGGTAATACGTAGGGTGCGAGCGTTAATCGGAATTACTGGGCGTAAAGCGTGCGCAGGCGGTGCTGTAAGACCGATGTGAAATCCCCGGGCTTAACCTGGGAACTGCATTGGTGACTGCAGCGCTGGAGTATGGCAGAGGGGGGTGGAATTCCACGTGTAGCAGTGAAATGCGTAGAGATGTGGAGGAACACCGATGGCGAAGGCAGCCCCCTGGGCCAATACTGACGCTCATGCACGAAAGCGTGGGGAGCAAACAGGATTAGATACCCTGGTAGTCCACGCCCTAAACGATGTCAACTGGTTGTCGGGCCTTCATTGGCTTGGTAACGTAGCTAACGCGTGAAGTTGACCGCCTGGGGAGTACGGTCGCAAGATTAAAACTCAAAGGAATTGACGGGGACCCGCACAAGCGGTGGATGATGTGGATTAATTCGATGCAACGCGAAAAACCTTACCTACCCTTGACATGGATGGAATCCTGCTGAGAGGCGGGAGTGCCCGAAAGGGAGCCATCACACAGGTGCTGCATGGCTGTCGTCAGCTCGTGTCGTGAGATGTTGGGTTAAGTCCCGCAACGAGCGCAACCCTTGTCCCTAGTTGCTACGCAAGAGCACTCCAGGGAGACTGCCGGTGACAAACCGGAGGAAGGTGGGGATGACGTCAAGTCCTCATGGCCCTTATGGGTAGGGCTTCACACGTCATACAATGGTCGGAACAGAGGGTTGCCAAGCCGCGAGGTGGAGCCAATCCCAGAAAACCGATCGTAGTCCGGATCGCACTCTGCAACTCGAGTGCGTGAAGCTGGAATCGCTAGTAATCGCGGATCAGCATGCCGCGGTGAATACGTTCCCGGGTCTTGTACACACCGCCCGTCACACCATGGGAGTGGGTTTTACCAGAAGTGGCTAGTCTAACCGCAAGGAGGACGGTCACCACGGTAGGATTCATGACTGGGGTGAAGTCGTAACAAGGTAGCCGTATCGGAAGGTGCGGCTGGATCACCTCCTTTCCAGAGCTATGCATTCAGTGCATTCAAGTGCTCACGCTTATCGGCTGTGGTTTAGAGAAGCAACGCAGACAGACTCAGGGGTCTGTAGCTCAGTCGGTTAGAGCACCGTCTTGATAAGGCGGGGGTCGATGGTTCGAATCCATCCAGACCCACCACTGTCTTGTCTGGTGAGCTGGTCGGGTGAGCCCTCTGGAGTGTGTGCTGTATGACTGGGGGATTAGCTCAGCTGGGAGAGCACCTGCTTTGCAAGCAGGGGGTCGTCGGTTCGATCCCGTCATCCTCCACCAATCCTCAATGCGCAGGGTTCTGCACACATGCAGAGCGTTGCGCATTGGCGATTGAGCCAGTCAGCGCGATGTGAGGCAACTCATGATCGGCTGTCGTTCTTTAACAATCAGGAAGAAGTAGTAAAGAGATTCACGAAAGCGGACCTGGAGATGGGTGCGTGAGTAGGTGAATCAGGGTTGTGATTGTATCGATGTATTTTATAAGTGATCGAGAGATCGCTTTGGAATACGGCGCAACACGAATACTCAACCTGTAGCGCGTGCGTCTGAACTGAGACACACCCGTTATAGGGTCAAGCGAACAAGTGCATGTGGTGGATGCCTTGGCGATCACAGGCGATGAAGGACGCGGTAGCCTGCGAAAAGCTCCGGGGAGCTGGCAAACAAGCTTTGATCCGGAGATGTCCGAATGGGGAAACCCACTCCTAATGGAGTATCCGTAGCTGAATCCATAGGCTGCGTGAAGCGAACGCGGTGAACTGAAACATCTAAGTAACCGCAGGAAAAGAAATCAACCGAGATTCCCAAAGTAGTGGCGAGCGAAATGGGATCAGCCTGTACTCTTTATTTGCAGTGTTAGCCGAACGCTCTGGAAAGTGCGGCCATAGCGGGTGATAGCCCCGTAGGCGAAAACATTGTGAAAGAACTGGGTGTACGACAAGTAGGGCGGGACACGTGAAATCCTGTCTGAAGATGGGGGGACCATCCTCCAAGGCTAAATACTCGTGATCGACCGATAGTGAACCAGTACCGTGAGGGAAAGGCGAAAAGAACCCCGGGAGGGGAGTGAAACAGATCCTGAAACCGCATGCATACAAACAGTCGGAGCCTCGCAAGGGGTGACGGCGTACCTTTTGTATAATGGGTCAGCGACTTACATTCAGTGGCGAGCTTAACCGATTAGGGCAGGCGTAGCGAAAGCGAGTCCGAACAGGGCGTCCAGTCGCTGGGTGTAGACCCGAAACCAGGTGATCTATCCATGGCCAGGTTGAAGGCACGGTAACACGTGCTGGAGGACCGAACCCACTAACGTTGAAAAGTTAGGGGATGAGCTGTGGATAGGGGTGAAAGGCTAAACAAACCTGGAAATAGCTGGTTCTCTCCGAAAACTATTTAGGTAGTGCCTCGTGTATCACCTTCGGGGGTAGAGCACTGTCATGGTTGTGGGGTCCATTGCGGATTACTTCGCCATAGCAAACTCCGAATACCGAAGAGTGCAATCACGGGAGACAGACATCGGGTGCTAACGTCCGGTGTCAAGAGGGAAACAACCCAGACCGCCAGCTAAGGTCCCCAAATATGGCTAAGTGGGAAACGAAGTGGGAAGGCTAAAACAGTCAGGAGGTTGGCTTAGAAGCAGCCACCCTTTAAAGAAAGCGTAATAGCTCACTGATCGAGTCGTCCTGCGCGGAAGATGTAACGGGGCTAAGCCATATACCGAAGCTGCGGATGCACATTTATGTGCATGGTAGGAGAGCGTTCCGTAAGCCTGCGAAGGTGCACTGGAAAGTGTGCTGGAGGTATCGGAAGTGCGAATGCTGACATGAGTAGCGATAAAGGGGGTGAAAGGCCCCCTCGCCGTAAGCCCAAGGTTTCCTACGCAACGTTCATCGGCGTAGGGTGAGTCGGCCCCTAAGGCGAGGCAGAAATGCGTAGCTGATGGGAAGCAGATTAATATTTCTGCACCATTGTGAAATGCGATGGGGGGACGGATCGCGGAAGGTTGTCCGGGTGTTGGAAGTCCCGGTCGCTGCATTGGAGAGGGTGCCCTGGCAAATCCGGGCACAGGACTCAAGGGTGTGGCGCGAGCTTCTTCGGAAGCGAAGCAACTGGAAGGGGTTCCAGGAAAAGCCTCTAAGCTTCAGTTTCACAGTGACCGTACCGCAAACCGACACAGGTGGGCGAGATGAGTATTCTAAGGCGCTTGAGAGAACTCGGGAGAAGGAACTCGGCAAATTGGTACCGTAACTTCGGGATAAGGTACGCCCCGGTAGCTTGACTGGCCTGCGCCAGAAGGGTGAAGGGGTTGCAATAAACTGGTGGCTGCGACTGTTTAATAAAAACACAGCACTCTGCAAACACGAAAGTGGACGTATAGGGTGTGACGCCTGCCCGGTGCCGGAAGATTAAATGATGGGGTGCAAGCTCCTGATTGAAGTCCCGGTAAACGGCGGCCGTAACTATAACGGTCCTAAGGTAGCGAAATTCCTTGTCGGGTAAGTTCCGACCTGCACGAATGGCGTAACGATGGCCACACTGTCTCCTCCCGAGACTCAGCGAAGTTGAAGTGTTTGTGATGATGCAATCTCCCCGCGGCTAGACGGAAAGACCCCATGAACCTTTACTGTAGCTTTGCATTGGACTTTGAACCGGTCTGTGTAGGATAGGTGGGAGGCTATGAAGCGTGGACGCCAGTCTGCGTGGAGCCGTCCTTGAAATACCACCCTGATCTGTTTGAGGTTCTAACCTTGGTCCGTGATCCGGATCGGGGACAGTGCATGGTAGGCAGTTTGACTGGGGCGGTCTCCTCCCAAAGTGTAACGGAGGAGTACGAAGGTACGCTAGGTACGGTCGGAAATCGTGCTGATAGTGCAATGGCATAAGCGTGCTTGACTGTGAGACTGACAAGTCGAACAGGTGCGAAAGCAGGTCATAGTGATCCGGTGGTTCTGTATGGAAGGGCCATCGCTCAACGGATAAAAGGTACTCTGGGGATAACAGGCTGATACCGCCCAAGAGTTCATATCGACGGCGGTGTTTGGCACCTCGATGTCGGCTCATCTCATCCTGGGGCTGTAGCCGGTCCCAAGGGTATGGCTGTTCGCCATTTAAAGAGGTACGTGAGCTGGGTTTAAAACGTCGTGAGACAGTTTGGTCCCTATCTGCCGTGGGCGCTGGATATTTGAAGGGGGCTGCTCCTAGTACGAGAGGACCGGAGTGGACGAACCTCTGGTGTACCGGTTGTCACGCCAGTGGCATCGCCGGGTAGCTATGTTCGGAAGAGATAACCGCTGAAAGCATCTAAGCGGGAAACTCGCCTTAAGATGAGATATCCCCGGGGCTTCGAGCCCCTTGAAGGGTCGTTCAAGACCAGGACGTTGATAGGTCAGGTGTGCACGTACAGTAATGTACTGAGCTAACTGATACTAATTGCCCGTAAGGCTTGATCCTATAACAGGTGTGTTTCGACATGAGTTAGCGCTTTAGCGCTTGCGACTGTCCGATCCCCGAAAGGGATGCGCTGGAACTCCCGCAGGAGTCACCAGCCCACACGGTTGAGAGATCAGCGTTGCGCCAGAAACAACACAACCCACACACGAATCCTTTACGCTTCTTCCCGATTGGCTGTGGCGCCAGGTTGACCCCAACCTGACAGCGACGCAGCAACCCGTCATGCCTGATGACCATAGCGAGTCGGTCCCACCCCTTCCCATCCCGAACAGGACCGTGAAACGACTCCACGCCGATGATAGTGCGGATTGCCCGTGTGAAAGTAGGTAATCGTCAGGCTCCCCCACAAGCCAGAAACCCCACCCCCAGCGGTGGGGTTTTT
>NZ_JBKGUA010000135.1:0-5585 GCF_046543485.1 Paraburkholderia sp. EG304 | reverse complement strand
CTGGCTCCTTATGCCGAAAGCCAACTGGCTCCTATATGCCGGAAACGAAGTGGCTCCTTTATGCCGAAAACGTCCCGGCTCCTTTATGCCGGAAGCCCGGTGGCCCCTATATGGCGGAAGATGACACCGCTCAGACGGCCGGTCAGCGAGTCAACCCGGAAGGCGGTCGGCGCGTGGCTTGGGAAGGCTGGCATGAGGTCGGAACAGTACCTGTTCCCACGTCGCTATCGGCGTCCCCGCATCTTTCAACCCGGCAATACGCCCGGATGATACGTCGCCGGGCGGATGCAGCGGGGCTTGATCCGACAGCGTACGGCACGCATTCGATGCGCCGTACGAAGGCGACGCTGATTTACAAACGCACCAAGAACCTCAGGGCAGTGCAACTGCTTCTCGGCCATAGCAAGATCGAAAGCAAAATCAGATACTTGGGTATCGAAGTCGACGACGCGCTTGAGATTTCGGAGCAGACTGAAATCTAGCGCAGCTGGTGCAGGCCGCGCGAAACGATGTGACACCGGCATTCGTGCGGCCTCGGTCGGCGCGGTTCTCGTGGGACAAAACCAGCGGACTTGGGCCCGCTGCTGCTGCAGGACAACCGTCCTCGAGACCGCTTCGGCCCGGAAAGCTGCCGGACCGCCTATGCGCACGACTCGGCCAGAGCCGACATTGGAGCGGGCTGGATTTTAGGTCAGCAATGTGGCGGATTGCCGACGGTGGAGCTCTCGAGCGGCCGGACGCCTGCTACCTGCATCGCCGAACTCACACTCTCAACCATCAACTGCGTTTGGAGCCGGCACCGCAGGCTTGTTAGTGTTCACATTGAGTGGGACGATCTCGGCGCGGCCGCCTGGCAGGATATCGGCGAGATCGGGGCTTGTACCGAGCACACCGCAGAAACGAGCGGACTTCTGTGAACCGGAGGCTGTGGCTCTGGATGCTAATGTGGCGGGTCCGTTACTTCGCGATTACATCCTTCGCCTGAACATCAATCGTCGGCTGGGCCGCGGCTGCATTAGTGGTCGACGGTGACCCACCACCCATGCCTTCCTTGAATGCTTTGAAGGCACCGCCCAAGTCGGAACCGGCGGTACGTAATTTCTTGGTGCCGAAAACAAGCGCAATAATGGCCAGAACGATTAGCCAATGACCGATGCTGAGACTTCCCATATCGAACCTCTAGAACTAGAAAAACGTTGAACGATGACGCGCAGCTTTTCCGCACGTTCCGGAAAGTAGCGGGTTCCGGTGTAGCCCCCATTGTCAAATCCGAAGCGATCCCGTCTCATTGAGCCATTTGCGGAATCGAAACCGTGATTGCCGCCACCAATGCGTGTCACCCGCAGAGGCAAGAAAGCTCCGGTTGTCCCAGCCGTGATTTGCGTTCACAGCGTTCGAAGCGTTCGCTGCCGACGCAATTGCGGACCTTCTCAAACGCAGAAGCCAGGTGTGAAAACGCTAGCGTTTACGCACATTCGGCATATCGAGACATGCTAGTGCCGTGACGATCGCGAATACCGACTCTGGCGTCCGCATCGGCTCAGGTGTCAGGATTTGCTGCGACGAAGCTCTGGAACGCACCGTAAGTCGGCTGGATCGGTACCAGACTGTTCGAGACGATGCCGAACGTCTGGTCACCACTCGTCAAGTCGTAGTACATCACCGACTGAACCGCAGACGTCTTGCGCGCCGCATAGAATTCGCCGAGTTGCTGACTGACGTAGGTCGCGCGGAACGCTTCGGTATCTTCGGGGGCGGCGTTCCATTCGGAGATGATGAACGGCACTCCATAGCGCGCCTTGCAGTAGATCGGCAGGTTGAAGCCTGGACCGGCACCGTCCGAGCCTACGTCGAAGATATCGCCATAAGGCTGGTAGTTGTGCCACGTCGTGATGTCCCAGCGAACCTTAGGGTAACCGCTCGTTCCATTCGGCTGCAAGCCATCCCATAGCATGTCGGAGGCGGCGATATCCGCCACGCAGAAGTTGATGCCGCACTTGGCGTTCGGCTGCACGGATTTGATGCCATCGATCATGCCGCGCATCGCGCCGCGCAACATCGGCCAGTTCGCGTTGTTGAAGTCGCCCCTGCCTGTTCCGGCCGTTGCCGAATTCAGGATGATCGCCCCGTCGCGGGTCAGTTCATTGCCACATTCGTACATCGTGACGCCATACGGCGCCAGCGCCGTGGCAATCGCCGCAGCCCCTGAGAATGAAGCCTGATAGGCCGCCGATTCACTCGTGTACAGGTTGTTGTTTGTGTCACGGAGCCCGTATTCGACGAGCGGGAAAAGCGTCAGTCCGGCGGACTTGAAAGCGCTTGCCAGGGCTACCAACGCGTTAATCTGGGTCGGCGTGTTGAAAACGCCGACGCGATACGTCGTGCATCCTAGCGCACGCAGCGCGCCGACGACCTGCGCGGGCGTAAACGGATAATCGTAGTGCCCGTTGATGCCGTAGAACGCGCCCGGCGTCGCCGCCGCGGCGATACGCGGGTCCGTACACGGTAACCAGTTGCCGTTCCATGTCAGGACAGAGAACTGCCCGCCCGTCCCCGACTGGTAGATCATGCCGCCATACCACAACAGCAGGCTCACGTTGGAGGAGGACGGATCCTTGACCTTGTTCTTGTAGATATAGCCGTTCGAAAGCGTCCAGATGTTGCTGGACTTGTCGATGATGTAGGCGGCGGACGGAATCGTCGTGCCGTCTGCCGAAGTGCCGCCAAGGCGCGGATCGATACACGACGTCCATCCCGACCCAAGCCACTGATAGAAATTGCCGCTCGTGTTTTCCTGGTACACGCTGCCGTTGTACCACAGCAGCATTGTGACGTTGTACGAGTAGGGGTCTTTGGTCCCGTTCCTGTAGATATACCCGTTGGAGGTCGTCCACACGATGCCAGAGGCGTCGATAATGGACGTCGCCGGCGGGGTTGTCGTGCCGTTGGCCGAAATATTACCCCCGACGCGCGGATCGACAGAGGGTGTCCAGCCCGTCCCAAGCCATTTGTAGAAATCCCCGCCCGTGTTCTGCTGGTAGACGCTGCCGTTGTACCACAGCAGCAACGCGACGTTGTACGAGTAGGGGTCTTTGATCCCGTTCCTGTAGATATACCCGTTGGAGGTCATCCACACGATGCCGCTGGCGTCGACAATGGATGCCGCAGGCGGGGTTGTCGTGCCGTTGGACGAAGTGCCCCCGAGGCAGGGATTGGAAGCCGGTGTCCATCCCGACCCAATCCACTGATAGAAATCTCCGCTCGTGTTTTGCTGGTAGACGCTGCCGTTGTACCACAGCAGCATCACGACATTGTACGAGTAGGGGTCTTTGGTCCCGTTCCTGTAGATATACCCGTTGGCGGTCATCCACACACTGCCGCTGGCGTCGACAATGGCGGACGCCGGCGGGGATGTCGTGCCGTTGGCAGAAGTCGTACCGTTGGCCGCAATGAGGCGCGGATCGACAGAGTTTGTCCACCCCGTCCCAAGCCACACATAGTAATCCCCGTTCGTGTTCTGCTGGAAGACGCTGCCGTTGTACCACAGCAGCATTGTGACGTTGTACGAGTAGGGGTCTTTGGTCCCGTTCCTGTAGATATACCCGTTGGAGGTCGTCCACATGATGCCGGAGGCGTCGACAATGGACGCTGCCGGCGGGGTTGTCGTGCCGTTAGGTGAGGTGGATACGCTGGCGTTTGCCTTGGCCGCACTGCTGTTGCTGCGAGGCGCAGTGGCGTCGCTGTTGCTCCCGCCACCGCACGCAAACAGTACATAGCTGCTTGCAGCTGCCGTCAGGCAGCCGAGAAATCGTCGTCGATTGATCACAGAAATAATCCGCAGCCGGAAGACCCGGCCAAATTCAGTTGGTAAGCGCTCGAGTCACACGGGTCTGACGTGCGCCAGAAAGTGGTTGCACCTTTTAATTCGGTATCCTTATCAAACCGCTGCAATACGATCGGACGACGGCTCCCAGGCGTTCATCAAGGCGCCGCGTTTTCTATCGAACTGCTTGTCGGAGGGATTTCGATTACCGGAGCGATCCTCACTTGATCTGCCTTTGCGCAGCCAGCGAGCGAATTCGCAAAAAGGGAATAAGCGATAGTGATTCGGTAGTAATTACCTTTTCGAGCCTCTCGTCAGGTAAGAGATACTACTGGATGTCGGCAGGAAGTGGGCCGGAGGTTAGAGCACGGCGGAAAATAGGCTTATTCTTGCGATTAAAAGGCGCCCGCAGGTTACTTTTTTCGCGGTCTGCGAATCGGAAGCGACGAACGTCCAGACGGTGGTGGACGATGAGCACTTTTCCACGGGGTATCTTTCCAATGATCTCGGGGAGCGTTCAGGGCCGGAAAGTGACCTTGCCCCTGTTTCACGAATCCCATAGCTGAAGTGCGTTGGCTGGAACTCGATCTGGCAGGTAGTCTGGGCCGATAGAGAAGACGCGATCAATGGGAATGAGTTTCTCCCTGGCGAGTTGTAGTGAATCGAGAAAGTTGCGCATCGGGGCCTTGCCGTAACACCATCGTCCCTGATGTTCACGTTCATTGTTGTACTGGTCGACCGCCGCCCCATTGACGGATGTTCGCTAGGCTGATCGCGCACCCGGGGCGCGTCTTGCTCCGGGACTTCTAGGGAAAACTTCGGTACTTTCCTGTTCACGGCTCCATTCTCTCGAGAGCTGGAGTCTGCACGGAATCCGCGGCGGTTGCACTTGTTCTCGGACGCCGCGGAGTGGCCCCGATCGACAGCGACGGGCTGCGCAGCAGCTGGTCGAACTCGATTCGCCCTCGTCAAATATCACGACGATAGGTTTGTCTCGGCAAACCCTCGGCGAATCATATTGGCAATTAGTTCAGCGCAACTTTCTGCCGCGACCACGAGAACGGCATCGAGCCCGTTCGGTGCGTTCTTCG
This sequence comes from Paraburkholderia sp. EG304, assembly GCF_046543485.1. Lineage (NCBI taxonomy): Bacteria > Pseudomonadati > Pseudomonadota > Betaproteobacteria > Burkholderiales > Burkholderiaceae > Paraburkholderia > Paraburkholderia sp. EG304. Next base: position 671 of record NZ_JBKGUA010000135.1, on the reverse strand, counting down.
TCGGATCAAACGTGAACTTCGTCCATTCCATCGGCGTGGTCTGTCTGTGAACGATAATGCGGTGGAAGTTCGGCACGTTGTAATTCGTTCCCGCGGGGTTCAACACGTAGGGATCAAACGAGCACGGGGTAGCCTCAGTGAACGGAGTCGATGCGTCATAGACTTGCGTAGCGGGCTTGGCGTTTTCGTGAAGGTGGTCGTGCGGGACATGACTGTCCAGGTTAAATGAATAGAAGAGCCTACCCTGACCGCTAGCCTGTTGAATGAAATGAACGCGTCCCGCCCACGCGTCGGTTCAGAAGACGTCGTTACTGCGAGACCAATAGCAACAACGTTCGGGGCACAAAATCTACGGGTGTACCGGCGCCTCGAGGAACCAAAATGACCTGTACGACGGTGGGTTTGTATATCGCGAAGAATGTGTTTCAGGTGCATTACATCGACGAAGAGACAGGCGAGATCGCGAATAAGCCGATCAGACGCGCGAGATTTTTGGAGCACTTTGCGAACCGTGCCCAATGCATGATCGGGATGGAGGCGTGTAGCTGTCACTGACCGGCATATTCGAGCCATTCCGGGATCGGCGTAATCGAGCCACCGGATGATCGCCGCAATCGAGCCAGTGCATGATCGGCGCAATCGGGCCACTCGATGATCGGCGTATTGGAGCC
>NZ_JBKGUA010000134.1:0-5698 GCF_046543485.1 Paraburkholderia sp. EG304 | reverse complement strand
GACAGCCCCTCCCACACAAACGACGTGCGCAGCATGTCGTGCCGGTCCACCACCCGCTGCACTGCCGCCAGATAGCGCTCCAGCAGGTCACGACCGGCAAATGCCATCTCCCGGGCCAACAGATAGGATCGCCCTGGCTGGCCAGCAGATGATGGAACAGGATGCCCTCCTGCAGCGGCGAGAGAGCATAGATGTCCTGGATGTTGGCCAGCCCTCCGGGCACCGTGGCCACCACACGGTCGATCTCCGCCTGGCTCAGCCCGATGAGCGGCAGCATCCCGGGGGTGATCGCCGTACTGTGCGCGGTAATCAGGTTGGCGGGGACCGCGACCTCCTGATGGCGCCCCAGGCTGGCCGCCAGATCGGCCAGCACCGGCCGCGCGAACAGCGTGCGCACCTCCATCCCCAGCGAGCGCTGCCGCAGCCGCTCCATCAGTTGCACGGCCAGCAGCGAATGACCGCCCAGTTCGAAGAAGTGGTCATGCCGACCGACCCGCTCCAGCCCCAGCAGCTCCGCCCACAGCTGCGCCAGCACCGTCTCGAGCTCCCCGCGCGGCGCCTCGTAGCCCCGCCGCGCATACGCATCGTCCTGCGGCGCCGGCAGCGCCCGGCGGTCCAGCTTGCCGTTCACCGTCAGCGGCAGCGCCGCCAGCGGCACGAACGCCGCCGGCACCATGTAGTCCGGCAGCTGCCCCACCAGATGCGCGCGCAGCGTCGCCGCAAGCTGCGCTTCCTGCGCCTCCTCTGCGGCCACCACATACGCCACCAGCTGCGGCTCGCCGGCCCGCTCCTCGCGCGCTACCACCACCGCCTCGCGCACCCACGCATGTCCGCACAGGTGCGCGGCCACCTCGCCCGGCTCGATGCGAAAGCCCCGGATCTTGACCTGCTCGTCGGTGCGCCCCAGAAACTCCAGATTGCCGTCCGGCAGGTACCGCGCCAGGTCCCCCGTGCGGTACAGCCGATCGCCCTCCACAAAGGGACTGGCGATGAACCGCTCGGCTGTCAGCTCGGGGCGGTTCAGGTAGCCACGCGCCACCCCCGCCCCGCCAATGTAGAGCTCCCCAGCCGCCCCGAACGGCACCGGCTCGCCATGACCGTCCAGCACGTACACCCGCGTGTTCGCAATCGGACGGCCGATCGGGATAGAGGCGGATCCATCGATAACTTTGGATATTTCAAATGTGACGCTTCCAACTGTCGCTTCTGTAGGACCGAAGTGGTTGATCAGACGCACATTCGGGAAACGCTTTCGCCAAAACTGAATATCCGCAGGTACTAACGGTTCCCCACCAACCATCAGTACCTTCGTCGGAGCCGGACCTTCGTAACACTCCAGTTGCCGGTTTAACAGGCTCAGGTGCGAAGGCGTCAGCTTGATCAAATCGTAGACCCGACCATCGTTAGCAGGAGAAAGTAAATCAGTTTCAACAGGAGGTTTTAGAAGATACAGCGCTGCACCTGCCAACAGGGGCCCGAATAAAGTTGTAACGATGCCGTCAAAGCTCAACGAATGTAATATCGGCGAACCATTCAACGCTTCTTCGTAATAACTGCGATGTGACCATTGCAAATAATTCAACAGGTTTCTGTGCTCGACCATGACGCCCTTGGGCGTGCCGGTGGAGCCCGAGGTGTAGATCACATAGGCCAGATGGTGCGGGCCCAGGCCCAGCGCGCGCGCATCCGGATCCGATGACGGCTGCCCGGCCCACGCCGGCGACTGCGCCTCCAGCTCCACCAGCCCCACCCCAGCGAGCGCCTCCGCGCCCAGCGCCGCACGCCCCGCCGCATCGGCCAGCACCAGCCGCGGCGCCGCCTCCCCCAGAATCTGCCGCAGCCGCGCGCCCGGATACGCCGCATCCAGCGGCACATACGCGCCCCCCGCCTTCAGGATCGCCAAGAGCCCCACCACCATCGCCGCGCTGCGCTCCACGCAGATCCCCACCGGCTGATCCGGCCTGACTCCGAGTGCGATCAGATGATGGGCCAGCCGGTTGGCCCGCGCATTGAGCTCGCCATAGCTCAGTCTCTCGTTCTCATGCACCAGCGCCACCGCCTCCGGTGCCCGCCGCACCTGCGCCTCGAACAGCTCATGGATGCACCGCTCCGACGGATACGCCGCCTCCGTGCGGTTCAGCTCCTCCAGCAGATACCGGCGCTCCGCCGCCGGCAGGATGTCGATGCGGCCCACCGGCTGCCGAGGCTCAGCCATCACAGCACCCAACAATTTTTCCAAATGCTGTGTAATACGTTCGACATTCTCCGGTGCCAAGCGGCTTCTGTCGAAGTGCCATCGAAAGCTACCGTCCAAAGAGCACACTTCAAGCGTCAGCACGTTGCCCGAGCGAAGTATTCCAGAATTCGGCGCTGATCCCAGCTCATGCGAAGAAGCACCTTCCCTTATCGTGATACCAATCGGCCACGGGCACCGCGATCGAAGTGCCTCTATGTTCTTTAACGCCGGGTAGCGTGCAACGAGATCCCCAGCAAAACTTTTGTGTGCTCGAAGCAGAGCGAATTCGGTCTCAACTGTCCTACGCACCTCTGCAAAAGCATCATCGAGATCAACTACAATTTTCATCGGCACGACTGCGGCAATATGCAACCCTGTTGCTTCCGATGCAACTCCCGATACATTGAGCGTAGGACTCCATCCCAACTGAAGCTCAGATTCACCTGAGATGCGGGAAAGATAGATTAGCCAGCCGACCACTATGTGTACCATGCGCTCGATCGGTGCCAATTCAGCCAAAACGCTAAAAGCATTCTCCGAACTGGACTGCCATTTCGTCATGGCCAAAGCCGACGACAAAAAAAAGGGAAGCTGCAACGATCTGAACCCGGCAAGCCGCTGGCGCCAAAATGACTCTTGCACGGCTAACATTTCGAGCTCGGAAGTAATGCTCGACGCCTGTTCTACACCGAATATGTGAAGACGGTCTCCGATATCCAGACCGTGATGCTTCGCGAGCGCCGACGCGTCAATAGATTGACCGTCCGGACCAGAAAACCAAACATCGACATCTTGCGTAGCTGTCGCGACACGCCAATTCCAACGGTGGATCCCCAGCAAGGAACCCGGAAGCTCATCCGAGCATCGATCCAGAACCTTTACGCGTTTGACTGCCACAAGATCATCGACCAAGATAACCTTTGGCATTCCCAACGGATTTGGATAATTTGCTCCGAAATCCAAGGCCCGCACCATTGCAGACAAATCTTCCGCAGATCGATCCCAACGTAAACAGCCCCCAACATCGGGCCTTCGATATCTCGGAAAGTAGCTCCTGTCCAGCATCCTTTGCGGACGTATATCGAGGGCCCCATCGGTCAATCCAATTAGCAACTCACGGAACCCCTCGATAGCAGCTTCATAACATCTAATGTTTAGGGTGAATGCAGTGTCGGTCGGCGTTATTAAAACCTGACGCCGAACGACCACATCACCAGTATCGACGCCTTGATCCATACAATGCCACGTAATTGCATATTCGCTTTCACCAGCAAGCAAGGCCCAAGAAGTGGCATGAGTTCCCGCATATTGAGGGAGGGGTCCATCGTGATAATTGAAAGCGCCTTGACGTGCCTGCCTAAGCATACCCACTGGCAATATGAACGGATTGGCGACAGAAAATATATATTCAACGGGCTCAATATCTATAAATGTCGAGAGCTCGTCGACGCTGCTACAACATAGGATATTGGCACCGGTGGCCCACTCGGAAAACCGGGAGTCCGCACAAAGTACCGCGCGGATCACGTGCCCCCTTTCTTGGGCTAGCTGAGCACACCTAATGGCTAGCGTACCGCTACCGACAATAACGCTAGACACCTTTGATAAGGCTAACCGCTTATTCGCCCCATGATCCGGGCGCGCCAAGGAAATACGATTTAACATCTTAATCTCCCAGCCAAGACCGAAGTCATTTGGCCAAGCGTGCCGCCGTTACGACGACACCGCCACGGAAAGCATCGAACGCAATGCTGCCGCTGAATGCGGGTTCGTGAACACGCGCCCGCCATTTGACACAGCCGGCGCGTTGACGAGCTCCCTGCGACTCACGAACAAAGATCCGGTGCTGCTGATGTCGCGATTTCTCCCGTACACGTCAGAATGGCAAGCGTTCCCATCCGCATCACGTCGACGCCTACTGCGAGCAGAAGCTGAGCGCACCGCTTCATCACGATTCCCGCCCGCAGATGTATCTCTGCCCCCTTTGCTCCAGCCCAAACTACCGCTCATGCATTTGCGTTTGCGCCGATCGGCGACGTAGCCAAGACAACGCAACTACTTTTTGCAAACCCGAATAAAGTACCCGACCTTCTGGAATTCGCCTGCCAACGCACGAATGCGCCCCTATCAGTGAAAAACCTTGTGCACGCAAAGCAAATCAGACACTGCAGCCGGTACGGAATGGGTACTATCATGCCACCGTTCGTGCACCGCATTGATATCAAATGTTTTTTCGATGTCCTAGCGATTTTCTAATATCCCCCAGTTTCTGAGGCTTTGAGCGGCACCGAATTTGGCGGAAGCTCCAGAGCGTGGGGAGTTATTCATCCGGTAGTGCCCGACCCAGAAGCATGAATCGAACGACTTCTGCGGGCGGATCAGAGGAGGAGTGCGAATACGAGGCGGCGCTGGCTGAGGTCGGCCGATTATCTAGTGCACCGAGCCCAAGATGCATGGTCGCGGGTTTGAAGTCGCGCGATCGTTGCCACCTGGCGAGGGTGCGCCAGTTCTGCAGGGAGGCGCCATCTGCAGTCGTTGTGGTCGCTTTTCCGACTCCGTTACGCTACGCGGAAGACAGGAAGCCTAATATGTCTGCGATCAAGCACAAGACGCTCTTGGAGAACCTTGCTGCCAGTCAATTGACGGGGCGCCGATCGGGTGAAACAGTTTACGCGTTGATCGTCGCGTCGATGACTCCCGCTGCCGATGAGTTGGCAGGGCAGATGCGCAGGGAAATCGAAGCGCGTCACGCTGAAGCCGATCGGTTACGCCTGCGCGCTATAGAACGCGCGCAGGTCGACGCAGATCTTGCGCAACGGCGCTTCATGCTGGTCCATCCAAGTAACTGACCGGTCACCGACACACTCGCGCAAGAATGGAACGACAAGCTGTCGCAGATTGCAGTCTGAAAGAGTTTCTCAAGCAATCGAACGCTGAGATGAGGTGGCCAGCTAGCTAAGATCGGCCAGCCGTGCATACGGTCACGCAGTAACGGGCTGCATCACGTCTGTAGCCGGCGCTGTCCCTGATTGGACAGCAGCGGCAGAAATGGGCGTTGCCAGATGAACTATGGATTGCCCAAGCTATGAGACCGGCCAAGACGCGTTCTGGATCTGTCATGCCTTGCAAGGTCGCGGGATCGAATGCTGTCTTGTCGATCCCACAAGCATCTCTGTGGAACGCCAGAAGTAGCGCGACAAGACGCACCGAATGGAAGTAATCGTGCTGGCCATCAACCTGCGTGTGTTGGCCGCATGGTAAACGGGATCGCGTGCACGCGATCCGTGTGCCGTTGCTGCCCGATGAGACGTCGTGCAACGTCATACGCGACCGTGGTGTCACCTTCCGGCATAAAGGAGCCGGGTATTTCCGGCATATAGGCGCCAGAAGAAGCGGGTAGAAACGAGCATCTTGGTGGGTTCAAGAATGGGCGGTTTAGCTGCCGTTTGCAAGGTTCAAGTG
>NZ_JBKGUA010000133.1:0-5717 GCF_046543485.1 Paraburkholderia sp. EG304 | reverse complement strand
GAAACCCGCACCTTCGTCAGCTTCCATCGCCAGCGTCTGCTGCTTCATCCTGTTCTGCCTTCCTTATCCACTCCGCTCTATAACGCTCCGAGTAGCTATGCGGTGGACTTGATCAGCAATGCCTTAACGCATTCCTGCTGATACCGGTTGTCCGTCTGTCCAATCATCTGCGTGAGCACGGCATGACCAACACCGTATTCATTCATCTGATCGAGCAGCACCTCGACGGGCTCATACCAATGAGGCGATACGTGAGCGTGGCTATCAACGATCATGCGAACCTCAGGCCTTCAGAGCGACGGCCGGGTTGAGGGGCACTTCTTCCTTCCATGTGCGATCGTTCGGGAAGATCACCGTCGAAGCGTGAATCTGATTCCACGGAATCGTGTTCGTCAGCACGCTCGGCAGCTCGCCGCTTTGTGCGTACGCGCGTGCCGAACGAATCATCTGGCGACGCCATGCGACGACCGCGACGTCCGACGTGCCGAGGTGTTCCTTCGTGCGGTCGAGAATGCGGCCCTGCGTTTCGCTGACCGCGTGATCTTGCGTCAGGATGCCCTTGATGCCGGACATCGACGACGTCTTCATCGCCTCGCGGTCCTGCTTGTACCAGTTGTCGATGTTGAGTTCCTTGCGGAAGTTTTCATCGACCCAGTGGCCGCCTTCCTGGATGCGATATTCGATATCGACCGGCTGCGTTTCGTCGAAGAACCACTGGATGTGCCACGTCGATTCGTTGTCACGCGGAACGAAAGCGTTGGCCATGCGGCGGTTCTTGCGGACGCCGAAGCCATCGGGCGGGATCAGCGTGAAGAACGGCAGAATCACTTCCGTGACGCGGGCGTGCAGCTTGCCTTCTTCACGGAAATTGCGGACGCCGGCGTAGCGCAGACCGTACAGCGTGTATTCGACTTCGATCTTCGGACGCAAATCGCGCTCGTGCTCGTACTTCGCCGGCGCCGACCACGGCTGCTCGCGGTGAAGGACACCCGCGTGTGCCGAGTCGATCGTGCCTTCGACGGCTTGAGCGTAGTTACAGTCTTCGAGAACCTTGAACGCTGCGACCTTATCTGCCGGGTACGACAGGAAATCGAAGTCGGGGAACTGCGGAACCTTTGCCGGGTCGCCCATGTACGTCCAGATCACGCCAGCGACTTCACGCACCGGGTAGGCGATCGCCTTGATGCGCGAGCACAGCTTCGAATCTTCCGGCTCGGTCGGGGTGTCCATGCACTGGCCATCGACGGCGAACTTCCAGCCGTGGTACAGACAACGCAGACCGCCTTCCGAGTTGTCGCCCAGCGCGAGAGAGGCACGACGGTGCGGGCACTGTTCTTCGAGCAGGCCGACCTTGCCGTCGCTGTCGCGGAACGCCACGAGATCTTCGCCGAGCAGACGCACACGCTTGGGCGCACCACCCGGCTCCTGAATTTCCGATGCGAGCAGCGCCGGAATCCAGAATTGACGAATCATGTCGCCGTTCGGGGTGCCTTTTCCTACTTGAGTCAGAACGTCGTTGTCTTCGCGGGAAAGCATGTTTGCTCCTAGTCTCTTGTATATGAATTTGCGTGGGAGACCGAAATCCCCCGACTGCCTTAAACGAGTGCGACGGCTTTTAGCAGTCGTTCGCGAGCGTCTACGGTGTTACTTTCGTTGCCGATCAGGTCGTGCGCTTCGATGATCAGATTGCGCAGCGCCACGAGGTTCTGCCCTTCGGCCGAGTTCGCGGCATTCCGTGCAGCCGCCGCGATATCGTTGTCGAGCAGGCGCCAGACTTCGTCCAGCTCGGACTCGCGATAAATCATCTGTTCGAACGTGCGCGAGTTCTCCACCCGTTCGACAATCTGACGCAGCGTTTCCGGCGAGTAATCCTCGATTGAATGAAGATCATCCACGTTCATTGCTAACTCCTATTTCTTAGGACCAGGGCCGAAGTTCGAAGGCGGCAGATCGAGTGCCTGACGTCCGTAACTCGTCAGTGCGCTGTCCCACGTGAATGCGAAGTGCTGCGCGGCCGAATTGACGTCGCGCCAGATGCGCTGGAGGTCCGACGCGTTGTAGATGCTGGTGCCGCCCGCGGCTTCGAACAGACTGTTGGCCGCACGACGAGCCGTTTGCGCCGAATATGCCCAATCGCGGGAAATGCGCGACCATTCGAGCGGCGTCAACGACTTTGCGCTTTCGGCTGTGTCAATGCGGCGAGTGTCTTCGAGAATCAACGCATAGGCAGCGTCGAGATCCGCCGTCGCGTGCGCAAGACGTTCGATCGTTGCCGACTGCTCTGCCATCTGGTCAGCCGGCATTGCCTTCAGACGTGGCGCCAGACCTTCGGTGAACGATTTGATTGCCGCGCGTGCCATGCCCAGGGGCGCACCGATCAGCGAGAACGGCGTGACGTTATGGAACGGCATGCGGTAGATCGGAGCGCGCAGGGCATCGGCGCCTTCGACGTTGCCCGTCATCATTTCCTTCACGGACACCGAACGGTGTGCCGGGATGAACGCTTCGGCGACCTTGATCGTGCGGCTACCGGTGCCACGCAGGCCCGCGGTGTGCCAGTCATCGACGATCTGGATATCCGAGCGCGGGATCACGAAGAAGCGCGGTTCGGGCGGCCCGTCTTCGCGCTGCACGGCATTGCCGACGATGACCCACTCCACGTGATCGATACCGGAGCAGAAGCGCCCTTCACCGTTCACGAGTTTGTAGCCACCGGCGACTTCGGTAATCGTGCCGCCGAGGCGGAACACCGTGGCCGTCAGAGCGTGGCCTTTGCCCAGCACGTCTTGCTGTGCTTTCAACGGGAACAGGTTCAGCATCCAGCTGTGACCGGCGAGCACGCCGAACACCCAACCGGTCGAACCGCAAGCCGACGCGATTTCGGCCGTGACTTCGACGAGCGTCGTAAAGCCCAGCTCGGAACCACCAAACGACTTCGGCGTGATGATGTTGAAAAGACCCGACTCACGTAGTGCGTCGATGGTTTCTTTCGGCACCACGCGATCGCTTTCGGTCTGTTTGACACGTGAACGAATCACGTTGTGCAAACCGCGAGCGATAGCGAGGGCGTCCTCGTGACTAGCAATACGACTCAAGGCGTTCTCCTGTTAGGGCTTGCTGCGCCGCGCTCGGGGAACCGGCGCGCAGAATAGCTTTTTGTTTGGCTGCTGTGGCCGGGTCAGTGTTCGTTGCGGCCGTAACGACCTTCGACGTTCATGCGTTCCTTGGCATCGAGGAACCAGCGGTAGTGACCACCCTTCGAGATCGGCGGCACGTCTTCCGAGATCGCGTACCAGCTATCGCCGTCGTTCTCGGTCGCATAAATCTCGCCCGTCGCGGTACCAGCGATCAACATGATCCTGTCGCCCCAGTGATACAGACCCATGCCCTCGATGTTGCCGATGATTTCCTTGGGCAAACCATTACGCATATGGTCCCAGGTGACGCCACCATCGGTGCTCTTGAGAACCGTGGCATCCGCCGACTTCCGTGTACCCCAGTCACGCGGCGCGTTGCCCGGGCCACCGAGATACAGCACGTTTTCGTTGCGGGGATCGATGAACATCGCGTCGGGATAACCGATCAGGTCTTGACGCGTCATCAGGTGCACCCACGTCTCGCCTGCGTCTGCGCTGTAGTGCAGGCCTTCGCCGCCGCACATGAACATCTGCCTGGGGTTGGACGGACGAATCAGCACGCGGTGGTTGTCGTGGTAGAACTTGTCGTTTTCCGATTCGTAGCTACGCGGCTCGGTCCACGTCTTGCCGTCATCGACCGTCTTGAGCAGCGCGCCCTGTTCGATACAGATATAGAGCGTCTCCGGCTCGGCCGGATGGAACGCGATGTTCTTCACGTGGGCGATGTGCGGGGGCGGCGGGAACGTCCACTTGTCCTGGTCCGGCACCGTCATCATCTCGGGGATTTCGACCCACGTGGCACCCAGATCGTCGCTGCGATAAAGCGCGGACGGCTCCGTGCCCAGGAACAGAACGGTGCGGCCATCGCGCTCCTGCTGCGCCATCGTGTAGATATGCGTGCTGTTGAGCCCGTTGTTGGCTGGTTCCCACGTCAGCCCGAGGTCCTTGCTGACCGACAGACTGCCTTGGCCGTGTGCGCCCGCGAACAATAGACCCGCTTTCGGCACGTAGAGCAGCGCGCTCACGTGACGATCTTCCAGCGCCTTGCGCGTGAGATTCCACGGCGCATTGGCGTCGGCACGCTCGAACACGAGCATGCCTCGAATAGTGGCGACCAACAGCGTTGTTGCCGCACCCTCACCGTACGCGACGGTTCCACCGTTGGTGGTCAGAACTGCGATCATTTCTCCTCCCTAGGGGAATACCCCGTGTGATCTCGCCCGTTTTCCTCAGAAACGTAGTCGCTACAGCTTCCGCCAGACTCTGCGCCGAAGAGGCTTTGACTTTTTTCTGGTCAGGCCAAATAATATGCAAAAAAGAATTACGCGTCAAACGGCCGACGGAACTTTCGGTGCCCCGTGATTCTGACGACAGAGGTTCTTAAACAAGGAAGCGTGATGTGTAATTCTTGCGCGCCGTTTGCGCGGTTCTCCGCGTTCTACGATTTTGGAGGTGACATGAGTGAACAACTGAATGAAGTGATGACCCTGCGTTTGACGGCGATCAACTATCTGGCCCGGAACACGCTGGCCTTCACATTCGAAGACCCCGAGGGCAACCTGCTGCCCGGGGCGGAACCGGGCGCTCACGTCGGAGTCGTTTTGCCGAACGGCCTGACCCGTCAGTACTCGCTATTGGAATACAGCAACAGCCTGACACAGCGTTCGTACGTGGTCGGCGTCAAACTCGATCCGCAGTCGCGCGGCGGTTCGCGCTATATGCACGAGACGATGCGGGTCGGCGATCTCATCCAGATCGAAGCACCTCGCAACAATTTCCCGCTCAATGAAGATGCCGGGCACACCGTCCTCGTCGCCGGCGGTATCGGGATTACACCTATTCTGTGTATGGCGCGTCGTCTGAAAGAGCTCGGACAGTCGCCGCGTATCTATTACTCGTGCCGTGAACGCGTCGACGTCGCATTCGCCGAGGAATTGAAAACCTTCGAAGGCGCGCTGGTTCACGTCGATGCCGAGGCCGGCACATTCCTCAACATCGCGGACGTCGTCAAGAAAGAACCGTCCACCGCTCACTTCTACTGCTGCGGCCCCGGCCCGATGCTCGAGGCGTTCGAAGCCGCGTGTGCGTCGCTGCCTCAGGAACAGGTTCACGTCGAATACTTCTCCGCGAAGCAGGAAGCCGCGCTCGATGGGAACTTCGTCATCGAATTGCGCAAGAGCGGAAAAACCCTGACGGTCCCGCAGGGCAAAACGATTCTCAACGTCGTGCGCGACGCGGGAATCCCCATTTCCTATTCCTGTGAAGAAGGCGTGTGCGGCGCGTGTGAAGTCCGCGTGCTCGAAGGCCAACCCGATCACCGCGATGCCATTCTGTCGGAGCCCGAAAAGGCTGCGAACAACACGATGATCATTTGCTGTTCTGGCTGTAAGGGCGACCGTCTCGTCCTCGATCTGTAAGTAGAACACCGGGCGACGACGTCGCCCTCATCTCACGTTAAGGCTACGCTGAACAAGCAGCTGAATTTGCGACGTGTCGGCGATGTAGAGGTGTTCAGGTCGTGAAGCCGACCGTCATCCTTTGGTTTTTGGCCCTTGCGGGCATTGCACGCGGGCGTTTTGC
>NZ_JBKGUA010000132.1:0-6098 GCF_046543485.1 Paraburkholderia sp. EG304 | reverse complement strand
GCAGGCGACCGAGGTCGCCCTGGCCCCGACCGTTTTCGTGGTGCCGCCGACCAGCGTGCCGCGCACCGATGTGCGTGTGGTGCCACGCGACCCGCAGGACATCGCCGTGCGCGAGCGCACCGTGGTGACCGTGGAAGCACCGACGCCGCGCAGCACCGTACCCACGCTGCGCCCGGCCGAACCGCAACTGCGGACACCCGACCTCACCGTCCAGGAGCGCCAGGTGACCGTGGTCGAAGCACCCGCTCCGGCCGTTACGGTGCCCGGCCCGCGCGTGGATGCCACGCTCCCGCAACGCGAACTGCAGGTGCGTGAGCGCGAGATCCGGCCAGTGACCGCACCTGCGGTGACGGTGGCGACGCTGCCCGCGCGCGAGATTACCGTGCCGGGCCGATCACCGGAGGTCGCCGTGCGCGAACGCGCGGTGCCCAATGCCGCGCCGCGCCCGGAACCCCCTTCGCCGACCGCGGCAAGCAGTACCGCGACGGCCCCGGCATCGACCCGTTCCAGTAGCGCCGCCAGTGCGTCCAGCACCAGCGCGGCCAATGCAACGCGTGCGCCCGCCCGCCAGACGGCAGCAGCGCCGGGCAGCTGGGCCACGCCGAACCGCGCGGACGACTGGGGTGCGGCCAACCATCCGCAGGATGCCGATCTCAACGGCCGGGCCGTGAGTGCGACCCAGGGCAACGGTGGCAGCCTGTTCAAGGCCGATGGCAGTGTGCGCGTTCCGGGCCAGGCCGGCGCCGGCACTGCCGAGCGCGGCGCGCCCGGTGGCGACAAGGACGGCTGGAGCAAGGAGCGCATCGCCCAGTCCGGCACCTGGCTCACGCTCGATCAGTTTGCGGAAATAGGATTGGGCAGTGTCGGATATCTGGATCATCGGGCTATTCTAGCCAATCCCTTGTTATGCGCTCATTCGGTTTATACACCCGACCGCGCATTGTTCAGTCATCCAGATGTGGAGGAACCCATGGCCGACCTGATTCCGCTGGCCCACGCCCATTGCGTGCCGCGCAAAGGCAGCGACCACAAGCTCGGCGCCGCCCGGGTCACCGAGCTGCTGGCCCAGGTCCCCGGCTGGGAGCTGGCCGAGGCCGGCCAGGCGCTGACCCGTACCTTCCGCTTCGACAACTACCACGGCACCATGGCCTTCGTGAACGCGCTCGCCTGGGTGGCCCATCGCGAAGACCACCACCCGGACCTGGGCGTGCATTACGACCGCGCCGTGGTGCGCTTCTCCACCCATGACGTGGGTGGCCTGAGCGAGAACGACTTCATCTGCGCGGCGAAAGCCTCGGCCCTGACGGAGTAAGCCCATGAAACTGCCGTACATCGCACTGTCCAGCCTCGCCCTGGTGGCTCTGGCGGGCTGCAACAAGACGCCCGCCGAACCGGCCGCCCCGGTCGCCGCCCCCACCGAGGTCGCGGCGGTCAAGACGCCGCCACCGGAGTACCCGATCGAACTGGCCTGCCAGGGGATCGGCGGCACCAGCACCTTCAAGGTGACCATCGCGGCCGACGGCCAGCCCAGCCAGGTCCAGCTCGCCAGCGGCAGTGGCAACGCCCAGCTCGACGAGCAGGCACAGAAGGCCGTGCAGGCCTGGCAGTTCAAGGCCGCCACCCGCGCCGGGCAGACGGTCTCGACCACGATCCAGGTGCCGGTCAGCTTCAATCCGCCGCAGCCCAAGCCCGACCAGTGTTTCGCGGTCGAAGAACGGCTGCGTCGCGGCGGCTGATCGCCGCATTGTGTTGAGGTCGGCCGCCGCAAGCCGCGCATCATGGATCGTCAAGGCGCCCGTCGGATCGACGCGTCGCCACGCGCCCGGTGAACACCGCCCCCTCGCAGCACCGCATTTCAGCGGTCCTGTGGGGAGGCGGGGACCGCACGGCGCACTTTTCTCGTACAAGGACGCGTTGGCGGATGCCTGATATTTCCAGTGACAACGTATGGATCGCCCTCGCGGTGACCCTGGCCGCCGGCCTGGCCACCGCGCTGGGCAGCCTGATGGTGCTGTTCTCACGCCGGCCCAACCCGCGCCTGCTGGCGTTCGGGCTGGCCTTCGCCGGCGGCGCGATGGTCTTCGTCTCGCTGACCGAGATCCTCAACAAGGCGATCGATTCGTTCACCCAGGCGTACGACGCCCGGCTGGGCTTCGCCTATGGCACCGCGGCTTTCCTGGTCGGCGTGCTGCTGATCGTGGTGATCGACCACCTGATCCCGAACCCGCACGAGAGCCTGGACAAGCAGGATCCGCTGTTCCGCGACAACAACAAGGCCTACATCAAACGGGTGGGCCTGCTCACGGCCGTGGCGATCACCGCGCACAACTTCCCGGAGGGCCTGGCGACGTTCTTCGCCACGCTGGAGAGCCCGTCGGTGGGCATGCCCCTGGCCTTCGCCATCGCCATCCACAACATCCCCGAGGGCATCGCGATCGCGGTGCCGGTGTACTTCGCCACGCAGAACAAGTTCTATGCGTTCGGGGCCAGCCTGCTGTCCGGCCTGGCCGAACCGATCGGCGCGGCCATCGGCTATGTCCTGTTGTCCGGGGTGCTCAACCACGCCACCTTCGGCTGGGTGTTCGGGATCATTTCGGGCGTGATGGTGTTCCTGGCCCTGGACGAACTCCTGCCCGCGGCCAAGCGCTACGCCAAGGGCCACGAGACCGTGTACGGCCTGGTGGCCGGCATGGGCAGCCTGGCGATCAGCCTGGTGTTGTTCAAGTGGTGATGGGCCGGTTCACTTCAACCGGTTCAACACCTCGACCAGCTCTTCGGCCAGCGGCGCATTGATCAGATACGGCGTCTTGCCCGCGTCCAGCGCGAACTCCAGCGAGGCCGCGTGCAGGAACAGGCGCTTCAGCCCGATCTGCTCACGAAGCCGCTTGTTGACGTCCGGATCGCCGTACTTGTCGTCACCGGCCACCGGATGCCCCAGGTGCTGGGCGTGGACGCGGATCTGGTGGGTGCGGCCGGTTTCGATCCGCACCTCGCAGTACGAATGCCCGCCCTTGCGCTCCAGCACCTTGAATTGGCTGATCGACTCCTTGCCGATCGGGTTGACCTGGACATGGCGCTCGCCACCCTGGCGCAGACCCACGTGCAGCGGGGCGTCCACGGTCATGGTGCCATCGGGCATGCGGCCCGCCAGCAGGGTCAGGTAGCGCTTGCGGATGCCGGCGCCATGATCCTCACGCAGCAGTGCCTGCAGCTCGCTCAGGGCCGAGCGCTTCTTGGCCACGATCAGCAGGCCCGAGGTGTCCCGGTCCAGCCGATGGACCAGCTCCAGGGTCTTGCCGGGGCGCAGCGCGCGCAGGGTTTCGATCGCGCCGAAGCTGATGCCACTGCCGCCGTGGCTGGCCACGCCCGACGGCTTGTTCAGCGCCAGCAGCCGATCGTCTTCGAACACGATGGCATCTTCCAGTCGTTTCATGAACGCGGCGGGCGGACCGGCCTTGTCGCCCTCCTCGTTGAGACGGACGGGCGGAACCCGCACTTCGTCGCCGCCCTCGAGCTTGCGCTCGGCCTTGGCGCGGCCGCCGTTGACGCGGACCTGGCCACTGCGGACGAGCTTGTAGATCAGGCTGCGTGGTGCACCCTTGAGCTGGCCGAGCAGGAAGTTGTCCAGGCGTTGCCCGGCGCGGTCGGCCGGGACAGTGATGATACGTACGCTGGTCATGGCTTCAGCGGCTTTCGGGGTGGGCTCGGTAACGGTCATTGGCCTTTTATTCTGTTACACTCGGCGGGCGAGATAAGGGATTGATTTCGTTGGAAGTTGCTCTGGGCCAGAAGCCCGACTTCCCTCGATTCCGGCACAGTGCGCAGCCACCGCCCCCGGGGCGGCCATGTTAGCGGCTCACCGGCGGTCCCGGCCATCGCCGGATGTCTGACACGCATTCGCGCTGAACATGTCCCTGTGGCGCTCCAGCCTGGCTGAAAGCTGCCTCCGGCCCAGTAACACCCAAACCAAAACAAATGAAGCGCTCCCGCGGCCTGCCGTGGTGTCGTAGCGCTGGAAACCCAAACTGCCCTCCCCGCGCATGCGCGATGGGCGGTGAAGCGTGACCAGAAGCGAAACCCCATGGCGTTCCGCGCGGTAGCAGCGCGCGAGGAACGCAAGAATGAAGCGAATGCTGATCAATGCCACGCAGGCTGAAGAGCTGCGGGTAGCCATCGTGGATGGCCAGACGCTGTACGACATCGACATCGAACAGCCGTCCAAGGAACAGAAGAAGTCGAATATCTACAAAGGCCGCATCACGCGCCTTGAGCCTTCGCTGGAGGCCGCTTTCGTCGAATACGGCGGCGAGCGCCATGGCTTCCTGCCGCTGAAGGAAATCTCCCGCGATTACTTCCAGGCAGGCGTCGACCATAATAAGGCCGGCATCCGCGAGCTGCTGCGCGAGGGCCAGGAAGTCGTGGTCCAGGTGGACAAGGAAGAGCGCGGCAACAAGGGCGCTGCCCTGACCACGTTCATCTCGCTGGCCGGCCGCTACATGGTCCTGATGCCGAACTCGCCGAGCGCCGGTGGCGTCTCGCGTCGCATCGAGGGCGAAGACCGCGCCGCGCTGAAAGAAGCGCTGGACAAGCTGAACATCCCCGACGACATGGGCGTGATCATCCGCACCGCCGGCGTCGGCCGCGATGCCGAAGAGCTGCAGTGGGATCTGGACTACCTGCTGCAGGTCTGGAAGTCGATCGCCGAAGCGGCGCTGACCAAGCCGGCCTCGTTCCTGATCTACCAGGAATCGCGCCTGATCGTGCGCGCCCTGCGTGACTACCTGCGCGCCGATGTCGGCGAGATCCTGGTGGACACCGAAGAGCTGTACGAGACCGCCCAGGAGTTCATGCAGCAGGTGATGCCGCAGACCCTGCGCAAGCTCAAGCATTACAAGGACGACATCCCGCTGTTCAACCGCTTCCAGATCGAATCGCAGATCGAAGGCGCGTATGAACGCAACGTCCGCCTGCCGTCCGGCGGCTCGATCGTGGTCGACCAGACCGAAGCGCTGACCGCCATCGACGTCAACTCCTCGCGCGCCACCAAGGGCAGCGACATCGAGGACACCGCCTTCCAGACCAACCTGGAAGCGGCCGATGAAGTGGCCCGCCAGCTGCGCCTGCGCGACCTGGGCGGCCTGGTGGTCATCGATTTCATCGACATGGCCTCCAACAAGCACCAGCGTGAAGTCGAGAACCGCCTGCAGAACGCACTCAAGTACGACCGTGCGCGCGTGCAGCTGGGCCGCATCTCGCGCTTCGGGCTGATGGAAATGAGCCGCCAGCGCCTGCGTCCGAGCCTGGGCGAATCCAGCCAGATCGTCTGCCCGCGTTGCGACGGCCATGGCCGCATGCGCAGCGTCGAGTCGCTGTCGCTGTCCATCATCCGCGTGGCTGAAGAGCATGCGATGAAGGAGAACACCGGGCAGGTGCTGGTCCAGGCCCCGGTCGAGATCGCCAACTACCTGCTCAACGAAAAGCGCAGCGCGCTGCGTGAGATCGAACAGCGCCACGACGCGCCGATCGTGATCGTCGCCGACGAGCAGCTGCACACCCCGCATTACGAAGTGACCCGCCTGCGCGAGAACGAGCTGGGCGAAGAAAGCGGCAAGCCGAGCTACCAGCGCGGCACCCCGCGCAAGCTGCCGGTGCACGCGCTGACCAAGGCCCAGCTGAACATCCCGGTCGCCCCGGTGGTGACCCAGGTCAAGCACAGCCAGCCGGCCCCGGTGCGTGAAGCCCCGGAACCGGACGCCGCACCGGCCCCGGTGGCCGCTCCCGTGGCCGCCCCGGCTGCGACGGGCGTGGTGGGTTGGCTGAAGCGCATCTTCGGGGGTGAACAGGCCCCGGCCCCCGCGCCGCAGCCGAGCAACCGCCCGAGCCAGGACGGCAACCGCAATGGTCGCAACAAGGATCGCAACGGCAAGGACCGCAATGGCCGTCGTGATGAGCGTGGCGAGCGCGGTGGCAACGGCAATGCGCAGGCGCAGCTGGCGGGCCACTTCATCGGCCGCTTCCAGGTTGGTCTGGAAGGCGGTGTCCTCGATGTCGCTGCCCTTGGTGGCGCGCGAGGAGTTGACGTCGATGGCGGTCAGCGC
>NZ_JBKGUA010000131.1:0-6379 GCF_046543485.1 Paraburkholderia sp. EG304 | reverse complement strand
TCGGTGCCTGTACGAACCCCTCGGCGACGTCGTGCTTGTGAGGGGCACAGGCGGACGCAACGCAACACAACCAACCTTTATAACCGCTCAAGCTACCGGACAAGGTGCAATGTGAAGCCGACTCCTTACTTTGCGGGCTGCACACGGGTGTGGTCAATGGCTCCAGGCCAATGTCTGAAGCAAAGGTCCTTGTTTTCTCTGCCGTGTAACCCGAGCCATTGTCGGTCAGCCATTCAATTTCCGACGGCGCCTTCAGGACGTCACCGAACCGGTTCTCAACGGCGGCCAGCATGACGTCGCGCACCACGTCGCCACTGTGGCCACCGGTCGTCGCCACCCAGCTCATCGCTTCGCGGTCGCAGCAATCCAGAGCGAACGTGACACGCAGCGGTTCGCCGTTGTCGCAACGAATCTCGAAGCCGTCAGAACACCAACGCTGATTGCTCTTCCCCACCGCTACCTTGCCATCGTGTCGGCGCTGAGGGCGTGGCGGTGCCGTCCGGCGCTCCAGCAGCAGACCGTGAACGCGCATCACCCGGTACACCCGCTTGGCATTGACGGGCACCGCGCTATGGTTCTCCCGCCGCCGACGCAACAGGCCCCACACACGACGGTAGCCATAGCTGGGCAAATCAGCAACGGCCAGTCGAATCTCTTCCACCAGACCGGCGTCGTCAGTCTTTCGAGCCGTACGCCCGTCCCGCCAGTCAGCCGGCCGCGCCAGCTTGTCCGCCACATTCGAGCGCGCTACACCGGGAACGTCACAGACCCGCTTCACTGGTCGTCCCCTGGCAATGAGGGTGAGCGCGCAATCCATTTTCGCGACTTCGCCACCTCCACTGCCTCACGAAGAATCTCATTCTCCATTGTCTTTTTTCCGAGTAGTCGCTGAAGCTGCCTGATTTGCTTGAGTGCATCGCTCAGTTCCGACGCCGGCACGACTTCCTCGCCGGCACTGACAGCCGACAGGCTGCCGTCCTGATACAGCTTGCGCCAGTGAAACAGCTGATTCGGATTGACGCCGTGCTGGCGTGCAACCATCGAGACCGACTTGCCCGGCTCGAAACTCTCCCGCACCATCGTCAGCTTCTCTTCAGCTGACCACCGCCGCCGGCGCTCCGGCCCCGTCAACACTTCCATCACTAATGACATGGTCCGCCCCGCCTCACCGGGCAGGTTACGCTGAAGGAGCTCACTCGTAACTGGAGACCATCATGGACCATGCGACGCTCGTTGGGATCGACCTTGGCAAACACAGCTTTCACATCCATGGTCAGGACAGCAAGGGTAACGCTGTGCTGCGGAAGAAGCTTGGGCGCAAGCAACTGATCGAGTTCTTTGCAACCTATGCGACCTGCACGGTCGTCATGGAGGCGTGTGTAGGTTCTCACTTCATGGCACGCAAGCTGGCCACGTTCGGCCACGAAGTCAGACTGATTTCGCCGCAGTTTGTGAGGTCATTCGTAAAGTCAAACAAGAACGACTTCGTCGATGCCGAAGCGATCTGCGAAGCTGCATCGCGCCCGGCCATGCGGTTCGTAACGCCGAAGACCGAGTCACAGCAAACGCTTTCGGTGCTACACCGCGTGCGTGAATCGATGGTGCGCGATCGCACGAGAACGATCAACCAGATGCATGGCTTTCTGCTCGAATTCGGCATCAGTCTGCCGGTCGGCAAGACTGGCGTCGAGCGACTGTCGGAGCTTCTCAGCTTCCATCCGTTGCCGCCCCGGCTTGTCGCGATCCTTGAGCGGCTTCACGAGCACTACAAGTACCTGCAGCAGCAGATCGGTGAGATCGATCGCGAGGTGGCGCAGCAGCTCGCCGACGACGACGTCGGACAAAGACTGTTGAGCATTCCTGGTATCGGGCCGATCACTGCAAGTGTGCTTGCCTCAGAAATCGGCGATGGCAAGCAGTTCAGATGCAGTCGCGATTTCGCGGCCTCGCTTGGCCTTGTTCCCCGCCAGTACAGCACAGGCGGCAGATCCAAACTTCTCGGCATCAGCCGACGGGGTGACAAGAAGATCCGCAGTCTTCTCGTCCAGTGCGCCCGGGCCTATATGCGATGCCTGCAGAAGCGAGCCGGCCACCTCGCGGACTGGACACGTGCACTACTGATGCGACGCCACTCAAACGTGGTGGCGTGCGCGCTGGCCAACAAGCTGGCTCGCACCGCCTGGGCTATCGTGGCACGTCACACCACCTTTGATCCAAGGGTTGCGACAGCATCGGCTTGAATCAACGCAGGCTAACCCTCTCTGCTTTTGCGACGACTGAAACCTGATGACGTGAACGGCACACCGGCCTGCGGAACACCCCGGCAAGCAAAGAGGCTCCTGAAGCCGCACAACTTCATGGGGGCCGCGGGCGCGAACTTCATCGAGGCGCGGGGAACAGTCCCCACAACGACGCCGGATAGATTCGAGCAAGCCAACACAGCATCAAGCGTCAGGGTTGCAAAACTGGGGCGGACCATAGATTCTTGCTTGTTGTTAGTCAAAAACACAGTCGTATGCCTACCCGCTATTTTAAGGTTCATCGAGGATTACCGGGGAACGCGGCGCGGATTTTGAGGAAGAAGTACTCCTCGTCGCGGTACCCGTAAGCCCGGCGCTTGATGACCTTGATTGTGTTGTTGATCCCTTCAACGACACTGGTGTTGAGTGGGTGGCGGCAGCGCGCCAGGATTCCATGCCAGTAGCCTTGCAGGCGCTGTGCGAACAGTTGCAGGGCGGCGATACCGCTTTGCCTGGCCTGCTCAAACCACTGCTCCCAGGCCTTTTGCGCCCAGGCAGGCTTGCGGTAGAACCAGAGCCGTTTCAGTTCGTCGCGCAGCACGTAGACGCATAACAACGGCTGGTTTGCTGCCAGCAGTTCCTTCAGATGCACCGACTGCTCGGGTTTCAGGTTGCGGCGGTTGCGCAGCAGCAGCCAGCGACTGGACTTCAGGACCTTGCGCGCTGGTCTGTCATGGCGAAGCTGGTTGGCCTGATCGACGCGCACGCGATCGATGACTTCACGCCCGTATTTGGCGACGACGTGGAACAGGTCGTAGACAACTTCGGCCTGTGGGCAATGCGGGTTGATCTCCAGCTCATAGGCCGTCGTCATATCGATGGCAACTGCCTCGATGCGCCCAGCGACGCCTTCAGGAAGCTGCTCGAAGAAGGCCCGGGCCGTTTCGCGCGAGCGCCCCGGCCCGATCCATAGCACCTGGGCGGCCGATCGGATCGACCACCACCGTGGCGTAGCGGTGGCCCTTATGCAGCGCGAACTCGTCCATCGCCAGATAGCGGATCGCCGACCAGTCCGGGTCGGCCACACGGGCACGCAGGCGCATCTTGTCGATCGACTTGACCGTGTGCCAGCCCAGATCGTAGAAGGCGGCCACCGCCTGTACGCTGGCCGCCTGCAACAACTTCTCGCACGCCTTGGCAAAGCGCTCCGTTACCCGCTGGTAGCGGCCCAGCCACTCCAGCTTCTCCAGCCGTGGACCACCACAGCTTCGCACCAGACCCGGCGGCGGGGCAGGTGCAGCACTACCCGATATTCGAACAGTGGCAGATCACGCACGCGTCGCACTGTCGTCTCATGAATCTGCGAACAACGCGCTCCGCATTGCTCACAATGCATGACCCGGCCGACCGGTTTCAGATAAAGCGAAAGCGTGTGGTTCTCGCCCTGTGGCCACTCTACGCGTTCCAGCCGGTAGCCCTTCCAGCAACCCAGCGCCTGCAGTGCCTTGCGATCGAGCAATCTCCCCCCTGATGTCCCCTGAATTCAGGTATCAGGTTACGCAATTGGTGAAAATCGCTCCACGCTTTTCTACGAAGAACTTTTTTTTGCAGCGCGTTGTCCTCGCGCAGTTGCCGGTTTTCCGCCTCGATCTACCGGATACGCTGCTGCTCAGCCGTCAGCGGCTTGCCCTCGCCGGGGCCGCCAGCACGCTCTGCATCGTACTGCGCCACCCAGCGGCGCACGGCTGTCTCAACAAGGTCCATCGACCGGCACACTTCGCTGACCGATAGCCCTTGGTCTCGCACCATCCGTACTACTTCCAGCTTGAAGCTGGCGTCAAATTGTCGGCGCCTTCTTGTCATCTTGCTCTTTTTCCTCGTCGATTCTGGATTGTCCTCCTATCGACCCGTCCGGGGAAATTAGACCACTACATCCTGCAGCCTTACTTGCAACCCGATAATTACTAAAGCTAATTGAGGGATGTTGTACTAGTCCCGCTGATTGAGGCCATCGTGCCGATCGGCGGCAGGCGCAGGCGGCCTTTGAGCCGTCCCTCGCCGCGCCAATGCCGAACGCGGTTACGACCACGACAAATACTACGCGCTCTTCGCGCGCGCACTATTCCAACTTGCATCGCGCGGCGTGGTCACCCGCATCGCAGTGGACCTAGGAAAGTCCGTCGGGTTGCCGAGCGTACGCATGCCCGACCGCATCATTTCCGTCGTCTGCTATTCGCTTCGAACGTCGCGCTGCTATTCACGAAACGTTCCTCAAACTCGGCTGTTGCTCGATCTGCTGGAAGACTCTTCAGCGCGTTCAGCAGTCCTTATGCAACCTTCTCTTAGCAATAAGCACGGAACTCGTGAATACGTGGCCACGACAGAAAGTCGATGCTGGATCGGTCCAGTCGAGTTAAGCGCGCGAATAGCATCGTTCGAATCGAATCGTACATCATGCATGATGTAGAAGACGCACAACCCGCCGAGGAGACTTCCGCCTACCAAGAGACAGTAAGAAGACCTGTGCTACGCGGTCGACAGGGGGTAAAACAGTCGATCTCCTGCTGCGTGTGCCCATCGCGACAAGACCGCCGCGCGATGTTACTTCGAGAAGGCGAGCAGACAGAAGGATGAACCCGGAAGAATCCTAGAGCGCCATCCGGTTGCGCTCGAAACGCTCGATGCCGGCCCGCGCACGACAGAACAAGCGGCCGAACAAAATCATCGAATAGTCGCGGTATCTGACCAGCTCCGGCAAGTACGCAGAGTGCTTTGCCCCATACGATTCCGTAACTGCTCCAACGACATTCCGGAAACGCTTGTATTGCGTAAACGTCGCTCTTAAGGGCCCATTGGCAGTCAGCACTAGACGGCCGCTGATTTGTAATATCCAGATTGAACGCGTCTGGATCGAACCTACCGCGCAACACCGGTGCGGAAAGTGATCCCGCTTAGGCACTGTCGACCTTAAAGCGATGGTGCGAGAGATAGCCATAGTCGTAGATGCCTGTAAATGATCTAACGTGCCAAGCGCGCTTTTTGATCAGCGTGACCTCGGCATCGGCGGATCGTTCGGGAAGCCGGGACCCGACTTACCATAGCCAGTATCACACAACAGCATTATTCTCCGAGGTAAGCGGCCCGAACCTTCGGATCGTCGAGCATCTGTTTCGCGTCGCCCGACATCGTGATCAGACCGGAGTCCATCACGTAGCCACGATTGGCCGCCTGCAGCGCGAGACGCGCGTTCTGCTCGACGAGCAGAACGGTCATACCTTCGGCGGAAATCGAGCGCACCACTTCGAAGATCTTCTCGACCATGATCGGCGAGAGGCCCATCGACGGTTCGTCGAGCAGCAACAGTTTCGGCCGCGAGATGATCGCGCGCGCCATCGCGAGCATCTGCTGCTCACCGCCCGACAGCGTGCCCGCGTACTGCGACGCGCGCTCCTTCAGACGCGGGAAGAAGCCGAACATGCGCTCGACGTCCGACTTGATACCGTCGACATCGTTGCGCAGATACGCGCCCATCTGCATGTTCTCGACGATCGACATGCGCGCGAAGATGCCGCGACCTTCCGGCACCATCGCGAGACCGCGCTTGAGCAGCTCGTGCGCGGGCAGGCCTTTGATCGACTGGCCCATGTACTCGATATCGCCGGCCGCATACGCCTTCAGGCCCGTGATCGCCTTCATCGTCGTGGTCTTGCCCGCGCCGTTCGCGCCGATCAGCGTGACAAGTTCGCCCTGCCCGACCTCGAGGTCGACACCCTTGACCGCCTGGATGCCACCGTAGTTGACCTGCAGGCCCTTGATTTTCAACATTGCTTGCGTCGTGGACATCAGTGGACCCCCGCACCCAGATAAGCTTCGATCACCTTCGCGTCTTTCTGCACGTCCTGCGGCAGACCCTGTGCGATCACCTTGCCGTAGTCGAGCACCGTCATCTGGTTGCACAGGCCCATCACGAGCTTCACGTCGTGTTCGATCAGCAGAATCGTCTTGCCGTCCGCGCGGATCTTGTCGAGCAGCTTGGTCAGCTCGACCTTCTCGGTGGCGTTCATGCCGGCCGCCGGTTCGTCGAGCGCGAGCAGCTTCGGATCGGTCGCCAGCGCACGGGCGATTTCGAGGCGCCGCTG
>NZ_JBKGUA010000130.1:0-6434 GCF_046543485.1 Paraburkholderia sp. EG304 | reverse complement strand
CTCAAACCGCTGTCGCCGCTCTCTGCACGCCCATGGCCGCAGGGCGACCAGCCTGTGCCGGCACTGCAGGCCGCCGCTGAAGCGCACCTCGACCGGGCCGCACTCGATGCAGCGGTGCAGGCCGCCTTCGATGAGCAGAACGTGGGCGGTTACCCGGACACCCGCGCGATCCTGGTGGTGCAGGGCGGGGCGATCGTCGCCGAACGCTATGCACCCGGCTTCGACCAGAACACCCGCATGCTGGGCTGGTCGGCGACCAAGAGCATCATGGGCACGCTGGTCGGCCTGTTGGTCGATGACGGCGTGCTCAAGCTGGATGCGCCTGCGCCGGTGCCCGAATGGAAGGGTGCAGGCGATCCGCGTGGCGCCATCACGCTGCGCCAGCTGCTGACGATGTCGAGCGGGCTGGCGTTCGTCGAAAGTTACAAACCCGGCAATGACTCGATCAGGATGCTCTTCGAAGCGGGCGACATGGGTGCACTGGCGGCCGCTTCGCCGCTGGAGCACGCCCCGGGCACGTTCTGGAGCTATTCGTCGGGCACGACCAACCTGCTGTCGCGGATCGTCTTCGAGGCGACCGGCGGCACCCTGGAAGGCATGACCCGTTTCGCGCAGCAGCGGCTGTTCGAGCCCGCCGGCATGCGCAGCGCGCTGATCGAACCGGACGAATCCGGTGTGCTGGTCGGCAGTTCGTACGCCTATGCGACGGCGCGCGACTGGGCGCGCTACGGGCTGCTGCACCTGAACCACGGCCAGGCCGGCGGCAAGCGGCTGCTGTCACAGGAATGGCTCGACTTCGCGCTGACGCCGACCCCTGTATCGCCGCGCCCCTCCTACGGCGCGCAGCTGTGGTTGAACCGCGCAGAAGCCACGGAAGTGGGGCGCAAGGTGCTGCAGGATATGCCACCCGATGCGTTCATGGCGATGGGCCACAACCACCAGATCGTGGCGGTGATCCCCTCGCAGGATGCCGTGATCGTGCGCCTGGGCTGGACCCCGGAAGGGCAGAAGTTCGACTGGAACAAACATCTGTCGCGGATCGCGGCGGCGCTCGCCCCGGCTGTCGAGCCGGTGAAGTAGACGGAAGCCAAGAGAAGAGGGAGGGCGTCCCTAAAGGCGCCCATTGACAGTTCTCCTGATGGAGAACTACTGTCTCAATGTGAGAATTACTCACCTTCAGGCAGGGAAACGAAATGTGTCCGATCACGCTATTGGCGATGCCCCCGATCACGCGTGACCGTGGCGCCGACGGGGCGAACACCTGATGGCCCGCCTAAAACTCGGTATCGCGGTGGACGCGCTGCGTCTCGCAGCCCCCTTCCGCATCGCCAGTCACGTGTTCGACTCCCGGCTGGCCTGCCTGGTCACCCTGGATGACGGCACGCATGTCGGCCGCGGCGAGGCGACCGGGGTCTATTACCTTGGCGAAGACATCGAGACCATGCGCATCCAGCTGGAAGCGGCGCGCGATGCGATCGAAGCCCATCCGACACGCGAGGAACTGCGCACGATCCTGCCCGCCGGCGGCGCACGCAACGCGGTCGATGCCGCGCTGTGGGAACTGGAATCCAAGCAGACCGGCACACCAGTCTGGGCGCTGGCCGGGCTCGCTGCGCCACGGCCGCTGCCGACAACCTTCACGGTCGGTGCCGACGAGCCCGCCGCCATGGCGGCGGCCGCGGTTGCGTATCGGCAGGCGCGCTCGATCAAGGTCAAATTGACCGGTGACCTGCACCTCGACATCGCGCGCGTCGCCGCCATCCGTGCGGTGCGCCCGGATGTCTGGCTGGGCGTGGACGCCAACCAGGGCTATCAGATCGGTGATCTCGACCGCCTGGTGACGGCCATGCTGGCAGCCGATGTGTCGCTGATCGAACAGCCATTGGCGCGCGGGCGCGAAGCCGATCTCGATGGATTCGGGTCGCCCATCCCGCTCGCCGCGGACGAGAGCGCGCTCACCCTCGCGGACGTGGAAGGGCTGAAGGGCCGTTTCAAGGTATTCAACATCAAGCTCGATAAATGCGGCGGCCTGACCGAAGCGCTGTTGATCGCGGCCGCGGCGCGCGAGGCGGAGCTGGGCGTGATGGTCGGCTGCATGGTCTGCAGCAGCCTGGGGGCCGCGCCGGGCTTCGTGGTCGGGCAGCGCTGTGATCTCGTCGACCTGGACGGTCCGACCTTCCTCCAGCAGGACCGTACCCCGGGAGTCGTCTATCGCGACGGCACGATCTGGTGCGACGAGGCGGTCTGGGGCGCCGGGAGCTGAGGCGCGGGGCGCGCCTGGCGCACGACAGGGTGTCAATGCTGCGACGCAGGATTGACAGTTCTCTGACCAGGACTATTGTGTCCTATATGGGCTTTTACTTAGCCATTCATCCCAGGAGCGTCATTGCCAGGCCGGCACCACCCCAGCATGACGGGGTGCCCTGACTGCTGCATTCCGTGCCCATTGCCGTGGGCGTCCAGCTTCGCTACCGAGGTCTCATCACATGAGTCACTGTTCGCTCCGAATGAACGCGTTGTCGCTGGCCTGCACTGCAGGCCTCCTGGCCCTGGGCTGCAGCACCACGGCACTGGCACAGGTCGCCGCCGAGAACCCCAACCGCGACGACGTGCATACCTTGGGCACCGTGACCGCGACCGCGCAGAAACGCGTGGAAGTGGTGACCGATATCCCGATGTCCATCAGCGTCATCAGCGAAGAGCAGCTCGACCGCCTCCAGGTCAACAACATGAACGATCTGGCCGGGCTGGTCCCCGGCCTGCAGGTCAGCAGCCTCGGCGCGCCGGGCCGATCGACGATCTCGATCCGCGGCATCACCCCGATGGGCAACACCGCCTCGACCTCGATCTATGTCGACGATGTGCCGCTGACCGCCAATGGCTCGCTGTCCGGTGCGACCTCCGGCATGTTCGACCTGCTGCCTTACGACGTGCAGAACGTGGAAGTACTGCGCGGGCCGCAGGGCACGCTGTACGGTGCCAGTGCGCTGGGCGGCGTGGTCAAGTACGTCACCAAGCGGCCCGACCTGGAGGACTTCTCGGGCCGCGTCGGCGCCACGATGCGCGTTGTCGACGACGGCGGCCGGGTCGGCCATTCCGAGCGTGCCGCCGTCAACGTACCGCTGGTGCAGGGTCAGCTGGCCCTGCGCGCCAGCTACGCCGAGCAGACCAGCCCGGGCTGGATCGACAACAGCGTCCTGCATCGCCGCGACACCAACGATGTGTACCAGAATGCCGGCCGCCTTTCGCTGTTGTGGAAGGCGTCGGACACGGTGGATGTCCTGCTCACCGCGATGCGCCAGGAAAACAAGGGCGACAATTTCGCGACGGTCGCGCTGGACCCGGCCACCTTCAAACCGAAGCTGCCCGGCTACGCCAATGAATACCTGTTCCTGCAGCCCAGCACGATCAAGTACGACGTGTACGGCCTGACGGTGGACTGGGATCTGGGCTGGGCCGATCTCACCTCTGCCAGCAGCTGGATGAGATCCAACTCGTGGCGCCTGCAGGACCAGTCGGTGGAATACATCCCGCTGCTCGGCCAGAAGCCGGGCGTCGGTCCGGTGATGGCCTATGCCGGCCTGGACACGGATATCGAACTGAAGAAGTGGACCCAGGAACTGCGCCTGACGTCCAAGGGCGACAGCCGCCTGGAGTGGCAGCTCGGCGCGTTCTACACCGATGAGGATGCCGCCTACATCGAGCGCGGCAGTGCATTGAGCCCGGCGTTCGACCCGGTGCTCGATCTGTTCACCGCCTCGGTGCTCACGACCTATAAGGAAAAAGCCCTGTTCGGCAACGCAACGTGGAAGTTCACCGACCGCTTCGATCTGGCCTTGGGTGTGCGCCACGCGCGCAATGACCAGGAGTTCCGCCAGACGCTCGGCGGTCCGTTGGGCGGCGATGGGGTGCAGCGCATCACCGAATCCTCGGAAAGCGTGACCACCTGGAGCGCCAGTCCGCGGCTGTTCCTCGGCGAGGACACCATGGCCTACGTGCGCGTGGCCACCGGCTATCGCGCCGGCAGCCCGAACCCCATCCTGCCGGCCGCCCCCGAGGTGCCGTCGCAGGTGAAGTCGGACACGCTGATCAACTACGAAGCCGGCCTCAAGACCCACTTCTGGGACCGGCGTGCGCTGGTGGAAGTGGCGGCTTTCCGGATCGATTGGGATGACATCCGCCTGAACCTGCTCACGCCCCAGGGCATCTCCTACGGCGTCAATGGTGGCGAAGCACGCAGCCAGGGCGTTGAATTCACCGGCGCGCTGATGCCGGTCGACGGTCTGCGCCTGAGCAGCAGCCTGACCTACACCGATGCGAAGTTGACCGCACCGATTCCGCCGGCCCGCCCCGGCGGCCCCAACCAGGCTGAATCCGGTGCACAGCTGCCGCAGGTACCCGAATGGGCAGGCAGCCTGCAGGCCGACTACCAGTTCCCGACGCGTGGCGAGTGGGGCTGGAGCGTCGGTGGCGCGCTGCGCTATTACGGCGAGCGCGCGGCCTCGGTGGCGTCGACGCAGTCCTTCGACCTGCCCAGCTACACCACCGTCGATCTGACCGCGGAAGTGAGCAGCCAGAACACCACCGTACGCTTCTTCATCACCAACCTCACCAACAAGGACATCTACGTGGCGGCAGGCAGGACGATTCCTGCGGCAGGCGCGCAGGAATACCGGCGCTGGAACGCCGTGATGATGCAGCCGCGCACGGTGGGTGTGTCGCTCGATTACAGCTTCTGATCGAGCGGGGCAGGGCGGTGCGGCACCTTCCGGTGCCGCGCTGGCCGACAACACGATGAAGGCCGGCAATGCGGGCCGATACGCGCCGCCGAAGCAGATATGCTTGCACGGGTCCGCCCCACACCCGCAGGCCGCAGCGCGATGAGCTTCAGACTGGATTTCCTCCTGCTTTCCGCCGCGCTGCTGGTGTGTGCGGCGCCGCTGTTGACGGCATGCGCCCGGACCAACAGGGAAACCGTGCTTTCCTCGGACACGCTGAAGGTCGTGGCCGTGACCGAAAGCCGACTGGACATCAACGTCAGCCGGTATCAGCACTACACGACGTACGTGCTGTACGTGGACGGCAACAGGCTGTCCGATCAAGGATTCTCGGCGCTCCTGCAGGATCCTGACGCCGCGGGCGACCAGTTCGTGCATACCGATGCCGTGGTGCTGGACGAAGACGCGGTGTTGATCGCCTCGCATAACCGTGACGGGTCACGCTGCTGGACGACGCGGCTTGCCGGACGCAATGGCACGCCGACACTGGACACGATCATGAAAGGGACGGCCGACTGCAGCATCCGCCCGGCCGCTCCGGGCTGGCGGGCACTTTACAGAGACCCCGGCGATCTGATCCTGGTCCGTGAGCGGCCCTTCCAGGTCCATCCCATCGCGGGGTACTGGTACGCGCTGTGGATCGACGGCGACACCGTCGCCCTGTATCGGAAGGACCGGGACCATGAGCGCCTCGTCGTCAGGCTGGCGCGGATTTCTTCGGACACCCCGCTCGCCGAGCAGACCCTGCCGATGCAGACCTATGCGGAACCCGACCTGCTGCATGCCTCGCCCGGGCAGCGACGGCAATGGCTGTTCGACAACTTCACGGTCTCCACGGGCGCCGCTCCCTCGATCGCGCTGCGTTCGGACCATCGACTCGACACGATCACGCCCGAGGTATGGGCGGAGTACCAGGCGATCGAGCGGCAGAACAAGGAACTGGACGCCCAGGCACGTGCCGCCGGCGACGCCTGGATCGAGGCCCAGCGCCGGGAGCTGATGGAAGCGGAGACGTCCAAGTGATCGAGACCCGCCTGCTCCAACAGTTCATCGCCGTGGCCGAGGAGCTGCATTTCAATCGCGCGGCCGAGCGGCTGCACATGGCGCAGCCGCCGCTGAGCCAGGCCATCCGCCGGCTCGAGGGCCTGGTGGGCGCGCCATTGTTCGAACGGACCAACCGCAGCGTGGCGTTGACCCCGGCCGGCGTGGCTTTCCTTGAAACCGCCCGCCGCACGGTGCAGTCCCTCGAAGAGGGCGTCGCGCAGACGCGCCGGGTCGCACAGGGCATTGAAGGCCACCTCACCCTGACCTGCATCAACATCACCCCGTATGTCCCGTTGCTGCGCGTGCTGCGCACGTTTCGACAGGCCAACCCCGGCATCACCTTCACGATGCGGGAGGCCACTACCCAGGAGCAGATCAACGCGCTGGAGCAGGGCAGGGCGGACATCGCCTTCATGCGGGCACCGGGAACGACGACACCGCACCTGCGCCTCGCTGCGTTGTTGAGCGAGCCCATCTGCGTGGCGCTGCCGGTTGGCCATCGCTTTGAAGCAAGCCCGACCGTCGAGCTTGCCTCGCTCAGGGACGAGGCCTTCGTTGCATCGCCGAGGAGCTTGGGCAAGGGCTTTCATGACCAGCTCGTCAGCCTGTGCC
>NZ_JBKGUA010000129.1:0-6458 GCF_046543485.1 Paraburkholderia sp. EG304 | reverse complement strand
TGGGCAAGACGCTCGAAAACTTCGACTTCGACCGCGTTCCCAAGCTCAACCGCGCTCACATCCATGATCTCGCCGCCGGCCGCTATATCGACGAGAAGGTCTGCGTGCTGATGGTCGGCCAAACAGGAGTCGGCAAATCGCATCTCGCGCAGGCCTTGGGCCACAGCGCCGCACGCCAGGGCCGCGATGTCCTGTTCATCACGCAAACCGAATTGCTCAAGAAGCTGCATGCAGCACGGGCGACTGAGCTTTATGAACGCAAGTTGCAGCAGTTCGTGCGCGTTCCGGTGCTCATCGTCGATGACTTCGCACTCAAACCCCTGCGTGCGCCCCATGACGAAGACTTCCACGACCTGATTGCCGCCAGGTATGAGCGCGCGGCGACGATTCTGACGTCGAATCTCGACTTCAGCGAATGGGGCGACGCGTTCCCCGACAACCGCATCCTCGGTGCTGCCACGCTCGATCGGCTAAGGCACGGCGCCTACCGCGTCGTCATTGAGGGTGAGAGCTTCCGCAAGCCGAAACCGATGCCCGAAAACGGCGAAAACGCGGTTGCAAAATCAGGCAAAACAACGCATTCTTGAGTCCCTTCGAAATCGCGTTTCGGGGCCATTCCAGGTGGCCTCATTACGCCGATCATCCCCGGCTCGATTACGCCGATCCGTGACAACTGGCCGATGCCAGGCACAGATGTCAATCGGGTGGCTGCATCGTCGGCGCTCGCAATAGATTCGATCTGGCGCCGAAGCAGAAGCAGGCGCGCCTCAATGGCACGGTATTCCTGCCACAACTGTTCGAGCAAACTGCGCATTGCTGGCGTCAGTCCATTCTGGTCGTCTGAGAGAACCGACGGCATGTCGCATAGACGAGCCGTTGCCGCACCCGGTGCAGCGCCTGTAAGTCGAGCTGTGGGTCGGTCTTTGGCAGCGCGAATCGCATGGTGGGACGCGAAATCGTTTCAGCAATGGCTTCTGCGTCGACTAGATCAGTCTTGTTCGACTTGACGAATGGCTTGACGAACTGTGCAGGAACAATGCGGACCTCATGTCCTGCAGCGGCGGCTTTCCTTGCTAGCCAGTTACTGCCGGGGCAAGCCTCCATTCCAACGATGGTCGGGGACGCGCGCGTCAGGAATTCAATGAGGCGCTCAGGCGTGAAGCGCCCCTGAAAGCCGGCTTGCCAGCGGCGTCGAGACCGACTACGTGGAATGCCGATTTACCAATGTCGATACCCATTCTGGCCACGGCGGATGTAACGCGCTGATTCATGACACACCTCCTCGGAAGCCGTACGTGTCAGCCCTGATTATGCAGCTATCCGGAACGCCGGTCGGATCGTCAATCACAAGACCGTGCAGCGGCTGATGGGTGAATTGCAGCTGAAATCACTGGTGCGCCCAAAGCGCTACCGCTCCTGGCGCGGCGAAGTTGGACGCGTTGCACCGAACCTGCTAAATCGCGAGTTCGAGGCACGCAGGCCTGATCAGAAATGGGTAACCGACGTGACGGAATTTAATGTCAACGGCGAGAAGCTTTACCTGTCGCCTGTGATGGACCTGTACAACGGTGAAATCGTGGCGTGGCAGACGGCTCGTCGGCCATGCTTCGAGCTGGTCAGCAACATGCTGAAGAAGGCCGTCACGCAGTTGGGTACCCGGGACAAGCCGTTGTTGCATTCAGATAGGGCTGGCAGTACCAGATGTCTGCCTGGCGGCGAATGCTGAGCGCGAATCGGCTACGGCAAAGCATGTCACGCAGAGGAAACTGCCTGGATAATGCCGCAATGGAAAGCTTCTTTGGCACGCTAAAATCCGAGTTCTTCCGCCTGACCAGATTCGACAGTATCAAACAGCTGCAGGCCGGACTGCGGCGATACATTCACTACTATAACCACGAGCGCATCAAGCTCAAACTCAATGGGCTGAGTCCCGTGCAATACAGGACTCAGCTTCTGGCGGCCTAGAAACTTACCGTCCAACTTGGTGGGGTCCATTCACGCGGCGGGCGGCATTTTGCCGACACGCGAACCTGATAATCCAGATGCGCGCTCAAATGAGGAACCTCGAGTCCGTGTTCGGCCATCATCTCTTCGACGTTGCGCAGGCTCAGCGAGTACGCCACGTGCCAGCGCACGCAAAGCAGGATCACATCCAGCGGATGATGCAGCCGCTTGAGCACTTTGCCGAGACCGCCGGGCACGCCTTGCGCGTCGTCTTCGTCTTTGCCATCGTGTGTGTCGTACGTTCCGATTCGAGCGATTCTACCCGACCTCGCCAATGCGACTGAACCTACGAATTCGCTCGATCGCAGTCGCCGGTTCCGTGCGGATGTCTAAACATGCGCGACTTGTAAGGAACACCACGTCATTGTTCGATAGCCGACACAAGTGCGCGACGCAACTGCGGGCCAATGCGTCATTATGCCTGTGCTCTGCGGTTCCGAGCGTTTGGGCCCCCACATGGTCCGGAAGGTGCTTCGAGACAGGCTTGGAACAGCCCGGTCGCTGCGCAATCGCGACAAAGAGCATTGTCACGTTGCTGACTGAGTCCGGTAGCATCAGGCAATGCAGTTATCTGATCGCTTTATCGTGGCGACCGCTTCCCCACGATGCCATCAGTTGTGCCGTGCGTTGGGCACCACCGGGTTCAGCTGAGTCTGCGCGACCTTGAGCAATTCGACACTGGCGCGACAAATTTAGCGCAAGCTTTGAACGGTGGGTAAAGGCAGCTCGCCGCACATCCAGCACCACGGCATCTGGACGAGCTATTTGTGTCGTTGTGCCGTGAGCTTACCTGCGACGGCGTGCCGTTGATGAACAGGGGCCGAACTCGACTACCTGCGGCAGAAACGGCGGGACTAAGGCGCTGCCAAGCGGTTCTTCAGCCACGTGCTTTGTTCTAGCCCCGTGCCGTGCGCTCAACACCGATCAACTTGGGAGCTAGCCGGCAGCCAGAGCCGACATTCCCAATACTGGCGGGCATCAAATATGTGCGTCAAGACTGCGGCCCGGGTGAACAACCGTGCAGACCCTGCGTAAAGCGCGCCCGGTCCGCACTGTCTTCCGATTCGCCATGACAATGCAAACCATCCGCTTCTATCACCAGGGGTCCGTCCGCGAGGTCGCGGGCGTGCCGGAGACGCGCACCGTGCAGCAGTACCTGCGCGAGGATCTGCGCTGCACCGGCACCAAGGAAGGCTACGCGGAGGGCGACTGCGGCGCGTGCACAGTCGTAATCGGCGAACTCGACGCGCGCGGCGAGCTTACGCTGAAGGCGGTCAACGCCTGCATCCAGTTCCTGCCGACGCTCGACGGCCGCGCCCTCTTCACCGTCGAAGACCTGCGCGCCGCGAACGGCGCGCTGCATCCGGTGCAGCAGGCGCTGGTCGACTGTCACGGTTCGCAATGCGGCTTCTGCACGCCCGGCTTCGTGATGTCGATGTGGGCGCTCTACGAAAACCAGCCCGCCAGCGCCGGCCTGCCGACCCGTGACGAAATCGACGCCGCGCTGTCCGGCAATCTCTGCCGCTGCACCGGCTACCGGCCGATCATCGATGCGGCGCAGAAGATGTTCGACTACCCGCAGCATCCGCGCGTCTCGCTCGATCGCGATGCGATCGCGACCACGCTGCGCACACTGCAGCGCAAAGACACGTTCGAATACAGCGCCCCCGACACCCGTGGCGCCGCGTTCGGCTCACCCAACTTCCACGCCCCGCTCACGCTCGACGCGTTCGCGACGCTGCGCGCCCAGCATCCGGACGCGCGCATCGTCGCGGGCAGCACCGACGTCGGCTTGTGGGTCACCAAGCAGTTTCGCGATCTCGGCGCCCTGCTGTACATCGGCAACTTCGCCGAGTTGAAAACCATCGCGCGCGACGCGCAAACGCTGACCATCGGCGCGGCGGTCTCGCTCGAAGACGCGTACGCGGCACTCACCGCCGACTACCCCGAGCTCGCCGAACTATGGACGCGCTTCGCATCGCTGCCGATCCGCAATGCGGGCACGCTCGGCGGCAACGTCGCGAACGGCTCGCCGATCGGCGATTCGATGCCGGCACTACTCGCGCTCGGCGCCGAGGTCGAACTGCGCCGCGATCGCACGACCCGCACGCTGCCGCTCGGCGCCCGCGCCGCACAGGGCTAAAAAATTGTCGGTTCTCAATTCGTTCAGACCGGTTCCCTAACCAATTTTCCTCCTCGATATTTGCACCGGCGCGCCTTACTCCAGGATAACGAGATCTCAATTTCCGCCGTGTCGCTCTGTTCGCATGTCTTGATTCGGACGCTCTTACTACAAATCAGAATTTGTGACGGATGGCCGCGCGAGCAAGGACCTGGCACTTATTGGATGAATCGTTCGTATTGGTGATGTTGGCAACAGCGGGGGTACCGAGAGACGATGTTCCCGATGCTTGCTGCCAACCAATTCCGAAATACACATCGGTGCGTTTGGACAGGAAATAGTCGGTTGCAATCGCTACCTGGTTGAAATGCTGGTTTCCGATTTTGTGTCCCGCGGCGTCTTGAACGCCATCCGAGTACAAGTAGGCATATGATGCAGCGACAGTCCAAGATGGGTTACAACGATACAGTATTCCAACGTCGTAGTTGTTGAATATCGCCGTTCCGTCTTGAAGCGACGCGCCGAGATTTGCGTACTGAACATTGGAGAACGAAGCCGCCAGGATGACTGGGCCGATCGTGTAATTGGCCCCTACGACTGCGGACTGGTATGTTTCGGCAGAAGCATATCCCCTGTTGAGGCCGCCCTGTAGAGCTGAAAACCCGTTCCCATAGGCAGTAAAAAAACCTGTGCCTGGCGCTGCAGTGGGGTGTTTAAAATACTCGAATGCCACCCCCACTTTTAATGGCGCGTTTGCGTAGCCGGCACCTACCGAATAGCCGCTGGCAGTTGTGAAACTTCCGGGATCACCACCTAAGCTATACTCCACCCCGAAAGTCGCACTGCGGATTTCAGGACTCATGTATCGTACCGACTTATTCACTCGAACCGTGTTGCACGCATTGTCTACATCGCTTGGGCGCCCGGCCGGCGCACCTCCCACGAGCGCTGCGGCCGTGAGTGGCTCGGGGAAGTAGAAGATCATGTCATACTGACGTCCAAATGTCAGGCCGCCCCAGTTGTCCCTTGTCAGGCCGACGAATGCCTGACGACCAAACAGCAGCCCGCCTTGAGCAGCCAGACCGTTGTTTAAGTTCACACCCGATTCAAGGGTGAAAATCGCGTGTAAAGTTCCGCCGAGGTCCTCGACTCCGGTCACCCCCCCATCGACTTCGCATGAGGCCGGCAAGCGAATCAAGCGACAATCTCTGTCCGCCACCAGCGTTGCTTTGATACATGATTCCTTCGTCGAGGACCCCGTAAATGGCCACACTACCTTGTGCGTTAGCGAATGAACACATTCCAACTGAAGCTATACAGATCCCCAACTTTATCAACTCACTATGCATCACCCGTTGTCCTGTCAATCATCTTTATATATAACTCCCTCTTTACTTAACTCGGCTGCCCTTCATCTGCATCGAAGGGGCGCGAGGTGACTCTTAGACTCGATTCAATGCATTACCTTTGCATAAAGACTACAGTGACGCGGGCCCGCTACCCGCGCAGTGTCAGGTCCTCGCGCAGCACGCTGTCGTATGGCGGAGGAGGCGCCCTCGAACGAGAGCGCAGTGTCGCTTCAAACTGATGACTTTGGGAATTCAAAGCATAGGTTATGCCTGGCCATTTCTCTCTCAGCGGCCAAACCCGCCGGCACAGCCAAGCGACGAACACGTCTTGAAAGAGCACTAATTCGAACGGATGGACAACTCACACATCACTGCGGGATCGCTTACCGCTGACATATTGGAATTCCCAAAGAATGCTTTAGTGGGACCGCCCATGTATGAAAGTCGCCGTTTTGTTGTCAGCATTCGCTCGGTACCATACAATTGACCTCGACGCGACAGAAAACCGCGTGCTAAAGAGGCGGCAGAGACGGGAATTCGGACAGTAGAATAAGGAGAGAGAGCGCTTATTCGTTGGATGTGCACCCGCCCCCAACCCACTAAACGGAAGTTTGCAGAGGTTCTGAGGTTGGATTTGCCCCTGTACTTCTGGACACAGCCTCACACTTGAGTTGATGAATCGGCCCTGCGCCTGAACTCGCGTGGCGAGCGGTACTTCAGCGCGCTATGACGATGCTGCTCGTTGTAATGCTCAATCGCGATGGCGAGATTGCGCGCTGCGGTCGCGGCGTCCGGCGTGGGCATGAACGCCACGTAGTCACGCTTCATCGTCTTCACGAAGCTTTCTGCCATACCATTATCGTAAGTCAGCAACTGCTTGTCGTGACGACGGTTGCGCGACCGTAACGGTCGAGATCACCCATCCCTTTCACCCACTACGCGGCACTCGCATCCAACTGGCTACCCGGCGCATTAACTGGGGA
>NZ_JBKGUA010000128.1:0-6956 GCF_046543485.1 Paraburkholderia sp. EG304 | reverse complement strand
CGTACACCACGCCGGGCGCGGCTTCGACGAAGGAACGCAGCAGGGTCTGGGCCTGGTCGCGCTCCGCTTCGATCCGGCGGCGCTCATCGATATCGATCAGCACCCCGGGGAAGCCGACGGCCTGCCCGTGCGCGTCGAGGTCCACCCGGCCGATCGCCTCGATCCAGCGATAGGCGCCGTCGGCGCCGCGGGTTCGATACTGGTGGGCGTAGCGGCCACCGCGACGGACCGCTTCGGCAATCGCCTCGGCCAGGCCGGCGCGGTCGTCGGGGTGGACGGCGGACACGACCTGCTCCAGGCGCAGTTCGGTGCGGGCCAGCGCCGGGTCGAGGCCATGGGCCAGGGCGAGGGCGTCGTCGACCGTCAGGCTGTCCTGGGCCACATCCCAGAACCAGGTGCCGATGATCGCGCCGGCGGCCAGTGCCATCCTGACGCGCTCGGCATCACGCTCGCCGTGGGAACCGGGGGAAGGTGAAGAGCTCAAGCTGTACTCGCGGTCGGCAGGGGGTCGGATGCACCGGCCTCGGGACGGCAGGCGGCGCGGGGGCGGACACCATAGGGTATCGGCGCGAGGCGAGCTGTGAAGCCGTCAGGCGGGCAGCTGGCCGGGGGACGCCGGCGCGCTGCAGCGCAGGCCGCGCAGCAGCAGCTCCAGCGCAACCCCGCTCTGTGCCAGCCGCGCATCGCCATCGTCGCCGTCGGCGATCCAGAACGCCGCCTCGGCGAGGCTGCCGTACACGAGGGAGGCAAGGGCCTGGGGCTGGGCCTCGGCGACCACACCCAGATCGATCAGGTGCGCCAGCAGGCGCTGCATGGAATCGATGCAGTGGCGCTGCGATTCCGGCGAGGCGCCGCCCAGCACGGCGCGCGCATCGCGCAGCACGATGCGCTGGATGGTGGGTTCGCGGGCCATCTCCAGGTACCCGATGCAGCGCAGCCGGAATCCCTCCCACGGGTCCACGGCGGCGTCGGAGATCGCCTTCAGGCGCGCGTCCATCTCCGCGTCGAGCTCATCGACGACCGCCGCGAGCAGCCCCTGCTTGTCGCCGAAGTGGTGGTAGAGGGCGCCGCGGGTGAGGCCGGCCTGCGCGGTGAGATCGTCCATCGACGTATCGGCGTAGCCGCGCTCGCTGAAGACCGCGCGGGCGGTCGCCAGCAGGGTGGCGCGGGTCTGCTCCATCTCGGCGCGGGTACGACGGGCCATCGGCCTCTCCTTGGATGCGGGGGCGGACGCTGGTTTACATCCGAAGCGTATGTATATAGGATTTTAAACATACGATGCGTATGTAAATTGGAAGAGAGCGGGTGAACCATCCCATGACCCACCCTTATCGCGCGCTGTTCGCGGCGCCGGGCAGCACCGGCTTCGCCCTGGCGGGCCTGCTGGCACGGCTGCCCTTGCCGATGACCGGCATCGGCATCATCACGCTGCTCGCCCAGGTGCGCGGCAGCTATGCGCTGGCCGGCGCGGTGGCGGCCACCTTCGTGCTGACCTACGCGCTGCTGTCACCGCAGGTCTCCCGCCTGGTGGACCGGCACGGGCAGCGCCGGGTGTTGCCGGTGGCTACCGGCGTCAGCGTGTTCGGCCTGCTGCTCCTGCTTGGCGCATCGTGGTGGGCGGCGCCGGCCGCACTGCTGTTCTTCGGCGCCTTGCTGGCCGGCGCCATGCCCAGCATGTCGGCGATGGTGCGGGCACGTTGGACCGCGATCTACCGCGGGCAACCGCAGCTGCAGACGGCGTACGCGCTGGAAACCGTGTTCGATGAAGTCACCTTCATCGCCGGGCCGCCGCTGTCGGTCGGCCTGGCGGTCGCCGTGCTGCCGCAGGCGGGTGTGCTTGCCGCGGCCGTGCTGCTGCCGATCGGCGCGTCTGCGCTGATCGCGCAGCGCAGGACCGAGCCCCCCATCGAGACGGCACGACGGAATGCCGCGCCTGCTGCGTCCGTCATTCGTCTGCCCGGCGTGCGGTGGCTGGCCGTGCTGATGGTCGCCATGGGCGTGATCGTCGGCACCGTCGATATCGTCAGCGTCGCCGGATCGAAGCGGAGCGCGACCAGGCCCAGACCCTGCTGCGTTCCTTCGTCGAAGCCGCGCCCGGCGTGGTGTACGCCAAGGATCGGCAGGGTCGGATGCTGATCGGCAACCGCGGCACCACCGAGCTGGTCGGCCTGCCGCCGGAGATCTACGTCGGCCGCACCGACGCCGAGCTGCTCGGCGACCCTGCCCAGGCAGCCATCGTGATGGCCACCGACGAGCGCGTCATGGCCAGCGGGCGGACCGAGCAGCTCGAAGAAGAAGTGAGTTTCCCCGATGGCCGGCGTGCGCATTGGCTGTCGACCAAATCGCCCCTGCGCGACGCCGACGGTGTGGTGGTGGGGCTGGTCGGCACCTCACTGGACATCACCGACCGCAAGGCCGCCGAGGCCCGCCATCTGGAAGTCGAGGAGCGTTATCGGCTGGCCGCCCGCGCCACCAATGATGCGATCTGGGACTGGCGCATCTCCGATGGCCAGGTCATCTGGAACGAAGCACTGACCACGCTGTTCGGCCATGCGCTGAGCGAGACCAGCGCGCAGTGGTGGCTGGATCACATCCATCCGGACGACCGGGCGCGCGTGGACCGGGACATCCATGCCGTGATCGACGGTGGCGGAACCGCCTGGAACAGCGAGTACCGGTTCCGTCGCGCCGACGGCAGCTTCGCTTCCGTGCTCGACCGCGGCACCGTGCTGCGCGGCGGCGTGGGCGAGCCGCTGCGGATGATCGGCGCGATGCTGGACCTGACCGTCCGCCAGGCAGCCGAAGCCGCGCTGGCCCAAAGCGAAGAGCGCCTGCGCTTTGCCACGGAGGCCGGCGACATGGGCTTCTGGGATGTCGACCTGGTGCGCGACGCGCTGATCTGGCCGGCCCGGACGAAGGCGATGTTCGGCATCTCGCCCGAAGTGGCGGTGTCGATGCGCGACTTCCATGACGGGCTGCATCCCGACGATCGCGCCGCCACTCTCGCCGCGTTTGCAGCAGCCGCCGACCCGGCGCGGCGCGCGCTCTACGATGTGGAGTACCGCACCGTCGGCAAGGAAGACGGCGTGGTGCGCTGGGTCGCGGCGAAAGGACGCGGGCATTTCGAAGGCGACCGCTGCGTCCGGGTCGTGGGCGTGGCGATCGAGATCACCGCGCGCAAACTGGCCGATGCCCGGCTGCAGGAATTGAACGAACACCTCGAGAGCCGGGTGCTGGAAGAAGTGGCGCAGCGCACCCGCGCGGAAGATGCGCTGCGCCAGAGCCAGAAGATGGAGGCGGTGGGCCAGCTGACCGGCGGCATCGCGCACGGCGCGTTGCGTCCGCGCGATCCACGCAACCTGGAGGTGTGCTGATGCAGGTGCACGCGCCATCGACACCCCGCCACCCGTGGTGGGCGGTTACCGCGGTCAGTCTGGCGACCTTCTCGGTCGTCACCACGGAGATGCTGCCGGTCGGCCTGCTGACCCCGATCGCCGAAGCGCTGGACACGAGCACCGGCACCGCGGGCCTGATGATCTCGCTGCCCGCCCTGCTGGCCGCGCTGTTCGCACCGCTGGTGGTGATCAGCGCGGGCCGACTGGATCGGCGCGCGCTGCTGTGCGCGCTGCTGGGCCTGCTGGTGATCGCGAACCTGGGCGCGGCCTTCGCACCCACCTTGGGTTGGATGCTGGCGACCCGCGTGCTGGTCGGGCTGTGCATGGGGGGCATCTGGGCGACTGCCGGTGGCCTGGCGGTGCGGCTGGTGGCGACCCGATCGGTGGGCCTGGCCACATCGCTCATCTTTGGCGGCGTGGCGGCTGCTTCCGTGCTGGGCGTTCCACTCGGCGCGCTGATCGGGGAGCTGTTCGGGTGGCGTTGGGCGTTCGGCAGCATGGCGCTGCTGGGTGCCGCCGTGCTCGCCCTGCATCTGGCCGTCATCCCTGGTCTGCCGCCGTCCGGCACGACGACCCTGCGCCAGTTCGGTCATCAACTGGGCAACCGCGCGCTGCAGCGTGGGTTGATGCTGACCTTCCTGCTGGTCGCGGGACACTTCATCGCCTTTACCTTCGTTCGGCCGCTGCTGCTGTCCGTCCCGGGGTTCGACGCGGGCTGGGTCGGGCCGTTGTTGTTCGGCTACGGCGCCGCAGGCATGGCCGGCAATTTCCTTGCGGGTATCGGGGCAGCACGACGTACCCGACTGACGGTGTCGTTGATCGCAGCGGGTCTGGTACTGGTGCCGTTGCTGTTCCTGTCCATCGTCGAATCGCGCCTGGGCGGTGCCTTGGCGCTGCTGGCGTGGGGGCTGGCCTACGGCGGGGTGTCGGTGGGCTTGATGACGTGGATGATGAAGGCCGCGCCGGGGGCGGTCGAAGTCGCCTCCGCACTGTATGTCGGTGCCTTCAATGTCGGGATCGCATCCGGTGCGTGGCTGGGCGGTCAGGTGCTGGATCGGCTCGGCCTGACCGCCAATCTCTGGCTCACCAGCGGCTTCGCGGTTGCCGCAATGGTGCTGTGCATTGCTGGCCGCTCAGGCCCTACCTGGTTCCCGTCGTCTCCAGCGCCGCCTTCTCAGCCCCGTTCAACGCGCGATGGCCGTAGCTGAGTACCCGGGTAAGCTGCCATTGCCCGTCCTTGTGCTGCCAGACCATCACGAACTTCGCGCTGCCTTCGCAGTTGCCGGTCGCGACCTCGCAGAAGCGGTGCTCGCCTTCCTCGATCGCGCCGAAATCCTTGATCGGGTACACCTTGAGCGTCCCCGGAACCCGTTCGCGGCGGACCTTGTGGCAAATGTACTTCCGGGTGTTGGATACCACCGTGTCGCGATCGAAGGTGGCCCCGCTGCTGTCGTGATAGAACTCGACGGTCGGCGAAAAGTAGCCGGCGAAGGTATCCAGGTCGCAGCGGTTGTAAGCGTCGAAGAGCTGATCATCCAGCGCGGTGACGGTGCGCGTGAGGGCGGCTGCGTCCACGGCTTGCTCGCCAGCGTGCGCTGACACGGGCGCGAGCATGCCGGCAGCCACGAGGACGACGGCGAAAGCAGCGGGGGAGTGCCTCATCGGGGTGCCTGCTTCAATCGGGCCAGAGTAGGCACCACTTTTCGCATGGGCCGGAGCGCCCTTCAAGTGTCATTCGGAAGGATGACGCACGGGCCACGGCAGCACGCCGATGGGCTCCGGCCCGTTACAGGGTGCTGGAGTCCACCCGCTGGCGGCCGGCCTGGGTCAGGTCGATGTCGCCATCTTCCGCCTGGGCCGCATAGCCGGCCTTGACGGCCCAGTTGGCCGCTTCATCGGTCACCGGACGGGTAGCGTTGATATCGCGCAGGATCTGCCGCTGTTCCTCGGTCAGGTGCGCCGCCGTGTTCGTGTCGGCGCCGCCGCTCATGGCGCGCGGGCCTCGACGCCGACCACGCCCTGGGCCAGCCGCGCGCGCTTGGCCCGCCGATGGTTCACCCACCACACCAGCCCCGGCAGGCCGTACAGGAGTGCACCGGCGAGCAGGAAGATCTTGAAGGCGGCATTCATGGCGGTCTCTCTCCGTGCGGTATGGCGTCAAGCGTCGTGATCAACCGGATGCGCGGTCAGGGCACACCCGGTCCTGCAGCGGCCCGGGCCGCGATCCCAGTGCTAGTTCAACGCACTCGCCGTGAAGGTGTTGTCCCTTCGTTCACTGTCGCGCGTTCAGGCGTCGCGCCCCGCCAAGGTCGCCAGCCGTAGTGCCGCGCGTGTCGCCTGATCGTCATCACCTCGTCGTCTGGCTCCCTTACAACGGGGAGCCTCCGGGGAGACCAGGGGGCGCATCGAGATCGGCGCTAAAGTTCACCGCGCGCCTGCCGATACCGATGCGTCCTTCCGCCTGGAGTACGTGATGTCGGCCGTCCCCCGCCGCCTGTCGTTGTTCGTCACCCGCCTGGGTGACCGCTATCGAGTCCGCTTGTCCCCCCTGCGCCGGCTTGCCGCGCTCGGCCGTCTCAGCGTCGCACGGAAACTCACGGCCAGCCTGCTGGTCTGCTGCCTGGGCCTGTTCGCGGTCGCGATGGTGTACGGCTGGACGCGCCATGATACCGAGCGTGCGGCCGAGGCGTTCGCGGCGCACCAGCAGGAGGCCGCGCTGGCCGCGACGCTGGCCACCGAGATCGCCGATGCACGGCGGCTGCAGACCCGCTATGCCGCCACCTTCGATGACGCCGACCGCGAGGCGTTGCAGGCGGCGCAGCAGCGCCTGCAGGCGACCCTGGCCCAGCTGCAGCGCGATCCCCATGATGCCGGCAGCGCCGATGCGCTGCGCGAGGTGGCTGCGCGAGCGGGTGATTTCGCGGAAGGCATCGCCGCCCTCAACACCCGTGTGGACGAAATGGGGCGCGGCGATGCCGGCCTGCGTGCGCAACTGGAGGCGGCGGCTGCAACGCTGGACGCCAGCGTGGAGGCAAGCGCGCGTCCCGTGCTGATCGCACAGCTGCAGAAGATGCGCCGCGAAGAGAGCCTGCTGCTGCTCACCGGGGAGTCGGCGCATACCGATCGCGCCAGCGAGCAGAAGCTGCCCTTCGATCTGTCCTTGGCCGATGCGCGGCTGGGCATGGACGTGCAGGACAGGCTGCGGACGCAGATGGATGCCTATCAGGGCGCGCTGCTGGCCTACACCGCCGCCCGCGTCGGGCTGGATGTGGAGGCGCAGTCACTGGCCGAGACCGCCGCCCAGATCGGCCCCGGTCTGCAGGCGCTGCAGCAGGCACAGACGCAGGCCCTGGCGGCGGCGCGCGAGCGGCAGGCGAAAGCGCGGCGCGAGAAAATGACTGAAGGTGAGCGACGGAGGATCCTGCAGATTGCGTCCGACGCCTGGCAGGTCGGCCACACACGGAATACCCCTCGCCCCGAGTTGGCGAGCTTCGCCGATACCGGCGCGCCTCAGCAACGCGGGCGACTGCCACGCGCCCGCGCTCAGCACCACCTCGCCCG
>NZ_JBKGUA010000127.1:0-7300 GCF_046543485.1 Paraburkholderia sp. EG304 | reverse complement strand
AAACCCGCACCTTCGTCAGCTTCCATCGCCAGCGTCTGCTGCTTCATCCTGTTCTGCCTTCCTTATCCACTCCGCTCTATAACGCTCCGAGTAGCTATGCGGTGGACTTGATCAGCAATGCCTTAAAGTATTTTCGAGAATACTGCGGAAAGGGCCAGTGCGCCAGACAATCGGTCGACCGCTGCCCCCGCTGCCTCGTATTCGTATTCCTTTCCGGATTCGCCCTCATGCCTCTGGGTTGGGCAAAGCCCGATGAATAACCTCAAGCGTTGGAGCTTCCGCCAAATCCGGTGCTGTTTAAAACCTCAGAAATTGGGCGATATTAGAAAATCGTTTGGATATCGAAAAAACATTTGATATCAATAAAATGCCCGATTGGTGTCATACTGAGAGCTATTTTGGACGGTCCGCAGTGTTTGATTTTTTGGTTGTGTGCGCACAAGGTTTTTTCGCCTCTATTGAGTTTC
This sequence comes from Paraburkholderia sp. EG304, assembly GCF_046543485.1. Lineage (NCBI taxonomy): Bacteria > Pseudomonadati > Pseudomonadota > Betaproteobacteria > Burkholderiales > Burkholderiaceae > Paraburkholderia > Paraburkholderia sp. EG304. The sequence continues at coordinate 6,833 of NZ_JBKGUA010000127.1, read as the reverse complement.
CAGTGGGTGGTATCGTCCCGACTTCTGCATAAACAAGACGAAGGCAGGTCATGCACAGCAAGCTGTTCGAAGCCGCATTGGGTGTAAGCGATCCGTGGTTCGTGAGCGGCGTCGATTTCGACGCGGCGACCAAGCTGCTGACGATCCAGATCGATTTCACTGCTGGAAGTCGCTTCGCGCATCCTGAAGTGGCCGGCGCGCATCCCGTGCACGACACCATCGTCAAGCGTTACGGGCACCTGAACTTTTTCCAGCATAGCCAGCTGTTCGAAGCCGCATTGGGTGTGAGTGATCCGTGGTTCGTGAGCGGCGTCGATTTCGACGCGGCCGCGAGACGGCTGACGATTCACATCGACTTCACTGCCGGCACTCGCTTTCCGTATCCGGAAGTGGCCGGCGCGCATCCCGTGCATGACACCGTCGTCAAGCGCTATCGCCACCTGAACTTCTTCCAGCACGACTGCTACCTCGAAGTGCGCACGCCGCGCGTCAAGCTGCCCGATGGCCGCGTCGCGCTCATCGAGCCCGCTTGGGCCGGCAAGCTCAGCGGCTTCACGTTGCTGTTCGAGGCGATGGTGCTCACGCTTGCCCAGCAAATGCCTTTTGCTGCGGTGGCCCGCGCCGTCGGCGAGTCGTGGCACCGCGTGCACGCGATCTGCAAGCGCTACGTCGAACTGGCGTTGGCCGAGATCGATCTGTCGGACGTGACGAACGCTGCCGTGGACGAGACCTCCTATAAGCGTGGGCACAACTATCTGACGCTCGTGGCCGACGCCAAACAACGCAAGGTCGTGTTCGTTACCGAAGGCCGGGACGCCGCCACCATCGAGCAGTTTGCCGCCCATCTGCAAGCACACGACGCCACGCCCGGGCGAATCACCTCGGTCAGCATCGACATGTCGCCTGCCTTTATCAAGGGCGTCAGCGAGCACCTGCCCAACGCCCGCATCACCTTCGACAAGTTCCATGTTGTCGCCCAGGCCTCGTTCGCCCTGGACAAGACGCGGCGGCTCGAGCAGAGGACCGACCCGGACCTCAAGGGCCTGCGCTGGGCACTGCTCAAGGACCGCGACCGGCTGAGCGTGACCCAGCGTGCCGATCTGGACGCGCTCGTTGCCAAAGTCACGACCAAGCGAACCGCCCGCGCCTGGCTCTATCGCGAGCAATTGCGCGACATCCTCGATCGCAAGCAGATCAACGTCGTCTCCGCGATGCTCGAGCAGTGGTGTACCAACGTGATGCGCTCCAAGGTCGAACCTATGAAGGAGGTTGCACGCATGATCCGCAAGCACTTCGAAGGCATCATCGCTTGGACCCAGACGCGTCAGACCAACGGCTTTCTGGAAGCTCTCAATGGCCTGTTTCAGGCCGCCAAGCGACGCGCCCGCGGCTACGCCAACCTCACTACCATGCGTACCGTGCTGTTCTTGATCGCCGGCAAGCTCGACTTCGCTTCGATCAACCCGCATACGGCGTAACCCACTCAAATTTCAACAGAGCCATATAAATTCATGCCATCGCGGCTAGAAAATCCATCCTCAACGAGACGTTGCTTCCATCCAGGGGTATCTAAAAATGGCATCCTATATATCAAGGCATCAACTAAGACTGTGCAAGATAGTATCTGCCCTCTCCGCCGTCCCGGCGAGGGTGATCGTCCTTTCGATCACAACCCTCCTTCTCCTGAGCGCGTGTGGCGGGGGCGACGATCCGACGCCCGCCGTATCATCCACGACCAGCACAACCGCCACGTCGTCTAACTCTGCCAACGCGCCGAAAGCCATTACGCCGCAGGTCACGCCCGCCACGGTCTCGGTTGATCAGACGTTGACGCCTTTGTTACCCGATAAGCCGTATGTCGACAACACGCTCTATGATGCAAGTGCTGGCGCTTCATTGCCAAGCGCGACGGAAGGCGCGGCGGTCACGCACCACCGGATCAAGCTCAACGGTCTGAACATGGCCTATACCGCTACGGCGGGGCACCTGACCGTGCGCGACACGACCACCAATGCACCGCAGGCTACGATCTTTTACACGGCCTACACGCTGGACAACCAAGACACTACTAGGCGGCCCGTGACTGTGTTCTTTAATGGTGGACCGGGATCGCCGTCATCATTCCTGCAAATGGGCTCGTTCGGCCCGATGCGCGTCTTTACCGCGCAGGGGTCGACGGTGTCTGGACCGAACGACGTCACGCTCGGCGAGAATCCGCAGACCCTGCTGGACAAGACCGACGTGATCTTTGTCGATCCGGTCGGCACGGGGTTTTCGGAGGCAGTTGCACCAAGCAAGAACCAGGATTTCTGGGGCGTCAATCCGGACGTCAACATCATGGCGGGCTTTATTAACCGCTACATGATCACCAACGACCGGGGAAGCTCACCGCTGATGGTGTATGGCGAGTCGTATGGCGGACCGCGCGCGGGCATACTCTCCTATGCGTTGCAGAACGTCTACGGCATCAAGCTTAGCGGCCTGATGATGCAGGCGCCGGCTCTAAATTTCTATGAAGGTGAGCCGGCGCGGCGCGATCCAGTGCCCCCATATCTGCTGCCGACTATCACAATGGCAGCCAAGTACTATGGGAAGATATCTGATCCGACGCTGTCGAAGCTGAGTCTCCCTGATCTGTTCCAGGCTTCCGAGAACCTGGCTTTCAACGAGCTTCGCACGCTCGCGCCTCAACCAACGACATCTGCCCAGCAAACCCAGGCTACGAGCCTGGTCGGAACGATGCAAGCCTTCACCGGGAATCTACCTGTCCTCAACGGGCTGGATATTTACTACCATCCGTCGTTGGTCTCGAACCCTGCGGCGAACATGATCCAGAGCGGCACGGACGTGCTTAGGGCTGCTCGCTCGTACAGCTATGGCGGATTCTTGAGCGGGGGTCTTGTCATCGAGATGTTTCCTGGCAAAACCCTCGGCCTATACGATCTACGCAAGGAACTGACGGGCAATCTGGCTGCGACGCAAAACGCCTCAAGATGTGATTCATCGAATGTGGCGAACTTCTGCGGCAGTTACCTCATCTACGATCCGTCGCTCAACGATCTGGCCTCGTACGACTCGATTCTTTCGTCCTATGCTTACAACACACTCAAGTATCAAACCGTCTCTCTTTATCACGGGCTGAGCGGGACGATTGGCAGCGTGTGGGATCACCATACGGCCTACCCGGATGGCTCGACCCTGAGTTTCCCGGATGCGACCATCTTCATTGCCGACGAAATGCAGATCAATCCCAACATGCAGGTACTGACGTCGGCCGGATATTATGATTCCGTTGTGCCGGCGGCCCAGGTCGACTGGGATATGCAATCCGTTGCCAAAGCGATTCCGGCTGCCCAGATGCAGAAAATGTACACCCGCATCCTCTACCCGGCCGGACACATGGGTTACGCGGACGATCCGACTCGGCAGTTGCTGCACGACAACCTGTCGACTTTCCTGGAAAAGGCGGTTAAGACCTCCGTCGCATCGATGAAGTAACACCTGATCAACTGAATGACGAGATGGCAGGATTGTCATCTCGTCATTCGTTGGGGTAGGGGTGCCTTCAGGATTCGGACAATAAAGCACGCTAACGGCCCAGCAGGCCCAGCAGGCCCAGCAGGCTCAGCCAGCAAGGCTGGCAGCCTCATCAGAAAATTTCCGTGGGAAGCAGGTGTTGCCATAACTTTTCTCATGGCAACACCTGTATTCGCGGGCTAAAGTGACTTTTTGTGAATCGCGTCAGGCGTGAAACATTTTCCTCGCATCGTCTTTTTCGCCACGTCTGGCAAGGGCTATCGCGTTTTGATCTGATCCGCGATGATGTTTCACAAGGGACGACCCAGCTCGGCCTCGGCGCCACGAATACCGCAACAATCGTCTAGCGTGCTTTATTGTCCGAATCCTGAAGTGCACCCCCACTCGAGAAATTCTGCGTATCAGGCGTGCCCCACGGCCTTAACTGACTTCCCTGCTCCATTGCTCCCCGGCCCCCTCCATCGCCGCTTCGGTAAGCTTTCCACGAATGTCGACTACCTAGATGGGTAGGTTGTAAAAGCCTCGGGCGACTCCTAAAACTGCATTGCGGTCATGTGCCGCGCGGCAACAGCCGTCCCGCCCGAGCGGGACCACTCCCACCAGTCTGGAGGCTTCGCGATGGAACAGAAAATTATCGGTACCCATTCGGTTGGTCCGTTGAAGGCGCCGTCCGGCGCGCCGTGGCGCAATGCGCCGCTCTCCGTCGAGGTGCCGTTTCCGGCGGCCTTTTCGAGCCCGCCGGTCGTCATCGTCAGCACACTCCAGGACCCAAAATGGACGGGGCCCATCAACGACACCTTTGCGACGACCGTGACCGGGGTCACCAAGACCGGCTTTACGGTGCATATCGTGCGCGTCGATACGGTCAATCCGGACTACGTGACCTACGGCTGGGACCAGAACCTGCAGCTTTCCTACATGGCCGAAGTGCCGGCGTGAGCCATGCGCCCCTGTCGGTGTTGCCATGCATGTTGGCGGGGCGCTCGGTTCCGTGGGCACGTATCAGCGCGATCGGCTCGCCGGCGATGATTTCGATGCGACATTCACGCTGGATTTCCGTCCGACGCGAATCCATTTCAACCAGCAACACACTGCGCCCATCGCCGGCCGATTCGAGACGCACGAGAGCAAACAGTTGCGTGATCCGAAATCAACAGCCAAACAGAAGGAAGTCGCCGGCGCCCTGAAAACGGCGCGCCGCCATGGCAGCGGAGCTGCCGCCCAGGTGCCGCGTTTAGTTTCCTTTCGAGACTCCCCAACATTTCGGGTTAGTTATTAGACAGATGACTGTCATCGGCCACGAGCGGCCACTTGGGAAGCGAAATCGAATGGCCGCTTCGCACTCGGTTGCTGTCTACACGCCGCAAGCGGTGGCATAGATCAATGCAAATCGCATGAGGCAACAAATCGGCCAGTAGCGTTCAGCGTACTCTCATTGCTGACCGCCTCAGGCTGAACCACGCCGTTCGAACTTCGCGTGCAAATGACGGCTCTACCTGAGCAGTTTGCGGCAACGCGCCTTGATGCGCCGTGAATCTGCGCAATGTGTAACATCCAGATACACACAAACGGATACGGGGAGAAATGTATGAGGCTGCATGCCTATCGCCTGCGGAACTATCGCCGACTGCGCGATGTGGTGGTCGAACTTGATGATCAGATTTCGATCTTTGTCGGCGCGAACAACAGCGGCAAGACGTCTGCAGCCCAGGGCCTGCAAATGATGCTCGAGGGTAAGAAGAGCAAGTTCAAGCTCTTCGATTTCAGCGCACCGCTGTGGAAGACGTTCGATGAAATTGGCGAAGCCCAGCTGGGCGATGCCGACACATCGATCATCCTCCCGACCATCTCCTTGGATCTATGGTTCACAGTCGGTGCGCAGGACCTTGTCTCGGCCATGCCACTCCTACCCAGCACGCAATGGGAAGGCCGCTTCGTTGGAATCCGGGTGTCTTTTGAGCCCGGAGCCCCGTATGAAGTCGTCAGGCGCTTCAGGGAGAAGCGAGACGCAGCCAATGCCGCCGCTGTGGCCTCAAACGCAACCGGTGTCGACTACCAGCCCTGGCCTCAGAGTCTGACCAGGTACCTCGCGGATGAATTGGCCAACGAATACGAGGTTCGCTACTACGTGCTCGACGAGAGCCAGTTCGAAGGATTTCGCGAACGCGACACAAACTACGAACCGCTTCCCGTCTCTCGCGATCCAGGCGGTGCATCAATCCTCAAATCCCTTCTGAAGGTGGACTTCCTTAGGGCTCAACGACACCTGGACGACCCCGACTCGGACGGCGCTGCCGGCGGCAGCGCGCGCGATGAGAACCTATCCAAGCGCTTGAGCCGCTTCTACGAACGGAACCTCGAGAAGCGAGCTGATGACCACGCGATGCTCAAAGCGCTTTCGTCGTCCGAAAAGGGGCTCAACGACCATCTTGAGCAAGTGTTTCGCAAAACCCTAAAGCGCCTTTCAAAACTCGGCTATCCAGGAGTTAAGAATCCGGAGATCATCATCCGCGCTCAGTTGGACCCGAGCAAGGTGCTTAACCAAGACGCAACGCGAGTGCATTATGTGCTGCCCGGCGATGACAAAGCACAGCTTCCTGACAGCTACAACGGTCTGGGATATAAGAACCTCATCTACATGGTCGTGGAGCTACTGGACCTCCACGAACGATGGAAGGATGACGAGACGGATCGCCCTCCACTGCACATCCTCTTCATTGAGGAGCCTGAAGCTCATTTGCATGCGCAGGTTCAACAGGTCTTCATACGCAACGTCTTAACGTTGCTGCAGCAGGAAGGGGAAGAAGACGACGATTTTTTTACCACTCAGCTGGTTATAACGACCCATTCCCCCCACATCCTCTACGAGCGGGGCTTCAGGCCGATCCGCTATTTCCGCCGGACCAGCGATGCGCTCGACAACTTCACCGAAGTCAAGAATCTGTCGAGATTCAAGCCTACTGAAGACGAAAAGATATCCCGTGAGTTCTTGCAGCGCTACCTCAAGTTAACCCATTGCGACCTGTTCTTCTCAGACGCCGCCATCCTCGTCGAGGGAAACGTAGAGCGTCTACTGATGCCCGCGATGATCGAATCGGCGGCAAAACGCCTTCGCTCAAGTGCGCTCACCATTCTTGAGGTGGGGGGCGCATTTGCGCACCGGTTCAAAGGGTTCTGTCGCAGTAAGGAAAGGGAGTCAAGCAAATGCAATATACGAAGGATGACTTATGATGCCAGAGAATAAAATTGCTGGGCGGCGGACCGCGCAGTTTTGCTCGAACATTTCATCTGTCCTT
>NZ_JBKGUA010000126.1:0-7319 GCF_046543485.1 Paraburkholderia sp. EG304 | reverse complement strand
AAACCCGCACCTTCGTCAGCTTCCATCGCCAGCGTCTGCTGCTTCATCCTGTTCTGCCTTCCTTATCCACTCCGCTCTATAACGCTCCGAGTAGCTATGCGGTGGACTTGATCAGCAATGCCTTAGGCGTTGGACAGAAGTGCTGGATCAGCAGAGGCGACCCTATAAGGTCGTCGATCCGATCTCGCATCGATGTGTTTCGCGGAACTATGCGGTTTGGTGATGAGGAGTGCGCAAGTCGTCGTCATTCATCAATTCCTTAGCATCAGCGATACGGGTATCAAGGATACTCAGCAGGCGATGAGCGCGGCATCACCTGATGTCGCGATGAACGCTATATTGACGGCTGCTGCGTACGGCGAAGCGGGCGCTCACGGTGGAATCGTGGATGGCTGAACCTGGCCGAACCCGGTCCGACGTCGAACCGGCAACGTAATGCGCCCGTGATCGGTCGACATCGGGCAGCAGCCGACCCCATTGCCGACAGTCGGGTCTTCGCGGTCCCAACAGCAGGTATCAGAGTAAAACGGCCAACCGCACCTTCAACTATGAACTCGTCTTCGGTCCGTCACCAATCAACAGTCATTGCGGCGGCTGGTGGTTGACCCATTGCCGCCACAATGCGACAGGATGACTGTTCACTGACGATTGTGGATAACAGGCGGTCTCATTGTGCCAGTTGCCACTGCAATATCGGATGCGTCGCTCCCGCGGGCATCGCCCAAACGCCGCCTGGGCTAAAGTCGTATGTAGGACCAAAGCTGGATGGCGTGCTCATCTGCATAGTAGTCAAGCCTTGAGCGTTACCCAGGTTCGCGCCCAGGATCGTGGTGCGGACGCCGACTGGCGCGCCTGTCGTTTGCGTATCCCAGTAGACATCGTTGGTGATGGTCCCCGGGGAAGACGCGATGTAATTTGCGTTGTAATCCGCGATGCCGCCCGGCCCCCCTGCAGGTCCGGATGGCTGGTCAATCTTGCCGGTTGCGAACGACTGACTGATCGTGCCTGAAGTCCCGCCAACTAGCCCACCCCCGCACGCATTGACGGTGTCACATTGCGGCTGCACATGAACTGTTCCAGTCGCATAAGACTCTGTGATAACGCCAAAATTGTAGCCGGCCAGACCGCCCGCTCCTTGGAGATGGGTCGAGGTGACATCGCCCGATGCGAACGATTGCCGGATTACGCCGAAGCTGTTGGTTCCGACCAGGCCTCCCGTCGCGGAATCAGATGAAACGTCGGCGGTGCTTGAGGAACGCGTGATCGTGCCGTCGAAGTTCAAGCCCACAAGTCCTCCAGTTGAAAGACGGCCGATTGAAGTAACACTGCCGCTTGAATGCACGGATGCGATCGTGCCGTCGTTCCTGTCTGCGAGAAAGCCCGCCCAGGCGTCAGACTTGGGCAAGTTGGCAGTGCCCTGAATGTTGAGGTTCCGAACGACGCCCGAGTACCCGATCTCCCCGAAAAGCGATTCAGATAACCAAAGATTCGAAATCGTGTGTCCCATGCCATCAAACTGGCCCGAGAACGAAGCCACGGTCGGACTGAATTCGCCGGGCGGAGGCGTCGCGTCGATGTCCCTGCCGAGCGCGTAGTTGCCCGAGGGGTTGAGTCCAACTGCGCCCAGCTGTGAGACGGTATTCACCAGCGCATAGACGGTAACTTGCGTCACCAGACCACTGTCTGGAGCGGCAGACCATGTGCTGTTTGAGAGGATGTTTCCGGGTAAGTATCCACCGGTTATGCCATGCAATGCACTCACGATGCCCGTGCTGCGCGACCAGTCAATCGTGCCGGTGTTGATGACGCTGCCGCCGTTGTCAATTCCCGACGCGTCCGCGCGCAACGTCAGGTTGCCCGCACCGGAGTTCGCGATGGTCGTAGCCGTCGCTACCGAGACGTCGTGGTACGCGGCGAGCGTGAGCGAAGCCGGACCGCTCCAGTTCAGACTCGAAGCAACGCCCAGGTCGCCCGTTGCGCCGTTGGCGCCCGTCGTTCTGATATCGACCGAGGTGCCCGCGTTCAGGCTGCGTTGCAACGCATGCGCGGCGGCATCATCGATCGTGAAAGCAGGCGTTGAGAGATTCCACTGACCTGCATCGACCACCGCGTGCTTGCCGAAGGTCGGTTGTGCCGCCTGTGTATCGACCGTTCCGCCGCTGCCGTCCGCGTTGCTTGCGGCGATCTTGCCGAGTTGATCGACACGGCCGCTGTCGGCAACGAGCCAGACGTGTCCGTCTCGGCTGGCCGTGCCGGTTGCGCGGATGCGCGCACCGCCGCCTGCGAGCGCATATACGTTGCCGTCGGCGGCCTGCAGGCTGATCTGCGCAGCCGTTATCCGCCCCTTGTTGACGACCGTGCCTTGGCTGCCCGTTTGCACGAACACCTGCCTGCTGCTGCCCGAATCCCGCAGGAGTACCTGTTCGCCTGCGGCCAGTTCCGCCGTGCCGTTGGGCGCGGAGACGGCGCCCGCATTGGTCACCGCGCCCCGCGCGATCAGGAACACATCGCCGCCGCTGGAGCTGATCCTACCGAGGTTGATGACACTTGCATCGGAGTCGCCCGAGAGCGTCAGCGCGCCGCTGGCTTGCATGAAGGCGTCATTGCAGACATCCAGAGTGGACGCGACGAAACGTCCGCCCGTTGTGATTACGCCCGATGACCCCACGACGATGCCCTGCGGATTGATCACATAGAGGCTTCCCGTCGCACTGAGGCTGCCCAGAATGGCCGAAGGTGTGCCGCCCGTCACCCGGTTCAGCGTCGCGCCCGAACCGTTGTCGAACGTCACGCTGTTGTGCCTGCCGATCGAGAAATTGTTCCAGTCAATCACGCCGCGCGTCGAACCCGGTTGCGTGATCAAGAGACCATTCCCCTGGCTGGCTATCGTGCCCGCGCCGGCGACGTAGGTCCCGCCTTGTGGAAGCATACCCGCTGCGAACACCAGGGGTGTCAGGGACAGTCCAATCAGCGAAACGCCGACGGCGAGCCAGACGTATCCGCGCGATTGCTGTCGACGCAGTGCGCGTCGCGCGGGCCGAAGTAGTCCTGGATGTGACATACAGCCCCCTTTCCGGCGTGTGTAGGGAATGGCTGCCGACGACCCGCAGAGCCGGCCGGAAACGCGTGAGTCGCTGCGTCTGAAGAATAGCCGTTAGCATCGCTGGGGCACGTCAATATCTCAGCGTTTTGCGCCTTCGCGTGGAACTTTCATGCCCGTTCGTAGTGCGGCGCGTGTTATCACACGCTTACTATTCCGACAACAACCAACCGAAGGCCAGTGACCGTTTGCAGTGCGGAGCCGACGTCTGAACGTCCGTCTGACGGTCAAGGCGAAGGACGCTTGTTGGCCGCGTGCCGCCATGAGAAGCGCGGGTGAGACGCCCCTCGCAGACGTCAGATGCGATTAGACAGGATAGGAAAATGTTGAGAGCTGGATAGACGGCTGAATCTGCAAACGGAATCCGTATGGTGGCGCGTCCGCGCAATCGTAGCGCCCGTTGAACAAGTTCGCGGCTGAAAATTCAATGTGCGTACGGCAATCGTCTCGCACGACCCGTGCCCCCGGACAATCCAACAAATTGAGCCGTACTAGCGGCTCTGCTGCTCCTGCATAATTGATCAAAAGTTCCACGTCACAGCTAAGTGGCCATATTGTTAGACTCAGGACCACCGGTGTCCGGGAGACAACGTACCGATACGAAATTCCGTACTCTTCCTCGATCGGCACCACATTAAGAACCTCCAGAAAATCCAGCGGTTCCCATGAAAAATTCGGCATAGCTCATCCGGGTTGATTTGATATCGGCGCTGACGAATTTAAAGTCTACGCGTTCGTTCTTCACGTTGATTTCGAACAAGCTCATGGATTGTTGACGATCTGATCAACATTGTCGAATGGCCGAATTTGGCCGCGTCGAGGCAGGTGAAGACGACAGGTTCAGTCATGCGTGGTGTCATCGCCCTTATCGCCCTTTGTTGCGCGCCTTGGCATCACGTTTCTTAGGTTCCTTGTCCGCTTGCCTGGCATGAGCGCGAACCAGTTCCAGGATGGCGCTGCCGGTCATGACATGGCTGTCGTTGCGCTGGAATAGGGTCACTTTGGCGGGCGCGTCGAGATCGAAGTTTTCTGGCATCCTGACCGACAGCTTCAGGCGCAAAATCTGCCCCGGCTCGATCGCAAAGCCGACTCCAGCCACCCGATGGGTCAGGTTCCAATGCTTGCCGGCAAGCTTGGCGCCATGCAGGTGGGTCTTGTCAGGTACAGCCGGTTTCTCTCCCTTCCTGGGCGGAAGCAGTTCGAGAATCATCGGCACGCCGTCGAGCCGGCCGTCCTTGTGGACGATAACCTCGACGAGCCTTGCATGACTGTACGGACTACCTACGATGAAGGGCAACTCGATCAGGCTCTCGGCCTTGGCGAAGACATGGGCATATGAGAGGTTGCGCTGACAGACGTTGTTGTCGCCCCAGAAGTAGCTACCGTAATCGCAGGTACCGGGCGAGACCAGCACCGGCGCCCCATTGAGCCCGCCTGCGGAGTCATTGTTGTTGCCACGCGCCTCGGCCAGCAGGCAGGGGTGCCACGTGCCCTCCTGAGGAATTTGCACGGCCGGCCAGCGAATGGGACCGAAGATGCGCGTAGCGCCCACCGTCAGATTCTGCGGTGCGCTCTCACCCAGATACAGGTGCCTCTGCTGGACCGCCGCGGTCTGCCAGTCGCCCGGATACCAATCCTGCGGATAACGAAACTCTAGCCCTGGCAGCGCATCGAGCGCGGGATAGTTGCCCACGGTAACCGCGAGCGTGACGTTCTCCGCGGGATTGGGCCCCTGGTTGGTGATCTTGCCGTAGATGAAATGATCCGTCACACCGTCGCGCAACAGATCCTGATCGACCCAGACCGTATTGCCGTCCTGCTGCCGGCGTACGATCAGGTCCGGGGCCTCCCAATGATTGCCGGGTGACGGGACCGTTCCAGTGTCGCTCGAGGAGTCCCGGATGTAGACGTTCGCGGGACGGACCGCTACACGTGCCGTGAACATCTCCTGGGTTCCGGTGCGTGTATCCATCCAGAACGGGAAGAAGCCAAGCGGACTCGCCGCCAGACCGAAGTAATCACCGATGAAGGTGATGTTCGGATCGCCGTGCGCCCAAACGGCATCCACTGTCGGGTCCCATGGCATCTCCGTCACCGTCACCCGGTCCACGAAACTCGCCGCGTTGTCGGCGGACACGGTCAGGACCACGTCGATCAGCGGCGTCGTGCCGCCGCCCTTCGGCCCGAAGAGATAGAAATCGCAGCCCACGTCTCCGTTCGGCGTGCAGGCGAGTTGCGGCTGAAACTCGTGCTGATCCGGCGCGGAAACGGCGCTGCCGCTCAGCAACGGCATGCCGGAGCCGGTGCCGGCCTGCCAGCTGGCGCCACTATTGTTGGATCGCGCATAGTAGATGCGCGCGACGTTCTGTCGATAGTCGGCCCAGCCGACCACCAGGTCGGTCGCGTTGGCGCCGACACAGGCCGTCGCGACCGTGGGCGTTCGGAACGTCCCACCGGGTAGCTGGCCGGGCAACCCCGTGATTCCGCTCGCGACGGTGGCCGGGTTCGAGAACGAGTCCCCGCCATCGGTGGATTTGACAAACTGAATGTCGTTGCCAGCGATGAAGAAGATGTAGACGCTGCTGTCCGCGGCCACCACGACCTGAGGTCCGAAGGAGTCGGGGGCGAGCGAGGTTCCGACCGGGCTCGCACCGGTGCCGCGCCAGCTGGCGCCGTAGTCGATCGTGCGCCCGAACAGCATGCCACCCGGACCGTCCCAGGCGGCGTAGACGCGGCCGTGATAGGGGCTTGCGGGATTCGTATCGCCCGCGGCCGACTGCTTGTCATCGCCCTGCGCCGAGTGAATGAGGTTCGGCGCAGACCAGGTCAAACCACCGTCCGTCGACTTGTAGACCGCAATGGCCATCGGCTCCGGGCCCTGAAACGGCAGAGCAACGAGATACGCGCCGCCGACGTCGTCGAAGGCGACCGTCGGATCCGACACGCCGTCCCAACCCGCGAGCAGCCCGAGCGGCGCGGCCTCCTGCCACGATCGGCCCGCGTCGAATGTCGAATACGCGGCGAGTGAGAACGCATAGGTGTGGGGGTCGGTGAATCGTTTGGACGACCCGACCATGTTGTACGGATTGGTCGGATTGACTTCTAGCGTCGATTCGCTTCGGTCATTGCTGGGGCTGGCATCGCAGGTGACGCGGATGTTGTATCGTGGTCCGAGAATGAGCGGGAGCATGGTTCCTCCTGGGTAGTGCCATTGGCAGTAGCCCCTCTGCTCTCTTATCCACCTCGGGAAACAGCTTTGCGTCCGTGGTCGGCACTCGGAGACGGATTGGACTACGAATCTTCGTTGTTGTTAGCTCGAAGACGAACTGTCCCGGCTAGATTCACAGTTGCCCTCCTCAAATATTTCGATGACCCGGGCGACCCTGATAGGGAAGCGGTGTTCGGTAGGCATCGCGCATCGTGCGGGCGCACGTCTCGCGCTGGCGCGCCCATTCCCGACGCGGTCGTCTGCTTACGAGAGAGTCCAATGGCTGAAACGATTCGATAACGCCTGCTCGAAGTGCCCGGAAACGGCCATTCACAATAGGTCGAACTCGCTGAGGTACGAAGGACCGCAATGGCTTCATTTTTTCGAATCGCTGGCTAACGGCTGTTCCGCAAGGTCAACTGATTCGTCACCGATCTGACGCCGCGCACCGATCTTGCCGTGTTGCCGGCGAGCGCGATCTGCCTGTGCTCAGGCACCCATCCCGTCAGCGTCACGACGCCGAGGCGCGCCCTGACCCGAATCCCTGAAGCATCCAGGCGCGGTGTCCGCCTAAGGGCGCTGCGGACGTCACGACTCACGGCGCTGTCCGGCCTGTTCTGAAGCCGCGACGTCGAGTCCTCCACCCGCTGCGCTGTCGCGCCAGCACCCATGTTCTCACCCGTGTGCGCGCCAGCGTGGATCGAGCCACAACTTATGGGGACCATAACCAAGATCGCGCAGATTTTAACGCTCGCACCACTCACATTCATGCTCCCTTTCAGCAAGAGACGATCGACCCACAAGTCGGGTCTTCGTTTAGGTTCGTCGTTATCAGTGAATGACTCAAGGGGCTATGCCTTCTGCATGGAGCGAGGCGCGCGAGGGGTTTAGGCAGTATGACTTTCCGTGATGTGGTGGCTGGCCCGCCGTGAGAAACCAGACGCGGGTTAGCATTGCTGCCAGAGCCGCATGGTGTGCACGAGGGCGACACCCGGCGATTTCCAGCACGGA
>NZ_JBKGUA010000125.1:0-7358 GCF_046543485.1 Paraburkholderia sp. EG304 | reverse complement strand
CGCTTCAGAACCTTGGCGATGCCCGGAGCAAGCGTCGTTCGTGGCGTCAGTATCTTCTTCATCGTTTGGCCAAAGCGTTCTCGTCAGCCTCGAATTTTACCTCCCTCGCGTTAATGCGACAGAGCCTATGAGAGATCGGGCGGTAAAGCTTTGCATTGAGTCCGCGCTCTACGGCTTCCCATTCAGCATCATACGGGCTTATGGGTAACCGCTTTTCAATTTCGTGAACGACTGACCACTTGGCCGAGTTGAGGTTTCGGTAGGACGTGATAATCGAATACCACAATACGCACAACGTGGCTCCTGCGATGGCCAGGAGCCACAGATATTCGGTCGAGTCTTTTGACGTGAGATACCCGACGAACGCCAAAATCGCCGAGTTGACGCTGAGGAAATACGAATTGGCCGTCGTGCGTCGTTGGCTGATCCGATCAGCCATTTCGACATAGAGCTTGTACTGATCCAGTAGATGCGAATACCACTTCTCGTTGTCGGGATAGGCGGTCCGGTCTTCGATCTGATTCCACAGCCTTTCGTTGGGTACGTCGGGCATCAGCGGCCACCGTGGATGAGACTTTTCAGATTATCCCAGGTCCACTTATACATCTTGTCGTTGCCGCTGGCCGAGGTCGGTTTAGTACACTGCTTGTCCCCGTACCCTGCGAGCAAGAAGTACTCCTTCTTTAGTTCTTTTGCTATCTCCAGTTCGATAGCAACGCCTTTGGCCGTGTGAGTTTTTGTGCCGCAAAGTACGCACACGACATCGACGTTGCGTATGCGGGCGCGCGCCTTCTCCTTCCAATCTCCGGTCAAGTGTTCCTTGATTGACGAATCCCAGATGTCGAATGGCGTATCGGAGTGCTTCGATTGTCCGACCAGAAGCATTTTCAGGTCAGAGTCGTTGTCGTAGTCGAAGCTGACAAACATTTTCTTGCGTGCCATGTGGTCCCCCTTATCGTGGTCAAAGCGACTGTGCCAGCAAGTCCGATTTCTTGCAATAACAGCGCGTCAGCAGCCCTTACGTCGGTTGATTGTTGTCCCGTTTTCGCTGGAATCGCTACTCAGCCGTGAATTCTCATATCGGCTGATCGTCTGGCCAACGGGCAGAACTTCCGATAGACGGCGAGCGGATCGACGACGCGACGGGGAGCGCGCAAAGCTGGAAACAACGTGCTGACCATCGCTCCGAAGGCAGTTCCGGCGAACATGCCAATCAAGATCCGGATGGTCTGCCAGTCGGGTGACAACATGCCAACGAGAAAAATTCCCACGATGCTGTAGCCTAGCCACGACTCATACAGGTCTTCATCTTCACCGTCGGACCGCTCACGCCGTTACGCTCAGCCAGCACACGGATGGATTCGGTGCGCGCGAGGGCCTGAAGTGCGATCGCTTTACGCTTGTCGTCGCTCAGTCTGCCGCCGACGGCCGACCGGGTCATTTGAGTCATGGATTCCGCAGATGAAAAATGGGGCGCCATTATCGCCGGGCCACCGCAGACCACTCAATGTGTAACGCGGCTTTGAATCGCGCCCATCACTAGCTTCAAAGCGTGAAATAGTAAGGATGGCAACGCGTCGCGTCCTGCCCGCGCTTACAAAGCTTTGCTCGCTGAGTTGACGAGGGTAAAGCTATCTACTCAGACAGCTTTTGGTCAACATCGGGCGTTCTCTATACTCGCGCGCAGGCGCTTTCGTGCGCAAACCAGATCGGAGGTGGTCATGACCAAGGCGACGGCCAACCAGTTCGTTGATTGGGGTTCGGAATTTCACACACCGCCATGGCAGGCGAACGATGCGATCGGCATCAACCCCGGTGTGACGACCGCTTTTGATCTGCTTACGGCCGCTGGCGTATCTCCCGCGCTCACCCCCCAGTGGCAGGGCTCGGGTGCGGGTCTGTTCATTACCGGATTGGGTGGCGTTGAAGCGAATCAGGGCGGCAACGGATACTGGTGGGTCTATCTCGTGAATGGCAAGATGCCTGACGTTTCGTGTGCCGCCTACGCGTTGCAACCCGGCGATAGCGTGGTCTGGGATTACAAACACTATTCGAGCGGCATGAAGCAGGCCGTCCATCCCCCACTGGTTTGACCTGCGCATGTGCGGACCGGCGCCTGACGCACACCATTTGCCGGGTGGCGCATTCGGCTTCGTTGTCTTCGCCATGCTCGTGCTCACTCACGCCATGCCCTTCTTTCAAAGTGCATAACACGCCCGAATTCCTGAATACATGGAATGTCAACAAAAGCCCATTGGTCGTCACCTTCTTGTCGACATGCACCAAGTTGAGAAAGTAAACGATCCGTCCTTCATAGAAGACGTGCTTAGACGATCCGCGATAGCCGCGGGAGCCCATGTTCTGGAGGCATCCCTGCATGTATTTCCCCCGTATAACGGCGTTACCGGTGTCGTGCTGCTGGCTGAGTCCCATATCTCAATTCATACGTGGCCGGAGCTTTCGTTCGCTGCGTTTGATATTTTCATGTGCGGAGCGGCCAACGTGCGAACGGCTCTGGATATTCTGGTCGAAAGTTTTGAACCCAAGGACTGGGTCGTTGTTGAGCACATCAGAGGGGCAATGCATTCTGCTGGCCCCAGCGGGATGGTCACTGCGAAAACGTCGTCGCTGCTAACTGAGTAAGGAGAATATGTCATGAGCAACAAGCGTGAAATTTACGAGAAGTGGCTGCTGTCACGGGGCGGCGCTATGGAGCCAATCCAGGGGCGGCGTAAAGGCGCCACCTGAAGGGCGGCGTAATGGAGCCACTCTAGGGGCGGCGTAAAGGCGCCAGTTGATGGGCGGCGCATTGGCGCCAGCAGCATCGAGTCGAGAGCGCGATTCGAACTTCTCAAGTCGGTACGCTTCGTTCTTTTTTGAACGGAGCGTCCATGACCAACCGGAGGTTCGAATTGTTTGAGTATCGTCAAGTCCTTGTCCGCATGCGGCAAGGCGATTCCGACCGCGACATTGCGCGCGTCGGTTTGATGGGACGCAAGAAGTTGACAACCGTGCGCCGCGAAGCTGGGGCGCGCGGCTGGTTGGACCCGGCGCAGTCGCTGCCGGACGACGCCACGATCGCGGGCGTCTTTGGACGCACACCGCACCTGCCGCACACGTGTGTGTCGACAGTTGAACCATTTCGCGAGCAAGTCAGGAACTGGGCTGCAGCCGGTGTTCAGGGGACCACGATCCATGCCGCCCTGCAGCGCAATCATGGCTACACCGGCGGCTACGACTCTGTGAAGCGTATGCTGCGCCGCCTGGCTGCCGAGCGCGGTGTGAACGTCACGACGATTCTTGACTTTGAGATTGCCGATGCCGCGCAGGGGTTCTGTCGCAGTAAGGAAAGGGAGTCAAGCAAATGCAATATGCGAAGGATGACTTATGATGCCAGCGAATAAAATTGCTGGGCGGCGGACCGCGCAGTTTTGCTCGAACATTTCATCTGTCCTTTCTTGATCATGTGCATCAATTCGATGCCACTCAGAATGACGCGCGCGCAGTTGAAATCCTTGAACCCGAGCATCGGTCGGATCCGGCGTTTGATGGCCCGATGGTCCTGCTCGACGATGTTGTTCAAATACTTGATCTGACGAACCTTGATGGGCGTCTCGCGCTCGGCATTCACCGCGTTAAGCGCAGCCAGATTGGAGCCGCTTTTGTCGATGGTTATCGTCTCGGGCGAGCCGTTCTGACCGATTGCCTTTTCGAAGAAGCGCCGAGCAGCAGCCTTGTCCCGCTTGGCCCTGAACAGAAAATCGATGGTGTTGCCCGCCTTATCCACTGCCCGGTAAAGATACTTCCACGAGCCCTTAACCTTGATATAGGTTTCATCAACCCGCCAGCTCTTGCCGACCGGCCGCTTGTGCTTGCGAAACGTCTTTTCGAACAGCGGTACCACCTTGACAACCCAGCGATGCACCGTCGAATGATCGACGCCAATGTCGCGCTCAGCCATCATTTCCTCGAGATTGCGAAGACTCAGCGAGTAAGCAACGTACCATCGCACGCACAGCAGGATCACTTCAAGCGGATAGTGCAGCCGCTTCAGAACCTTGGCGATGCCCGGAGCAAGCGTCGTTCGTGGCGTCAGTATCTTCTTCATCGTTTGGCCAAAGCGTTCTCGTCAGCCTCGAATTTTACCTCCCTCGCGTTAATGCGACAGAGCCCTTCGGTCGGCGGTCGAGCTCCGCCTGTGCGAAATACGCTGATGCCTTGCGCAGGATTTCATTAACCTGGCGCAGTTCACGGTTCTGCCGCTCCAGTTCCTTGAGCCGATCCTGCTCCTGCGTGCTTGTGCCCGGGCGCAAACCCCGATTCCGCTCTTCCTTGCGTACCCAGCTACGCAGCGTCTCGCCAGAGCAGCCAAACTTCGCTGCGATCGACGCGATTACCTTCCATTGCGAGTCACGGTCGCCTTGATGTTCCAGCACCATTCGCACAGCCCGCTCACGAACTTCCGGCGAGTACCGTGGGGACTTCTTCTTGGTATTTTCCATAGCTCCATTTTCTCAAAAAGTGGAGCCTCCGGAAAACCCGGCGCGGTTCAGGCAAGGCAAGGGCGGAGGCAGTTCAGCGCTCAAAGGGAAAAGACAAAGCGTGCGTGAACCCCAACCGATAAGCATTCCTATTTTAATATACACTGTTCGGAGCGTAAGTGGCGCCCCCAGAACGGGCCATCCAGCGCCGGGGCGCTCTGCGCGGGCCACGCTTCCCTTCACGATGAATCCGTCCGATCATGGCGTCCAGCGATAAACTGTGACGCTGTTGCCCTTGACGTTGTTCTTTGTGACCACGTACTCGCCCGTCGATCGAAGGTATGCCCTGATGCCGTACATCGAATCCATCGCGCTGCTGGCGTCCACGGTGCCGGGACTGGTGTTGACCAGCGTGATGTCAAGGTTGCCGGTAGTGAGACCGAAGGCATCGATGTCTGGCCGCTCTGGTCCGCTGATGCCGCTGAACCAGTAGCTGACAAAGAGATAAGCGCCGGCCGCGTCCATTGCCTTGGCGTCTCCGTGGGGGAGGTTGATCACCGGATCGGGTGTGGTAGTGTTGCCCGCGCTCCAGCCGTGGTACACCTCGATGCGCGTGCCAATTGAAGTCCAGTCCGTGCTCCCGACGATGCCCTGCGCGAGAATCATGATGTCGCTGTCTGCGAGGTAGATGATGCGCGCGAGCGGCTGGATGCTCGCGGGAATTCGGATGGGAATGCCCGGGCCCCATGCAGGCTTGCCGCTGCCATCGAAGCCGGTGAGCGGGTAATGGTAGATATCGCCGGTCCTGTCGAGACCTGCCCACACGCCGCCTCTGCTGTCGATGCAAAATCCGTGTGTGACCCGCAGGGTCGTATTGAACGCGGGGCCCGGAATCGATGCGTCCGGAATGGCAATGTAGCCGTTCGACGCGTTGAAATGGAAAAAGTAGAACGTCGAGGGGTTCTGTCCGGACGCCACGAGAATCCGGTTAGCGCCGACGGTAGCGAGTTGTCCGAAATGCTCGTCGCGCGAAATATCGTTCATATTGATGCGCGGATCCGACGGATAGGCGAAAGGATCGACAGTATTCGCGACGAAGGTACCTCCCGCGCGGCCGGTGTAGAGGTTGGTGCCGCCATAGAACAGGGAACCATCCGTGGTCGGGTCGGGAGCGGCAACGCCCTCGAAGTTGAGGGACTGCAGCGTCCACTGGAGGTTGCCCGCCCGTCCATACGAGTGAATGTCGGTGCCACCGTCGCGGCCGAGGTCCCAGCTGCCGCCCCACGGGTTATTGAGCACGTAGAGGTTGCCGGCCGTGTCCTTGCCGATGCCGGCGATGCGGGTGAAGCGCTTCGCGCCAACCTGGCCTTTGATTCCCGTCGTGGTGTCGAGATAACCGCCCGGAATGCCGAATGTACCGGCCAGCGTCGGCGTGCGCGAGAGCGCATAGCGCTTGATGTTCATGTCGGGACCCTCGTCTCCGACCATGAGTTGTCCCGATGACGCATCGAAATAAAGCGCCGATGGGTGCGACCCGCCGGGCATGCGAATGGTATTCAGCAACTGGCCGGTTGGGCTGAACCCGACGATTGTGCCCTCACTCTTCTGTGCGATCCAGACGTTGCCTGCTCCATCCAGCGCGAGAGCGCCCGGGCCCGAGACATTGATGTCCCGCTGCCAGACACCGTCAGTGGTGTAGATCCGAACACGACTACCATAAAAGTCGCTCGCATAGAGGAGTGAGCCCGCAGAGGCAAGTCCGGTGACGACATCGATCCGAGGCCGGTTGTTCGACGCACTGACCTGAATGAAAAGGTCGCGAATCCCAGTCCTGCGATCGTATCGTCCCACCGCACCGCTTCCGTACGAGCTATCGTACTGTAGTGCCGCGAAGACTGACGTGGCATTACCTGCAATGGCGCTGCCCTGAAACTCGCCGTGGGTCCCGATGGAGCCGATGGTGCGGCCGTTCTGGTAGATTGCGACGCCGCCCCCATACTCGTCCCACATGGAGGCCGTGTAAATCGCGCCTTCAGGCGCGACCCACATGGAACGCGCGGCATTGCCCACATGCGCGGCGAGTGTGCCATATGTGTTCGCCAGCCAGTCGGTGGTGTTTTGCGCCGGACCTGCCGGCGCAATCGCGGCAAGCGCTGCGAACAGGACCGCAGCATGAATTCGTTGTTTCTCGACCATGACTGACGCTCGTCAGAGTGTAGTGAAAGTACGGGAAAATGGCCGGCCCATAGAGGTCGGCGCGTGAGCGTTACTGTAATAAACAACGATGTGGGCGCTTCGAGCTTCCGGGTTGTCGGAAGCGAGAGCGCGGCATTTCCGATCATCTGGCGTTCCCGGCAGGGCCGTGCACGCCATTCACGCAGAAGGCCGGCGAGTGATTCATAGCTGACAACCACGCCCACGTGCGGAGGCAGTGACCACTTCTGTTCGTGCCCGGATCAGATCGAGAACGGGCTGCAACCCCACGTCCGCCGTGCGGCGCTGACCGTATGAACGGCCGACTTCGTCCTGAATCCGTGTTGAACCGCAACCTGCATTTACTCCAGTAACGTGATTTGTGCCCATGATGCCGCCCCGCCGAGCAAGCTGTCTTCGGCCGACGCCTGCGGGCTAGGACACGCAAACTCCGGGCGAGGCTAAGAAGCGACGTGATGGTGATCCGACAGGAATGCTCGTCGGAGTTGGGTTCTGCAGTTTTCTGCAATAGGCCGCCTGCAACTTTCAGAGAACGCTTTAAGGCAACGCTGAACAAGCCGTTGTATTCATCGTGTCGGGCGCAAACAGAGGCAGATTCATCGTGAGTGAAGCTTTGCGGCTGCATTTCCTGCCCACCAGGGCGTTGCGCACGGGCCTGCGGCC
>NZ_JBKGUA010000124.1:0-7391 GCF_046543485.1 Paraburkholderia sp. EG304 | reverse complement strand
CCAGGAGATGGCATTGGTTCCACCTGAATAAAAGGCATTGAGCATCAAATCGACATCACAAACCGGCGCAGCGACTCATTGAAATGAAGTGCTGCTCGCCGGCGAGGGGTATTTCAACAGCCTGTTAATCGAATAGCAGGAGCGGTACGGGGCAGTTTTCGAGCGCCGCTTGTTAGTCGAGGCTCTCGCCGATTCGCAACGAACTCGTCCATTGAACCAATGAAATTGCACCGGTCTAAAGTTGCATGCGCAAAATCAAATTCAGTGAAGGCGAGCGCGAAGAGCTGATGTCGATGCAGCGCAGCCTCACGATGGCCCTCGGCCTGGTGAGGCGTGCGCGGTTGATCTCGCCTGCGCGACGTGATTGTGCGTGGTTTATTCGATGGTACTAAGGAGTCTCGACAGAAAAGCTCATGAGATACACCCGTCAATACACCAAGTGGGTGATCCCGTTGAAATGGAAGTATTGTAATCCATCGCGGCGAATCCGAGTCAATTCGGCTGGTTCAGTGGATTAGTTTCGTATATCCGCGAGAACGCCGATGAAGAACGATCCAGTCGCCCTTGTCATCAATGTCACATTGCGCTGTCCATTGAACTGCGCTCACTGCTGCTACTCGTCGGATATGGCAAAAAGAGGGCACTTGTCGCTCGATGATGTCAAAGCCGCGATTTCACAGGCTGCGGCCGCATACATTTTCGACGCGGTTCATTTCGTCGGCGGCGATCCGCTCCTGCATCCGGAGCTCGTTCGTGAGGCAATCGAGCACGCGGCCGGGCTAGGCCTGCGCACGGGCATCACCACGAGCGCGTTTTGGGCCAAATCCCGTGAGCGCGCGCAGGATGTGGTGTCAACGCTCAAGGCGGTGGGCCTCTCGGAGGTAACGCTCTCGTACGACGATGCCCATGCGCAATTCCTGAAGATCTCGCACATCGCTAACGCCGTCTCGGCAGCGATCGACACAGGGGTGAAAGCGAGAATTGCCGTGGTGATTGAGCCCGATTCAAAGATCACAGCCGAGTCGTTGCGCACTGCCCTAGCGCTTGACGATAGCGTTCAAATCTACGAAACGGCGATCAATTCGACGGGACGCGCCGCCGACATCGAGGCCGACCGGGCCGAACTGCGCAAGCGCTGGGAGTATGCCTATCGTGGACCGTGCACGTCGGTTCTCCGCAATTTTCAGGTCAACCCCGAAGGAAACGTGTATCCGTGCTGCGGTGTACTGCCTCATAGCGAAAGCATGGTCGTAGGGCACATTCGAGAGGGCGGCCTGAATCGCGCGATATGGCAAGCCGATGACGATGCGCTCCTTCAATGGATCGGCAGCGAGGGCCCCGTGGAAGTGCTCGTCCAGACAA
Organism: Paraburkholderia sp. EG304; assembly: GCF_046543485.1. NCBI lineage: Bacteria > Pseudomonadati > Pseudomonadota > Betaproteobacteria > Burkholderiales > Burkholderiaceae > Paraburkholderia > Paraburkholderia sp. EG304. Next base: position 6,029 of record NZ_JBKGUA010000124.1, on the reverse strand, counting down.
CCGCGGACGATCCGGTCCCGCTCGAACGGGAAGACTTCGACGGCGTATGCACGGCATGCGACCGCCTGTACTCGTCGATCCATTTGCTCTCGCAAGCCCGAGCGTTCGCCGAGCGGCGAGACAAACCGGTCAAACTCACGACGCAGCGTCGTCGAATAGCCACGGCGCGGGAATAACGATGGACGTCTTGCTATTATCGGCGCCGGTCGTGTCGGTAGTGCGCCCCTCCGCTGCGCTGGGCTTGCTGCAGGCGACTCTGAGACGCGCGGGCCTGAGTGCGTCGTCGCTCTACCTGAACCTCACATTCGCGCAGTGGATAGGACTCGATTTGAATGAGTGCCTTGCCGGCGGATTACCCAGTCACTTGCTGATCGGCGATTGGTTCTTCGCCGAAGCGCTCCGTACGGACCGGATTCGCCCTGTGGATCAAACGTACGAGCGTGAACGCCATAGTGCGCTCGACAAAGCAGGTATCGGCGATCTCGACGCACTGCGTGGCCAATACGCGCAGGCCTTCGTGCGTTTCGCGGCAGAGAAAATCATGGCGTCTCGGCCGCGCGTAGTGGGATTCACAACGATGTTCGAGCAGACGGCCGCTTCGCTCGCGATCGCCGCTGCCGTCAAGGCTTCGAGTCCGGACACCGTCGTCTGCTTCGGCGGAGCGAATTGTCATGGTCCAATGGGCACCGTGCTCCGCGAGCATTTCCCGCAAATCGACTACGTTTTCACCGGCGAGGCCGATCAAACGTTCGCACCGTTTGTCAAGGAACTTCTGCAACGAAACGCCGCTCGGCACGGCGCCGAATTTTCGCTCGCGCCGCGCAATGGCGTCGTCGCCACCAGTCCGACTCGGGATTTAGACGAACTGCCCGTTCCGGATTACAGCGATTACTTTGCCCAACTATCCGAGTTGGAGGAGCACTATAGGGTGCGCCCATCCATCCCGTTCGAATCGTCGAGAGGTTGCTGGTGGGGGCAAAAGCATCATTGCACCTTTTGCGGGTTGAACGGCGAGGGCATGACTTTCCGCGAGAAATCACCGAGCCGCTTACTCGACGAACTCGAAACGCTCGTTGTGCGGCATGCGATAGCGCGCATGGCAGCAACCGACAATATATTAAGCCCCAAGCATGTTGCGAACGTCCTCGAACCGATGGTAGGGGAGCATCGCGGGCTCAACTTGTTTTACGAGATTAAGTCCAACTTCGACGAAGAAAAGCTGAGGACCTTGGCACGCTCCGGAGTGACGTGGGTTCAACCGGGCATAGAGAACCTCTCGGATCCGATTCTCCGGCTGATGAGAAAAGGCGTGGATCGTTTGCTGAATGTCCGCTTGCTCAGAAATTGCCGCGAACTCGGCTTGGGCGTGATCTGGTCGATTCTGTACGGATTTCCGGAGGAGCCTTCCGAGGAATACGACGCCGCAGCCGAAATCGTACCGTTGCTCGAGCACTTGCAGCCCCCGGTCGCGTGCGGCCGCATCCGTCTCGATCGATTCAGCCCGAACTATGAACAAGCGGAGATGATCGGTTTTCGTTCGGTCCGTCCGTTCAGGTCCTATGCTGAGATCTATCAGATTCCCGATGAAGCGCTTTCGAACCTCGCTTATTTCTTCGACGGCGAGGCCCCCTCGTCTGCCACCGAACTGGATTTGGAAAAGCTGCGCACGGCAGTCAAGCGTTGGCGTGCGCGCTGGTTCGACGAGCCCGAGCCGCCTGTGTTGCGTGCGTTCCCGATAGACAGTGGCTACTTGATCGAAGATTCCCGCAGCGTAGCCTGCGAACCGTTTTATTTTGCCAACGAAGCTGAAGTAGCCGTGCTCGATTTATGCCGCTCGCCTCGCGTCGACAAAGACCTCGAAAAATTGGCGGCTCGTCTGTCGGACGGCGCGGTCGAGTCCGCGTTCGCATCGCTGCGTTCCCGAGGATACTTGCTGCAGCATGGGCGGCGCTCGCTGTCTCTACCCGCGATGGCCGGAAAGGAAGAAGTCGATGAGCAAGCACGCGCGGATTTTCCGTTCGGCTATCTCGCGTAGTGTTGCTTAGCGCCTGTCCATAGGAGGCCGACAATGACCGTGGAAGTAAGACCGCTGGGCGACAAATGCAACATCCAATGCAAGTACTGCTATCAGCAGGCCGCTCGCGAGAGCCAAACACGCAAACCTCAGTATGACGTCGACGCCGTCATCGGCAAGCTCGAAGAAATCGGCGTGCCGTTCAGTCTTTTCGGCGGCGAGGTCATGCTGACCAAGCGCTCCGATCTGCGACGCCTGCTCGAGTTCGGCTACGATCGTCACGGAACCGTCGGCATGCAGACGAACGGCACCTTGGTACGAGAAGCCGATCTCGCGCTTTTTTCCTCCTACTCGGTAAACGTCGGAGTATCGATCGACGGCCCTGGAGAAATGAACGATGAGCGCTGGGCCGGCACGTTGATCTCGACGCGGCGGGCGACGGCGATGACGGAGGCCGTCATCGAGCGGCTCTGCCGCGATGGTACGCCCCCGAGGGTCATCGTTACCTTGCATCGGCTCAACGCGGCGGGCGAACGGCTGAAGCGGCTTTGCAAGTGGCTGCAGTTTCTTGATCGGCTGGGGGGCGAACGCGTGCGATTGCATTTGCTCGAACGAGACAACGCGGAACAGACCGCACACTTGCAAATGACTGTCGAAGAACAGTTGATTGCCATGCGGACGCTACGTGAACTGGAAGCATCGCTCGCGTCGATTCGTTTCGATGTCTTCAAGGAAATCGAGGCAATGTTGAGAGGCCACGATTCGGCCGCGGCGTGCGTATTCCATGCTTGCGACGCCTACTCGACGCGCGCGGTCATTGGTGTGGAAGGCGACGGCACACCTTCCAATTGTGGACGAACGAACAAGGAAGGGATCGCCTATCTGCCGGCACGGCGTCGAGGCTTCGAACGGCAATTGGCGCTGTATGAAACGGCTCGATCGGACGGCGGCTGCGCAGGCTGCCGCTTCTTCTTGATGTGCAAAGGCAATTGTCCCGGCACCGCGATCGATGGGGACTGGCGCTTGCGATCGAGCGACTGCGCCGTCTGGTACGGACTGTTCGAAGATGCCGAGCGCGGGTTGGCGGCCGGCGGGAGGCCACCCCTGAGCGTTTCAGCGAGTCGAATACGCCTCGAATCAATGATGATCGACGCATGGTCCGTCGGGGAGGAGCCTTTGCTCGAAGAGTTGCTGGACGATGTGCGCGACGAGGCGCCTCGATCATGAATGCATCCGCGATATCGCTGAACTGGCCGAGGCTGCTTGTTCCGCAAACGGAAATGGCTATGGATACGCATAGGCACCTGTCGGCCCACGCGCGGGCGCGTGTCAATTTCACAAGCCAAGAGGCGCAAGCCCGATGGGACGCCAGTTTCCAACGCTCCGCGCAAGCGACGCTGTCGACCGAGCTCGAAGCCGTTCGGCGCGGGATCGTGGGGGCGACGCTCGTTTGGGCGCCATTTGCGTCGCTGCAGGCGGTACTCGACCATGCGAAGCACGCGGACTTATTGGTATCGGTGCGCGAAACCGCACCGGACGCTCTACTGCACGTCCCGGTGATGCAGGACGGCACAGAATGCGACGCTCGCGAATTCGCTGTTTACTGTCTCCTGATCGAAGCAAATCGGAAAGATGGCCCACAGGAAACATCGCTCGATTCCATGTCTCCTTCACTATTGCTCGACCGGGGATTCCCAGCCTGTTGCGCGCAAGCGTGGTCGCAGGCACTGAACGCCGGCTGGCGCGATGCGATCGCGAAGACACTGGCGGAAAATGGACCGATATCCCCGCTGGCAGCACTGGCCACGCTAGGAATAGGACCACTGCGTCACGTGCCTTGCAGCCCCACCTGTACTGCGTCGAGCCACGCCGTATCGCACTTCTCCGATTTGGCAAAGGAAATCGGATTTGCGGGAGAGGCTTCGCTTTGGGAAACATGGAGCGACATGCCAACGCGCGCTACCGTCCGCTCGGGCATCGTCGAAGTCACGACACCCGAATGGCGCTTCGCTTACCGCGCACCGGGGCGAGTTGCACGGCAGGCGGTGGCCTTGGCCGGCCCCCGTAGGCGGTGGTATGCCTCGCCCGCGATCGCAGAGTCCATACAGGAATGCTGCGACGGGCAATTCGCCGATGAATTTGCAAGGAGATCTCGTTGGAGCACGGTGGTTTGGGAACAATCATCGTTGCTTGCGCGAACCTCCGGCCCCGTTGTCCACCTCGATTGCGGAGAGGGTTTACTCCTTGAACTCGCCGCACTTATGCGGCCCTCGCGTGAGATAGCGGGAATCGACCCATCGCCCGCCCTCGTGTCGAACGCGCGCGAGCGACTGGGCAACAGCGCGGCGCTCGCGATAGGGGACTGGATCACGAAACCCGGCGCGCTGGTGCAATTTCGGGCACGGGCAGGGATGGTTCTGCTGGACCCTGAACGCCTGGCCGATACCTCGATCGAAAACCGGCAAGAGCTTTTTGCAGGGTTAGCCGCCATGCGAGCGGATGCCATCGTTATAGTCGCAACGGATCGCGCGCTCGCTCGTTTTTGCGATATCGACCACCTTGCTGCGGCCGCGGGACTCGGGGTCGATGCCGGGCATGCTCGGCGGGTCTCAGCAAGGGTCGTGGGATTCATATAGGCGGTACCGCTCCTCAGGCGGTCAGCGCTATGGGCGTTGAATGATCACCGCGGCAATTTCTGCTCTCCCTTTCGCGCGCGAGGCTTTCCGCGATCCCTGGCAACTGATCGGCGATCCGAAGCATATCGCCACGCTTCCAGGCGTTCATTGTCTTCGTCAGAATCGCAACTAACCGTCCATGCTCGCAACATGTTTCTCCATAAGCTCTTTCTTCATGCCTTCAGACGAGCACCGAGGCATCAAAGCACAGAAATATGAATGGCGCGCTCCCTTGAGTTTTGCCTTGGCGTGCACGATGCGCGATGGCCGCAGAAATCGTCGGGCTCCAAAGAGTCGCCATAAATGCGCAGGCATGTCACGCGGATTGTTGAATGCGTCAATATTGGAAACATCGACCGGCCGATGGCGCCGGGAGGCCTTCGGTTTTTGGTGGCAAGCAGCGCGCCGTACAGCGGGCGCGACTACCTGAGCGGATCTAGAAATAGATGCACGGGGAAAATTTCAAGGTGGGTAGCGCGAGTTTCCGCCCGTGGATTGCATGCTTTTCCTGTAGTCGACGAAACGGCAAACTACCATGGAATTGCGGCGAGACGATGCGACGCCTTGACGCCGACGAAAACGGTGCGAATTGAACTCACGCCCTGGGTGCTCTAACTCGAGCGGCTCCTCGATGGCCGGCGCCAACCGCGTCTGAGGCGTTGCTCTTGCCGACACATAAGCTACGAATCGTCGGTTTTGGATGGCGCGGCGAGGCCGTTTCGGGCTGCGTTTTTCTCTGCACGCACCCTCGGAGCACTGACAAAACTGACAGAAGGGAGGGGTGCCGGGTTTGCGGCGCGCGAGGGCTAATGTATCGCTGCAGAGCGATGCGTTTATGTGTGTCGCTCGTTCGATGTGGGTCCGCTTTAGCCATCTGGGAACTGCGCAAATCCCTCCAAATAGGTTTCCTACGCGTTCCGAGGAAACATAGTCGCTCGTTAGTCTCATGCAGTGCAACTGGGTGGTCATGCCGCATCAAAGGGTGCATCACTTTGACCATCCGCTTTGCAATGTGGCATCAACCGAATAGGCCGCGGCGTCGCGAGCATCCGATCCGATAGTGCGCGCGGTCGACGACGGCGCTGTTCGAAATAATCTTTCATCAGCCTGCAAGGGGGGGCGCGTTTCACGACCCCTAGTGAAAATGACCCGAATCGTCGAGACCACCGATTCGATGGTTCGGGAGAAATCGGTTGGCGAGCCCCGCGGGTTAAGAGCCGCTAACACAAGTCATCAAGTGCGACGCGTGTCGCCGTCCGCCGGACGTAAATCGGCAATGTAGTGGATGGCAAAGCTCTTCTCTGCCTTGTCACATTCAACAACCTGAATATGGGAATTTG
>NZ_JBKGUA010000123.1:0-7453 GCF_046543485.1 Paraburkholderia sp. EG304 | reverse complement strand
CGCAGGACGATGCGTATGCGCGGCGGGGCTACGAGGCGCCGCGCGGGGAGCTCGAGACGGTGCTGGCGCAGCTGTGGGCGGAGCTGCTGGGGCTGGAGCGGGTCGGTCGGCATGACCACTTCTTCGAGCTGGGCGGCCATTCGCTGCTGGCCGTGCGGCTGCTCAGCCGAGCACTGGATCGGGGAATGAAATTAAGCGCTATCGATCTATTCGAAGCCCCCGTCCTGAAGGATCTTGCCTCCAGGGTCGAGATGGACATGGATCCTCATGTGTCTGGAGTGTTGCCGGTCCGTTTGGCGGGAACTCAGCCTCCCGTTTTCTTTGTTCCGACAGGCTATGGAGATTTTTCGTATGTCTCCACTTTAGCAAAAGAAATGGAAGTGGATAGTCCCATCTACGCTCTACCATGGCCCTCCTTCAAAGATCGTTCACTGACTCTTGAGGAGATCGCAACACATACACTGTTGACGATGAAGAAGATTCAGCCACGAGCTCCCTACCGGATTGCCGGATATTCGTCCGGTGCGATCCTCGCTTACGCGATTACTCAGCAGTTGCTGCGCTTCGATGAAACGGTATCTTTTCTGGGTCTTATCGATGCCCCGCTGCCAGCAAATTCTCCGAAAAAATCTGATGCCGAAATAATACTCGAAATGGTATTTGAACCTCTGGAGTCTTTGGACGATGAACGATTCGAACTGCTACAGCGCTGCGCTAGGAACAGTTCTGTTCCGCTACTACTCCAAAAGGCACAGGAAATTGGGGCGATAGTTGTAGAAGCGGATTTCTACGAAACCGTCGAAACGTATATCCATTTTCAGCACGCGTTACTGAACTATCAGGTTCCATCCCTGCAAGTCGAAATTCACCAGTTCTATGCATCTGAGCTTCCCGAGAATTTCCGGGCTGGGCGCACTCCGGATGCAACGGAGGCTAAGAAGATTGCACCCATGCATGGCTGGGACCGAGTTCTAAATCCCGAGGCCATTCACGCCATACCGATTCCCGGCGATCACGTGACAATGATGGCCGTGCCGGAAAACCGTCGGATTCTTGCACGCGCGCTTTCCTTATGCTTAAGCAGCACACCACACCCGCGAACAATAGGGCCCTGACGCTATGACAACGCGCTCGCACAATCTCGACAGTTACCTCCCGTCGACTTTCGAAGCCCTAACGCAAGGAGGGGACCCGCGGATCGAACTCGACACCGCCGCAATGATCAACAAATATGGGGGGCGACCGATACCAGATACAGGACTGTTAGCATTTGGCTCCGCCACGGCATCTACTATTTCCCTATCTGGCCACTCTGCTGCGCAACAACTACGCTCCCATCTCTTGAGTAGCTTACGGGAGAGAAATCCGGCGGATGTTTATTTGGAGGAGATGTCGAGGCTGCGTAGTGAATTTATCGACCTGTGTGGCTTAGGAGAACTATCTGGGTTGGAGGCTATTGTATCCGCTTCCGGCACAGATGCTCACATGCTTGTCGCAAGACTGGTGGCCGGGACCAGCTCTCGCACAACGTTGGCGATCATGGTTCAACCGGAAGAGACGGGGAGCGGTGTCGCGCGTGCTTTGGCGGGCGCCTTGTATCATCGCTACCCCCCCGCGATGAACGATGGGAATGTGGGAGATTTCGGCGATGTCAATCACGTCGAGTCGATAGCAATTCGCTCAGAGGACGGCAGTCTCCGACCCATTGCTGAGGTTGATGACGAACTTGAAGCAACGGTATTGAGTGCTGTAAAGCAGTATGATCGCATTTTGATCGTATTAACCGACGTCTCCAAGACCGGCGTGTTGGGCCCCAGTCCGGATCGTGTCCTCGAACTCAAGCGGCGCTGGCCAAACATCATCGAGACTGTCATCGATGCCTCTCAATTCAGGCTGGCATCGAGCACGTTAGTTAGTTACCTCCGTGCGGATAGTATTGTCATCATTACTGGATCAAAGTTTTTTAGCGGCCCTCCATTTTCCGCAATGTTGCTGGTTCCGGCAGACGCAGCATGCAGATTGATGATGCGGCCGGTCGATCCGGCACTTCGCGTCAATAGCGCGCGCGCAGAGTGGCCGCCACATTGGAATGGCATCATGTCGCTTCACAATGCAAGCAACTTTGGATTGCTTTTGCGGTGGGAGGCTGCCCTCACTGAAATGCGGGATTTTCACGGCATCCCCGCGGAAGGTGTCAGAAAGGTCGTGGAGAACTTCTATAACGCTATTACGTCATGGATGAGTAATTCGCAACAGCTTAGTCTCCTGGAACAACCCGCCTTGCAGCGCCGTCCAACGGAAAATCAGTCGACGTGGGATCAGATACCAACGATTTTTCCTTTCATCTTGTTCGAGTTTAATAACCGAAGAAGGCCGCTGCGCGCGGAGGAGACCACCAAAATCTTCAATCGAATGAAAGCAGACCTTGGTGGGAATTCGCGCGGAGTAAGACGAAAAATATTGTCCGCGCGTTGCGAATTGGGCCAACCCGTTTTATGTGGCGAGATCGATGGGGTTCCTGTTTCTGCGCTGCGGATGAGTCTTAGCGCGCGCTTAATTGTGGAGGCCGTTTGCGAGAAAGATAACAGCGCTGAATATCTAGTAGAACGTGCCATTTCTGTGTTGGAAAAGGTATCTCTTCTCGCTAAGAACAGGGTGCTTGTATCCTGACTTAAAGCAATCTTGGTCGAGCGCCGGGCCTACTGGCGGGCGGCGATCGCAATAGTCGAGAGAGCGCGATATTTGCTTTGGCGTTGCTCGAATATGGTAATGATTTTCAAACTCGAACCAGTGGCACAATGACTCCGATTCAAGGCTGTCAGCCAACCTGCAACGAGAAAATGGCACTGACATCACGAGCAAATAGAAACGATCACTTTGCAGTGCTAGCGGTGATGTGAAGCGGGTCGACCCGCGGGGAGCGCAACTCAATAGTACGGCGTGGATATCCATTCCCGGTCAGAGAATGAGGCCTCTGGACGCGTCTTTCATCAATGGGGGCATTTGATCCAACATGACCAATTGTCCAGCCACAGTTCTCCACTATCTCACGCCGCGCGTGCATTGCATATATCAACAGGGAACTTGGATTGAGCTTGTGCTCAACGGGGACGCGCTTGTGGTGTTAGAAGGCAATTTTGTTAAGGAATGCACAGTGGATAGGCATAAACACGGGGGGTACGACAGAAAGGCCGGCCATGGTCTCGGGGAATTGCCGTTGGTCTCCTGCCAGTCGGTGGAAGCGGTTGAGCCAGCCGAAGCCGCGATCGACCGCCCAGCGGCGCGGCAACGGCACGAAGCCATTTTTCGCCTCAATCCGCTTGATTATCTGAAGCTCGATCTCTTCGTCGAGTGCGGCCTGTGCAGGCTCTTCGCAGGTATATCCCTGATCGGCGAACGCTACCTTGACCGTCTGGCCTTTGGCGTGCTGAATCTGGCGCGCCAATTCTCCGACCAGAGCATGCTCCTGTTCGTTGGCCGGCATCACATGCGCGGCAAGCAACTGGTCGAAGATATCGACCGCCATATCGACATTACTGCCGCACGGCGGAAAGTCATTGGCCAACAAAGGCCACGGCATAGCCGCGCGCACGATCCAGTGCAGTGCATTGAACATCTCGCGCAATTCATTGCAGCGACGCGGCGTGTCTTTGTTCATCAACGTCAGATACGCAGTGGCGAAGTATCAATCTTCATCCGATATATCGGTTGGCTATGGCCTGTGTTATTTCGCCCCGTCAGGATACAAAGCCCGGCACAAAGTGCCTAACGTTCTCAAGATCATTGATGATCCTATCCATTCGGGGGGCTGTAAGAAAGAATATGAGCGATGCAATTTAATGATTCCCGTCGGAGTTCGGAGATGAATTTGAAAATATTTTCTTTGCGAGAGAGGCCGGAACTTATTCCTCTTGTTTTTTCGAGCGAGTTAGATAGCATGTGGCCGGACTTTATGCGCCATGATCGAACCGCAAAGCTCTATTTTGGCGCGGGAGTCTTCTCAAGATACCTAGACTTCGCGTATGCTGGGCTTGTCGACGAGGAGGTCGTTGGGCGCGCTTTCGGCGTTCCATTTGCCTCAAACATCGAGGGCCGCATGGAATTGCCGGACGGCGGTTGGGATGAGGTTATCCGCTGGGCTCACGAAGACAGTCTGCTAGGCCGTGAACCAACGACGATAAGCGCACTCGAAATTACCCTACTGCCAAAGGCGAGAGGTCTCGGTAATGCGCTGGCACTGCTGAATGCGTTGAAGCAATGTGCCAAAATGGCGGGATTCTCAAAGCTTTCGGTCCCCGTTCGGCCAAGCCAGAAACACCATGTGCCCGGGATGCCGATGCTCGAGTATACGCGACTACAACGCCCCGACGGTTTGCCGATGGATTCTTGGTTGCGAACCCACCTCGGTGCTGGAGGAAGGCTCATGAAAATTGCCCCTTATTCCATGACCATCGTTGGAACGATTTCGGAATGGTCACGATGGACAGGGCAAATATTCGAACATTCCGGAAGTGCTGAGGTCGATGGGGCATTGGTGCCGGTGCTCGTTTCAATGGAGCAAAATTGCATCGTTTATGTCGAGCCAAATGTTTGGTTTCAATACGACCTATGATTGATGAAGCTTAATTCTTTCATTCCACGAAGTGAGATACGTCGATATATAAATGATGGCGAAAAAGAAACCTTGGTTTGACATGCGGGCGTTTAAGTGCGTACTAGTCTTTACTGTACGATACTGGCGCAAACAGCCTGTGAGAATTTCCGCGATCGCGACGCTCGCATTACTGGCCACCCTTGCCGAGGTGGTGACGCCATTCTTTTCTGGGCGACTGGTGGATGCGCTGACAGCTGGTGGCGGTGATATGGGCTTGAAGTCCGCTGCGTGGCACCATGCAGCAAGTACTTTTGGTTTGCTGATTGCATTGGGAGTTGGCACGACCTTGGCGAGACATTTCACGCTTCACAACATTATGGTGCTGACGTTGAACATGATAAGCGACGTCGCGTCGAACGCATTTTGCCGAGTGCAACGTCTCTCCACCGATTGGCATGCGAATAGTTTCGCCGGTGCGACAGTACATAGGATCACGCGCGGTATGTGGGCACTAGAACTGATGAACGACACGCTGCTTCTCGCGTTGCTGCCTTCGCTGCTGATGCTGGGTGGCGCGACGATACTGCTTGGTGTTCGCTGGCCGCTGATGGGTGTCTTGGTTGGCGCAGGCTCGCTGCTGTACATTACGGTCGCAGTGTCGCTATCGCTCGGCTATGTAGCGCCCGCCGCGCACATCAGCAATCTGTGGGACACCCGCATGGGAGGTAGGCTTTCCGACGCGATAGCCTGTAACTCGCTCGTGAAAGCGTTTGGCGCCGAGAGCCGAGAAGAAGCTAGGTTTGCCCGCATAGTCAGCAAGTGGCGTAAGCATACGGCTCGCATGTGGGCGCGCAGCACGACCAATGGTGGAGTCCAGAGCGGCATGCTCGTGCTGATGCAAACCGCGATGCTCAGTGCCGCACTATGGTTCCGCGTGCGCGATGAAGCAAGCGTCGGTGACATCGCGTTTGCGCTAACAATGTTCTATGTCTTGCAAGGTTATCTACGCGAAGTTGGGATGCACGTACGCAACCTGCAACGCTCTGTGAATGATATGCAGCAACTAGTTCTGCTTGAGCGAGAGAGATCTGGCATCGAGGACCGGCCAGGTGCGCGTCCTATCGAGATTCGACGAGGGGAGATTTGCTTCGACCGGGTGACTTTCCAATACGACAAAGTCCGGGAGCCTTTGTACAAGGATTTCTCAGTAACCATTGCGCCCGGTGAGCGCGTTGGGCTGGTGGGCCGTTCAGGGGCGGGAAAGACTACGTTCATAAAACTAATCCAGCGGCTCTACGATCTCAGCGATGGTCGCATAAGGATTGACGGGCAAGACATTTCCCAAGTTGAGCAGACTTCGCTGCGACGGCAGATCGCTATCGTGCAACAAGAGCCGTTGTTGTTTCACCGTTCGCTCGCGGAGAACATCGCATATGGTAAGCCGGACGCGACGCAGGCCGAGATCGAGCAAGCTTCCGCGCTAGCGAACGCGCACGAGTTCATTGCCGCGTTACCGAACGGATATGCCACGCTGGTGGGCGATCGCGGCGTGAAGCTTTCGGGCGGTGAACGTCAGCGAGTGGCTATCGCTCGTGCTTTCTTGGCAGACGCGCCAATCATTATTCTCGATGAAGCGACCTCGAACCTTGACGGCGAAAGTGAAGTGCTGATTCAGCAGGCGATGGAGCGGTTGATGGTTGGGCGTACCACACTCGTGGCTGCACACCGCCTGTCCACGGTTCGTGCGCTCGATCGGCTGCTGGTGTTTGATCACGGCCGCCTCGTCGAGGAAGGAAGCCACGACCGGCTCGTTCAGCTCGATGATAGTACTTACCGTCGGTTGTTTGATCAGCAGGGATTCGGGTTAGCTCGCGAGATTTGACGACGTTGTGTGCTGCCGTTGCTGACGAGCGGATCAAACGGCGACAAGTCGGAAGCGTTTCGCGGCGCCATCCGACCGTCGTATAGTTCGTTTGGTCCCCCTCCGGTTTGAGTGTGAGGATCTCAATGATCTTCCTTTATGGCCGATTGATTGAAATGGGAGATCAGGTCAAGCGAATGCCGGCGAAGCTCGTCCAGCCATGCGATATCTGCCTTGGTCTGGACTGCGATAACGATTGCGCGTTCATGAACCCGGCCGTCTTTGATTTCAAGGCAACGGGTATCGAGATGGTGCGTTGGCGTGCCTGCAAGAAAAACGATCAGGCGCGGGTCGCGCAAAAGAATGGCGCCGTCTGTACGTCATCTGGTGGGGGACGGCAGGCTACAAGGTCTCGAAGCCACAGAAAACACTTGCCTCACTTTATCAAGTGTCGCGGCTGTATATCAACTTCTTCCAACCGTCATTCAAACTGAAATCAAAGACAGGTCACGGCGCCAAGGTGACAAAGCGCTATCAGGCGAGTTTGACGCCACCCGAAAAGAACGGATACCCCAGGATCGAGAGCGTGCGCGGCATGGCTGAGTTTGATGATGGCGCACTATGCGGACATACTGGTCCTGATCGCATTGCCTCTGGGTCGGGACGCTGGTGGCGCAATACCTTTCTTTTCGCGTCCGGGCAGCGATCGCGGTGAGGCCATGACAAAGGGAGATACCTTCAGCTTCTATCAGCATATCAGTGTGGCGCGCGGCCTCCGTCACGGCCAAAGCTGGACGTGTGTTCTGGTGCGGTACGGTATCGTCACGCTGTTTCCGTCGCCGATCGCGGCGCTGCTCGAATGGAAGGTTAGCGCGACCACCGTCATATCCGTCATGCCTCTATTGCTGGCGGTATTCGAAATTGACATCACGGATACGGTGGACTTCTCGGTCTATTCCGCGTCGGGAGCGTTGCTGGGCTTCACGATTCTCTTCGCA
>NZ_JBKGUA010000122.1:0-7625 GCF_046543485.1 Paraburkholderia sp. EG304 | reverse complement strand
ACGGCGCGCCGGCACGAGCCATCCAGCGCAATGCATCAAACATGTCGCGCAGTTCGTATTTGCGCTGGGGCGCGTCGACGTCCATCAGCGTCAGATACGGCGCCGCGAAACTCCATTCCTCATCCGATACATCAGTCGGATACCCTTTGCGGTCTGTTCTTTTCATCCCGCCAGGATAACAGGTCTCAATCGAAGTTCCTAACACGCTCTAGGAAAGGTCTGCACAACATGTTTTCAGAGCGCCGATCTATTTTCATGGTGGGCGTATCGGCCGCAGAGTCTGCTAGCAGGCTGGGCGTCTGGCTTTGAAGCATTATGACCTTCGTTCGCCGAGACTCACGACCTGCCTATCGAGGCGCTGTACTGCAGGCCGAATACGGGCCGACGCAATGCGCGGCTGCCGCGCGTCAAACAAGATGAGAACAACGTCAGTCAGGTCACCGACGAGGAATCCGGCGTGAACTGCCGCGCTACTGCGAGATTGTGGGCTTACCCGACGGACGGCAAGAGCTTTGCGAGGGATCTGCGAGACAGGCTGTACGCGGCGCTCAACGAAGCCGATGCGAACTTCCCAGCAAACGACAGCACCGAGTTCGTCGGTGAGGAACTCGTCATTCGCAAGCCGGGCAAGGAGCTCGAGCCGCCGAACCGCACGCTGGTTGATCAGGCCATCACGGCATCAACGCCGCAGTTCAGTATCCTGGATCTTCTCACCGAAACCGAGCAATGGCTCGAGCTGCATAAACTGTTTCGACCGCTATCCGGGTCCGACGCGAAGATCGACGATCCGAGCAAGCGTTTCGTCACGACGCTGTTCTGCTACGGCTACAACCTAGGGCCGAACCAGACGGCGCGCTCGGTGAAAGGGCTCACTCGCAAACAGGTCGCCCGGCTAAACCTAAAAACACGCCACGGAGGAGCGGCTCGACCAGGCGAACGTGATGGTGATCAACGCGTACAACCAGTTCCCGTTGCAGAAATACCGCGGCAACGGCAAGCGCACGTCGCGCCGACGGCACCAAGTGGGGCCTGTACGAGCAGAATCTGCTGTCCGAATATCTCGTTCGCTATGGGGATACGGCGGGATAGGCTACTATACGTGCCCAACATGTACATCGCGTTGTTCCGTCACTTCATCCCGTTTGGTGTCCACGAGGTCGTCTACATCCTCGATGGGCTGATTCTGAACGTAGCCGATGTCAAGCCCGACACGATCCACGATGATACGCAGGCGCAAAGCGGTCCGGTCTTCGGTCTGTCGTACGTGGTAGGCATCAACCTGATGCCGCACATGCGCAACATCAAGGATCTCGTGCTGTACGAGGCGGACCGGCTGCGCAAATACAAGCACATCGACAGCTCGTGCCGTCAGCCGGTGGACTGGCCACTCATCGAACGTCACTATGCCGACATGATGCGCGTTGCAGTGTCGATCAAGGCAGGCAAGATGACGCCGTCGACGGTCCTGCGCCGCCTGGGATCGGAGAGCACGAAAAACAAGCTCCGCTTCACATTCCGTGAGCTGGGGCAAGTGACGCAGACGCTGTTCCGGTTGAAACATCTCAGTGAACCAGACCTGCGTCGCACGATTCACGCCGCGACCAACAAGAGCGAGCAGTTCAACGACTTCGCGAAGTGGCTGATGTTCGGTGGCGAAGGCGCGATAGCCGAAAGCGTCCGTCACTGGCAGCGCAAGGTGATCAGGTACAACGACCTCGTCGCGAACTGCCTGCCGCAAAGGCATGCAGCCCCAACGAGTCTTTTTGATTTCGTCCCTTAAACTACGCGTCGATCCGTCACCTTGCTCGAGCTAACGAAGACGCTATTTCGGGTATGCGGTAAGTAGAAAGCAGTCAGCGTCGTTTTTCTCGATTACTGCGACCCAGTTTCGTGTCCCTTGGCAGACGAATCCCTTGTTTGCATTGCACGGTGAGCGGTTCTTACTGGGGTCTTTTCCAGTGAACGTCTCGACTACCAGACCAACTTTTTGTTCGCTTCGCCCGGTTAAGGTGGTTCTTCCGTTGGGGCCGGTCACCGCGCCCGGAGCGCTTGTCTTTATCGCGTCGGATATCGCCCTGAGCATTGTTTTCGCGTCTGTGAAGGAGCTTGCCGCTTCGGGATATGGCGCGCAAGTGTCACCCTTACCGCCGCCCCGATTGATGATGCGGCCGATTAAGCCGCTTTCTGATTTTCCGACGTGACACCTAACTGCGTGACCACCAGCGGATTCCTGCTGGCCAAGCCACTGCGCCCAGTTGCCGTTCGCCGGTGGGAGGCAGGTCTGTGCAGCCGCATTCAGCATTGTCAGTGCGAGTGCGCACGCTACCGTCGAAAAAACGGACGTCCTTAGTAGACGGATACGTATGTTGCGGTGAAGCGATTTTTTCATCTTGGTCCTTGTAGAGATTAGACGGTGTTAGGAACTTCGAAGTACCAGGATTGCACGGACAAGCACAAGCACGGCTACGACGACAAAATGCGGACCTGCGAGTGTTTCGGGCAAGCGTTCGTAGTCAAGTGGGAGGCGTCGAAGGCGGTTGATCCATCCGAAGCTGCACTCGACTACCCATCGCCGCGGCAACAGCAGGAAACGCTTTTTCGCTTCGTCCAGCTTGACCACCTGGGGATCAATTCCTTAGGCGCGCGCAGCCTACGCAGGATGTTTGCCCGTGCCCCCCTGATCGGCAAAGACCACTTTTTCGGCTTCTCCCATTGCCTGCTGCACCTGACGCGCTAGCTCTGCCACCTGTGCCCGTTCCTGCTCGTTGGCCGGTGTCACGTGTACGGCGAGCAACTGACAGAATGTCGACCGCCATATGTACCTTGCTGCCACGCTTGCGCTTGTAGCCGTCATAGCCTGCGCGTGGGCCACTTTCACATGTCGATTGCAACGTGCGGCCATCAACGATAACCGCGCTCGGCTGCCCATGCCGCCCTTGCGCCACACGGACAATCGAACGAAGGTCACTCACCATGCACTCGAAACAGCCGCCGCCAGCCATCGTGCGTCTGCTGGTACACGAGTTTTCCCGACGAAAAAACGGTCAGCAGCACTCGCCACGCAGCCCCAGCGCGAGCCATCCAGCGCAACGCATTGACCGTTCGCGCACCTCGTACACTCTGTGGTGCACTCTCATCCATCAACGTTAGACGCTGCCACGAAGCTCCTTTCTTCGTCGAAAAACGTCTGTCGGATAGGCTTTGCTTTTCGCTCTTGTCATGCCTCCCTTATGTTCCATGCTTGGCCCTAGAGAACCAATTTCGAGCACGCTTTCAATGTATTTCAGTACGACGAATGCATCGCCACTTTCTCAAGCCGCATGAACTTGGCCCCGCCATCGTTAGTGCGGTCGCGAAGATGGCAGTCGTCAGAAAATGGGATGCCGCACGTCTAACGCTCATCATGTGCCTTCCTTTCGGACTGTTCAAACATATTAAAGCAAATACACTTTTTGGAGATAAGTCAAAAATCCGTCGAGAGGACGTTGACTTCCTAGGAAAGCCATAACCTTTGCCATCTGAACAGCGGAACCACAAGGCAGGGCAGTCGTCCGTTTCAAACGTCCAAGATCCTCTACGCGATCGCGGCTACGATTCCGATTCCCGCAGTCCAGAACTGCGCCAGCGGGGTATCAAGCTAGGGCCTCCTCAAGCGTCGCAGAGGGTACGGCAGCCGGGCCGGAAAAATTCCGCTCGGTTCGATAAGCGAACTCACTCTTAGCTCCTTTGGCTGTTCTCCCGTCTGCTGGATGCAGAAGGTGTGGAACTGGGCCTCTAAAATCCCGGGGGTCGAACAGCGATGATCGTGCCAACAGCCAGATAACCGCGTGGATCGATATTCCTCGTTTTTAAACGACGAACAAGGTCGACAATGAAGATACGAAATGTCGTAAGTGCGACACTTCCCGTCTATCGTGTTCTGTATCCAGATCTATAAAGATAGATTCGACCACCCTATCTATTTGCACCGGAGCATTCGTGGTGACTTCCGCCTGCTTGAGCCACCGCGCGAGCTCGATACGCCGCGCAGACTCCTGTTTTCGACCGCGGTGTGGGCCGATGAGATGTTGCGTTGCCAACAGCAAAACTGAAACAACGGGCCGACTCCCCATTCGCCAAGGCCGACGCCCCGGATCCGGTCATAGGGACTGGCGTCAACCATCACCGTCGGCGCCGTCGCGAGCAACACGGAGCGTAGTTTATGGCTTTGCGCAAATTTCTCGCGACAGCCAACGAAGACAATCGATTCGCGCCGCGCGACCTATGTATCCAGAACGAAGTTGGCGACCTTACGGGCGAGCTTCTCCTGCGTCATCGGATCAGTCGTCGCGGGAATCTTCGCGGCGGACGTCTCGTCATCAAACAGCTTTGCCTTCGCGTAGTCGGGTAAGGGAAAGCCATTGCTGGCCGCCCCTCCCCTAACAACCGGACTTGAAAGTTTCCCTTCATCCGGCTCAAGCCTCTCTAAGCCCCAGTCAAGGAGCCGGCTTGCGAACCTCGAGGTCTCGACTGTGAACCTGCCTATGGCAATTTGGATGCAGAAAGACGAGGTTTGAAATGCTACTGCTCCCGCCCCTCGATCTCCAGCGAATGTGATGAACATGCCATCCGCTCTGTTTGGTGATCTTCTCACCACAGTGAGCGCACTTGCCACCTTGGGAAATCCAAAGCGACAGAAGCACCCGCCGACCGGTCAGTGATCTCGCCATTCGAAGGCTGAGACGTTCTTCGAAGTAGCTTTCCCACTTTTGGTCGTAAGGATTCGCCTCGCCTTTTGCAGCGGCGTGCCGAACGATGGTCAGTTTGCTCAAATGTTCAATCTTGAACAGCTTTGCATCGTCCGACTCGGGATCTCGCTCTTCTGCCGCGAAAATCCAGTCCCGGGAACCGATCCGATGGAAATATCGGTTCTTAATCCACGGGAGACGTTTCCGGGGGTGCCGGCGTTTAGCCCATCTCCATAGGCATTGCCAAATCAGGTAGTCCACTTTGTGAAATGTGTCTTTCGAGACAACGTGCCGGTGATAATTGCCCCAGCCCTTGATGATCGGATTCAACAGACGGATCAGCGTTGACTGCTTCACCTGCTTGTTGTTTCTGACCACCTCTCGAATCTTTTCCATCAGCGAACGCACGCTTTTATCCGACGGCCGAATAAGGAGCTTCCCGCCGTACTTCCGGATATTCTGACCGAGAAAATCAAAACCTTGGTCAATATGCGTGATGAGGGTCTTTTCCTGCGAAAGCTCAAGCCCTCGTTCCCGGAGAAATGCTACAACTGCCGGGAGCACCTCATGTTCCAGGAATTCTTTCGAACGCCCTGTGATCACGAAGTCATCCGCGTACCGGACAAGATTGACACAACCCCTAAGCTTGTTTTTCGTGATCCACGTAAATCTGTCCCGAAGCATAGCCTGCAACCCATCCAATGCGAGATTGGCGAGTACCGGGGAGATGATTCCGCCCTGAGGGGTACCTTCCTCGGTGGGCGATAACACACCATCGCTCACAAAGCCTGCCTTCAACCATTTCCGGAGTATCGCTCGGTCCATTCGGACGTTCGCGAGGAGCCAGTCATGACTGATTTTGTCGAAACAAGCTTTAATGTCGCCTTCCAGCACCCATTGCGGCGAAGCCTTTTTTCCCAGCACACCGAAGCACCGTTCTATGGCGTCAGCCGTAGATCTGTGCGTACGGAAGCCATATGAATAATCATCGGCAACTGTTTCGGCCACCGGATCGAGCGATAGCAGGTGTAGCGCTTGCATCGCACGATCGCGGAGCGTCGGAATGCCCAGAGGTCTGAGCTTTCCATTGCTTTTCGGAATATAGATGCGCCGCAGAGGTGACGGTCGGTAACCTTGCCGCCTCATCAACAAAATGGCAGTGGACTTTGATTCCGGCGTAGACCAGGTTTCCCCATCCACGCCCGGCGTGTTCTTGCCTTGATTCTCAGTTACCCGCTTCACGGCGAGAGCTTTGCCGTGAAACGAATGCGTTAGTAGCCATTGCAAGGCTTTCACCTTGCCCCAGCGACCTTCGCTCGTTGCCTTCACGATTCGCGCTTGCAGCCTTCTCACTTCTCGGTGGCAACGGGACCATTCAATCTGGTGCCACTGTACCGGGTTGTGGGAAGGCGCACCCGCGTCTACCAACGATGCAGTCATCTGCTTTCCTCCCTCAAAAGGTTTATCAATACGTCTCGTGATGAAAGACCACGTGGAAGTGGGCGCCCTTTCGGGCCAGACGAAACAAACTGTCCGTATCTCAGTCATTACAACCGAGCCTTCGCTTTTTCCACGATCCCATACCCGCAATCCATCGTCACATCTTGCGATGCTCCTACCCTCGCGGGAGATATACGGGCTTACCGCGTTCCACGTAAGTAACGCGATCGGGTTAGGGCCTGTCTTTTCGCCGGTGACTTTGTGTCCGTGTGATCCGAATGATGAGCGAATCAACCAGTCACGTACCGTTTTGGTTCAAGCCTGTCAGCACATTTGGCTTGTTACAATTAACGACGTTTATCGACAGTTCACTTCTGTTACCCATACCGACCAGCCTAGCGACCGAACCCCAGTTGTGCTCGGAGTTCTCGGCTTCCCTCGCGGGGACACCTAGCCCGAAGGCGGTCTACATTGTCCTCAAGGCTTCTCACGGCACCGTTACCAGCATCGCGAGCTTGAGTAGGCTACTGCACACGGAAATGCAGGTTCCTTCGCTTAACATCAAGCTGGAACAATTACTTACGCGACTTCGCGTCGCACCATCATGAACTGTTCGACACACGTGAAAGAGACACCGCGGTAGGTGAAACGGCACGGATGCCAGTTGCTCAATACATCGTCCGTGCCGAAAAACCCGGTGTAATGCCCGATCGTGCGCATCGCACTAACTCCTTTCTGATTAACAGGGAATGGCCGCTTCTAGCGGCATGGTATCGATGCGCAAATGCTCGTTCGAAAACACTTGAGCAAACGTAAGCATCTGATCTGTACCGTTCCCCGCCTTGCGTAGAAGATGCAATCATCGGCTGCAACGGACACGAATGACTGACTGTGTCCACCAACAGCGGAGAATGGACACGGTGTCTCAGACAGTCGAATTACCTGCCAGGTGTCAGAACCAACGACATCCATTGGAGTGGAAGCGATCGGTCGTCGAGCAGACCTTTGAACCCGGTGCCGCCGTCGCCCGGATCGCCCGCGAGAACAACATCAACGCCAACCAGGTGTGGGCGTGGCGCAAACTGTACGCTCAGGGTTTGCTGGTGGACGACTCCCAGGCGCAGACGACGTTGCCTGTCGTTGTCGATGCACAGTCCGAACGGGCGATACCTCAGGAGCCGGATGCGCCACACACGCCTGCACCTGCCGTGGCTGCAAATGGCAGTATTCAGCTTCAGCATGGCAATACGTCACTTCGGATCGGACGCGTGCCCGACGCGACGATCTTGCGCCGGTCCTTGAGCGGGTCCTCCGATGATTGGCCTGACCATCGCCGCCGGCGCTCCGGCCCCGTCAACACTTCCATCACTAATGACATGGTCCGCCCCGCCTCACCGGGCAGGTTACGCTGAAGGAGCTCACTCGTAACTGGAGACCATCATGGACCATGCGACGCTC
>NZ_JBKGUA010000121.1:0-7928 GCF_046543485.1 Paraburkholderia sp. EG304 | reverse complement strand
CAAGGACGATGGCAATACGTTCCCGGGCGCCTCGGCGCCGTTCGGCCTGATCCAGGTCAGCCCGATCGGTGAGCACTACGCCGGCTGGCGCTACGACGATCCCAAGATCCGCGGCTTCGGCCACTCCTTCCTGTCCGGCGCGGGCTGCTGGGAGCAGGGCGGCCAGGTGTCGGTCCTTCCGGTGACCGGCAGCATCGGCCCGGGTGGTGACTTCAACACCGACGACGCCAAGAGCTTCGACCACAAGCGCTACGCCTCGAGCTATACGCACGACGGTGAAGTCGGCCAGGCCGGCTACTACAAGGTGCGCCTGACCAATTACGGCGGCATCGATGCCGAGGCCACCGCGCGCACCCGCGCCGCGGCCGAGCGCTACACCTTCGCCGCCGATGCGACGACCGGCCACGTGCTGGTCAACCTTGGCCAGGCCAACGAACGCCATTCGGTGATCGGCAGCGTGGTCGACGTGGTCGGCGACCGTGCCGTGGAAGGCAAGCTGGTGACCAAGAGCTTCTGCGGTGGGCATCAGTACACCACCTGGTTCCGCATCGAGTTCGATCGCCCGTTCAAGGCGTTCGGTACCTGGGGCGAGGGCGGCGGCCTGCCGGGCGCACGCCATGGCATGGAGGGCGAGCTCAAGCCCAGCGGTGCCTGGCTCAGCTTCGACCTGGCCAAGGGCCGCGCCGTGACCGCGGTCAGCGCGATCTCGCACGTGGATGCCGAAGGCGCGCGTGCCAACCTGCGCAGCGATGGCATGCAGGGCGATCGCCTGCTCGGCTTCGACCAGATGCGCCAACTGGCGCAGCAGCAGTGGCGCAAGGAGCTGGCCGCGGTGCGCGTACAGGGCGGCAGCACCGATGACCGCACCGTGCTGTACACCGCGCTGTACCACGCGCTGCTGCAGCCGCTGACCGGCAGCGATGCCGATGGCCGCTACCGTGGCTACGACGACGCGATCCATCGTGCCGATGGCTGGACCTACTACGAGTACTTCTCGCTGTGGGATACCTACCGCGCACAGAACCAGTGGCTGGCGCTGACCAAGCCGGAGGTCGCGCGCGATATCGGCCGGACCCTGCTGGCCATCGAAGCGCAGGGCGGCTGGCTGCCGCGCTGGGGCTATGCCAACTTCGACACCAACATCATGACGGGTGATCCGGTCACGCCGTTCCTGGTGGACCTGTGGCGCTTCGGCGCGCTCGCCGGCCGCGAAGGCGAGGCTTACACCGCGCTGCGCAGGAACGCGTTCGAGGTGCCGCCGATGAACTCCCGTCATGAGGGCCGTTCGGGCAACCCGAGCTATCTGGCCAACGGCTACGTGCAGTACGACCGCGCCTTCCCCTCCAAGGGCATGGACGTGGATCCGCACCACGGTGGCTCGGCGACGCTGGAATACGCGCTGGCCGACTGCGCGCTGGCACAGATGGCCGATGGCCTCGGGCATGCCGCCGATGCCGGCGTGCTGCGCGAGCGCGGCCGCAACTGGCACAAGGTGTGGGACCCGTCGGTGCGGGACGAGGAGGGCGACTTCAACGGTTTCCCGCGTCCGCGCATGGAAGATGGCGCGTGGTACCTGCCCGCCGACGGCACGTACAGCCCGCGCTCGCACCATGGTTTCCATGAAGGCACCGCGTGGCAGTACCAGTGGCTGGCGCAGCAGGACGTGCCCGGCCTGGTCCAGGCCATGCACGGTCGTGAGCAGGCGGCCCGCCGTCTGGATACGTTCTTCGCCTATGACGCACTCGTGAAGTCGCCGCTGACCGCCGCGCGCAAGGAATGGGTGGTCGGGCCGTACAGCTATTACAACCAGTACCGCTACAACCCCAACAACGAGCCGGACCTGCACGCGCCGTGGATGTACACGCTGATCGGCCAGCCGTGGAAGACCGCGACCGTGGTGCGCGCCGCGCAGCAGCTGTTCACCAACGCGCCCAACGGCGTGACCGGCAATGATGACCTGGGCACGATGTCGGCCTGGTACCTGTTCAGCGCGCTCGGCCTGTATCCGGCGGTGCCGGGCAGCGGCGAGTTCCTGCTGCATACGCCGCGCTTTGCCCGTGCCGAGATCGATCTGGGCCAGGGCAAGACACTCACCTTGAAGGCGCCGGGCGCCGATGGCCGTCAGCTGCAGTACGTCCAGAACGTCCAGGTCGACGGCCGCGCGCATGCGCCGGTGTGGCTGGACTGGGCGCAGCTGCAGCGCGGTGGCACCATCTCGTTCGCACTGGGCAGCACCGCCCCGGAGAACGGCTGGGGCACCCAGGCCGAGGCGCTGCCGGCCTCGTTCTGCGCCACCCCCGGCGCCGTGCTGGAATGAGCGGCGCACCCGCCTGCGCCGAGGTCGTCCCCCTGGGGCTGACCGCCGGCACGGGCGCGGACCGCTGGCCAATGCGATCGTTTAGGCTTGCACCTTGCTTGAGGAACCCGACGACCCGATGAAAGACAAGGCCACCCCCGCCGGCAAAGGCACGCGCGCGGTCACCGTGACCGACATCGCCGAAGCGATCGGCGTGTCGCGCGCGACCGTGTCGCTGGTGCTGCGTGGCAGTCCCCTGGTGAACGTCGACACCCGTGCCAAGGTGGAGGCCGAACTGCGGCGCCAGCGCTACGTGTACAACCGCGGCGCGGCCAACCTGCGTCGGCGCACGTCCTCGAGCGTGGCCCTGGTCATCAACGACCTGTCCAACCCGTTCTTCGCCGAATTCGCCTCCGGGGTGGACGAAGCGCTGGGCGGCAAGGGTTTCGTGACCCTGCTCGGCAGTACCGGTGAATCGCCGGAGCGCCAGCAGGCCGTGCTGACCACCTTGATGGAGCACATGCCGGCCGGGCTGATCCTGTCGCCGGCCGAAGGCAGCGATACCGGGCAGCTGCGGCAGGTGCTCGGCCACGCCAACGTGCTGTTGTTCAACCGCGAACTGCCCGGCGCAGAGTGGGACTTCCTGACCCTGGACAACCAGCAGGGTGCCTACCTGGCCACCCGCCATCTGATCGAACAGGGCCACCGCCGCATCGCGTTCTATGGCGGCCATGCGGTGTCCAGTTCGTGCCATCAGCGTCGTACCGGGTATGCGCAGGCGCTGGTCGAGGCGGGCATGCCGGTGCAGCCGGCGTGGCTGATCGAAACCTCGCCGAGCCGCCTGGATGCGGCCGCGCGGACCGGCGAGCTGTTCGCGCTCGGTGACGTACCGACCGCGGCGGTCTGCTACAACGACAGCGTCGCACTGGGCCTGATGCTGGGCCTGGCCTCGCGCGGCGTGCAGCCGGGCCGCGACTTCGCGGTGACCGGTTTCGATGATATTTCCGAGGCCTCGGTGGCATCGCCGCCGCTGACCACGCTGACCGTCAACCCGCGCGAGCGCGGGCGGGAGGCAGCCGAACTGCTGTTGCTGCGTCTGGACCATCCCGACGCCGCGCCGGCCCGTACCGTTGCACCGGTCCAGCTCCGCGTTCGCGAGAGCAGTGGCGCGATGACCGTCTGATGGTTTCCCCAATCACCTGCTCGCGCACCGAGGCGCGTACCTGAATGCCCATCTCTCCTACGCCCCGCCTCCCATCCTCATCCGCCGCTGCGCCCGTGGTGAACACGCGCGTCGCGCTGGCCGTGGCGACCACCATCTTCTTCATGTGGGGGTTCCTCACCTGCCTCAACGACATCCTGATCCCGCATCTGAAGGCGGTGTTCGAACTGAACTACGCCCGCGCGATGCTGGTGCAGTTCACCTTCTTCGGTGCGTACTTCCTGATGTCGCTCCCGGCCGGCCGGCTGGTCGCGCATCTGGGCTACAAAAAGGGCATCGTGGCCGGGCTGGCGATTGCGGCGGTCGGTGCGCTGGGCTTCTGGCCGGCGGCAGAACTGCGCGTGTACGAGGCCTTCCTCGGCGCCCTGTTCGTGCTGGCCACCGGCATCACCGTGCTGCAGGTCGCGGCCAACCCATACGTGGCGCTGCTTGGCCCGGAGCAGACGGCCTCCAGCCGCCTGACCCTGGCCCAGGCGCTGAACTCGCTGGGTACCGCGATCGCGCCGATCTTCGGCGGGCTGCTGATCCTGGGCAACACGGTCAAGAGTGCCGACGAGATCGGCGCGCTGCCGGCCGCCGAGCAGATCGCCTACCGCGTGCAGGAAGCGCAGTCCGTGCAGGGCCCGTACGTGGGCCTGGCCGTGGCGCTGTTCCTGCTGGCGGTGTTCGTCTATCTGTTCCGCCTGCCGGCGCTGACTGAAACCACCGAGCAGGCCGATACCAGCAAGCACACGCTGCTGGATGCACTGCGCCATCGCCACGTGCTGTTCGGCGTGCTGGCGATCTTCTTCTACGTGGGTGCGGAAGTGTCGATCGGCAGCTTCCTGGTCAACTACCTGTCGCTGCCCAACATCGGCGGCTTCACCGAGAAGGAAGCCACCCATTACGTCTCGGCGTACTGGACGCTGGCGATGATCGGTCGTTTCGCCGGCTCGGCGATCATGACCCGGTTCTCGCCGCGCGTGCTGCTCACCCTGTTCGCGGGCATGAACGTCGCACTGCTGGCGCTGACCATGCTCAGCCAGGGACAGGTCGCGTTGTACTCGATCGTGGCGGTGGGTCTGTTCAATTCCATCATGTTCCCGACCATCTTCGCGCTGAGCATCGAACGCCTGGGCACGTTGACCAACAAGGCCTCCAGCCTGCTGATCATGGCCATCGTCGGTGGCGCGGTGGTGCCGTACCTGCAGGGCCTGCTGGCCGACAGCATCGGGCTGCATGAGTCCTTCATCCTGCCGCTGCTCTGCTACGGCTACATCATCTTCTACGGCCTGTCCGGTTCGCGCCCGGCCGTCGGATTCCGCCAGGGAGCTTGAGGCCACGATGTCCAAGATTGTTTGTTTCGGCGAGATTTTGATCGATCTACTTGCCCAGCCGCCGGCCACCCCGGACACCCCGCGCGCCTTCCTGCAGTACGCCGGTGGCGCACCGGCCAACGTCGCGGTAGCGGCGGCAAGGCTCGGTGCGGATACCCATTTCGCCGGCATGCTCGGCCAGGACATGTTCGGCGACTTCCTTGCCGAGAGCCTGGCCAGTGCCGGCGTGGCGACCGACTGCATCGTGCGCACCGACGCGGCCAAGACCGCGCTGGCGTTCGTCGCGCTGGACGCCAGCGGCGAGCGTAGTTTCAGTTTCTACCGCCCGCCGGCGGCCGACCTGCTGTTCCGCAGCGCGCACTTCCACCCGAACTGCTTCGACGGTACGCGCAGCTTCCATGTGTGCTCCAACAGCCTGACCGAGGCGGAGATCGCCGATGCCACGCTGGAGGGCATGCGTCGCGCCCGCCAGGCCGGTGCGATGGTCAGCCTCGATCTCAACCTGCGGCCGGCGCTGTGGCCGACCGGTGTCGACCCGCTGCCGCGGCTGTGGGAAGCGCTGTCGCTGGCCGACCTGGTCAAGCTCTCGCGCGAGGAGCTTGAGTACCTGGCGGCCTCGGTGCCGGGCGGTGACGCCGCGGTGGTCGAGCGCCTGCTCGCCGCGCAGGCCCAGGCGGTGGTGATCACCGACGGCGCCGCACCGATCCGCTGGCATACCCGCCATGCCCACGGCGTGCTCACCGGCTTCCGCGTCACCACCGTCGATTCGACCGCGGCCGGCGATGCCTTCGTCGGCGGCCTGCTGTTCGGCATCGGCGAGCGCGGCGGTGACGGCGCCGGTTTCGCCGCGTTCTGCCAGGACCCCGCCGGGTTGGTCGAGGCGATCCGCTTCGGCGCGGCCGTCGGTGCATTGGCCGTGACCCGCAAGGGTGCTTTCGCCGCGATGCCCAGCCTCCATGAAGTCCAGCAACTGCTGCAGCAACAACAGGATGACGCCGCATGACCACGCCGGTTCCGCCAACCCCCGACTTCCGCTCGCCCGCGTTCCTGCGCGCCCACATCGCGCAGACGATGGCGTTCTACCAGCCGCGTGAAATCGATCCGAACGGCGGCTTCTTCCACTACTACCGTGACGACGGCAGCGTGTATGACGCCCGCCACCGTCATCTGGTCAGCAGTACCCGCTTCGTGTTCAACCATGCGATGGCCTACCGCGAATTCGGCAAGCCCGAGGACCTGGCGGCGGTCGAGCATGGCCTGCGCTACCTGCGCGAGGTGCACCGCAATCCGTCGACCGGCGGTTATGCGTGGACGCTGCGCGATGGCGTGGTCGAAGATGCGACCAACCACTGCTATGGCGTGGCCTTCGTGCTGCTGGCCTACAGCTGCGCGCTGAAAGCCGGGATCGGCGAGGCGCGTTCGTGGATGGACGAGACCTGGCAGCTGCTGGAGACGCGCTTCTGGGAACCGGCGTTCGGCCTGTACAAGGACGAAGCCGACGCTGACTGGCACTTCAGCGACTACCGTGGCCAGAACGCCAACATGCATATGTGCGAGGCGATGCTGGCCGCGTTCGAGGCGAGCGGTGAGCAGCGCTATCTCGATCGTGCGCTGCTGCTGGCCGATCACATGACCCGTCGCCAGGCGGCACAGGGCGATGGCCTGGTGTGGGAGCACTACGACACCCAGTGGCAGATCGACTGGGACTACAACCGCGACGACCCCAAGCACCTGTTCCGCCCGTGGGGCTTCCAGCCGGGCCACCAGACCGAGTGGGCCAAGCTGCTGCTGATCCTGGATCGCCACGTGCAGGCCGACTGGCTGGTACCGACGGCGCGGCATCTGTTCGATGTGGCGGTGGAACGCAGCTGGGACGCCGGGCGCGGCGGGCTGTATTACGGCTTCGCGCCGGATGGCAGCGTCTGCGATGACGACAAGTATTTCTGGGTGCAGGCCGAATCGCTGGCCACCGCCGCGCTGCTGGCCACGCGCACCGGCGACGCCGCGTACTGGGACTGGTACGACAGGTTGTGGGGCTACGCCTGGCAGCACATGATCGATCATCGCCATGGCGCCTGGTATCGCATCCTGGATGCGGACAACCGCAAGTACAGCGACGAGAAGAGCCCGGCGGGCAAGACCGATTACCACACCATGGGCGCCTGCTACGAAGTGCTCAACGTGGTGCGTTGAATCCGGTAGAGCCGACCGTCGGTCGGCTGCTCTGGAACCCGGAAGCGCCGACCGTCGATCGGCTCCCAAAATCCCGGTAGAGCCGACCGTTGGTCGGCTGCTCCCACAGCCAGGCAGGTCCCCATGCGCGCGCGCAGCCGTCTCCATGTCATTGCACCGGCCTGCTGGCTGTTGCTGGTCCTGCTGGCAGCATGGGCACTGCCCGTGGCAGCCACCCCGCTCGCGGCGGAGTGGTCATTCCGCCTGCTGCCCGGCGATGCCCAGCTTGGTGCCCACCCGCAGCTGGCCAAGTGGCGTGCCGCACAGGTGCCCGGCGCGGTGCATACCGATCTGCTGGCGCAGGGGCTGATTCCCGATCCCTACGTCGGCGCCCCCGAGGCTGGCCTGCAATGGATCGGCCTGGCCGACTGGGAGTACCGTGCGCAGTTCGATGTGGATGCGGCGACGCTGGCGCGCGCGCATGCCGAGCTGGCGTTCGACGGCCTGGATACTTTCGCGACCGTCACCCTCAACGGTCAGCCGCTGCTGCAGGCGAACAACAGCCATCGCACCTGGCGTGCGCGGGTCGATGGCAGGTTGCGCGCCCGCGGCAATGAACTGCGCATCGTGCTGCGCTCGCCGATCCGCACGCTGCTGCCGGACGTGCAGGCGATGCCGCACAAGATCGCCGGCAACTACCCCTCGCCCTATGGTGATGAGCCCAAGGACGCGATGGTCGGCAATTTCGTGCGCAAGCCGGGCTACCACTTCGGCTGGGATTGGGGGCCGCGTTACGTGGCCGCCGGCATCTGGCGCCCGGTGCGGCTGGAGAGCTGGGGCGCACAGCGGTTGACCGCGGTGGCCGTGCAGAACCGTGCCCTGGATGCGGCCCACGCGGACCTCGAGGTCGCGGTCGAGGTGG
>NZ_JBKGUA010000120.1:0-8033 GCF_046543485.1 Paraburkholderia sp. EG304 | reverse complement strand
GTGGTGGGCCGAACCCGGTTTGCACCAAGGGCAACCAAGCCCGAGGCTCTGATGGGGTACCCATTCGCGGATATTCATCGTGGGCCCGCAGCGAGTGCTGCCAACTGAGCCCGGATACATGGCTGCAGATCCAGGTGAAGACCCAACTGCGACATTACTCTTCTCCTCAACTAATTCGCGATGCTTCCAGGGTAGCTGAACGGGGCGTCAATGCCAGGACTTTTGCAGACCTTCCTAAACAGGCGTAAAGCGCTTTTGTTGCGATACGGATAGAAATCGCCGAAATTGTCTGCTTTGTGTGTTGGTTCCATCGTTGAAGTTCTTTAAGCGCCTTTCAAGGTTTGGTGTTGACTTGTTGGTATGGATTTCGCGCAAAGGTAGCCGACCGAATTACTCCCATCGGAGTGGCGGTCGTGAAACTTGACATTCTGGAGAAACGACTATGAGTACAGTGATTAGCAATGCGGGTTATGGTGTCTGGAACAACACCATTGACGTCACCGATCAGGTTCGACAGCAATACGCAAACGGCACGCGCGTGTTTGTCGCCGGTAATCAGTATGGCGATCCTTCCCCTGGAGACCGTAAGTATCTCTACATCTTCTGGAAGGTCAACGACGCCCCGATGCAATCCGGCGTGACCGGGGAGAATGATAATCGGGGGATCAGAATCGCATAAGAGCGCCTATCCCGCCAAAAGGTTGCTCCGTCCAGGAAGCCTTGACAAACCAGCCATACTTCCGGCCGGTGCAACTCGCTGAGGAACTGAGCTGCGGTCGTAAATGATGGCAAAAGCGTTGCCGGGCATTCCCTGCAGCGCACCAGTTCAGACTGCACCATAATCTTCTCCTTGCCGACCACCATGGTCGGTAGGAAAAGTTCAGGACATTATGCGAACCATTGCCACACAAGTCAGCGCCCGCGATCCCGCCTGAACACGGCGGTGCCGCCGTCGTCTACATGGTCTCTTAGCCGAATTTGCCGGCGTGGGCAATCGTGAATATCTGAACCTTCAGATATTCACGAATCTAGGCCGCCAGCCCCTCGGGGGTCTTTTTGAACAGAACTCTTATTGTGAATTCAAGACAGGGGCAAAATCGCAGAGACTCCGAACCAGCCTCTAACGAACGAGCCGGCCTTCGGCATCGAGCACGTGCACCTTACCTAGACCGAGCTCGCGCACCGGCTGCTCGATCTTTTTCAGATCGCCCACGATCACCCAGGTCAGTGCTCGTGGTTTGACAATTTCGTCGATCGCCGCCTGCGCGCTTGATACACTCACCGCCTCGATGCGCTGCTCGAGCGTCTGTACGTAGTCGTCCGGACGGCCGTACTTCACGATATTGTCGACGGCGCCGATCACCGACCCGGTGGTCTCGAAACTGCCCGGCAGACCGCGCAATATGGACGACCTAACCTTGTCCACTTCCTGTGCTGTCAGCGGCTTGGCACCGACGATGGCCACCGCCTCCTTTTCCATCTCGAGCGCGGATTCGGTAGTCCTGTCGGCCTGAACGGACGCGTACATCTGAAACGGCCGCTGGCCCAGCGCGCCAACAAGGCCGCTGCGGGCACCGTAGCTCCAGCGCTTTTCCTCGCGCAGGTTCATGTTCAGGCGCGACGTAAAGGTGCCGCCGAACGCGCGGTTGGCGATATCGATGTCTATGGCGTTGATCGCCTTGCTCGACGGCGCGAGCAGACCGGCGAGGATCAGTGACTGTGGCGCTTTGGGCCGATCGATCAGAAACACCCGTGGCTTGGTTTGGTCGGCGACCTTGGCGATGTTCTTTTTCGGCAACGGCGCGGACGGCGCCCTCCAGTCGCCGAACACGGCGTCGAGTTGTGGAGTGATCTCCTTCAGCGTGGTGTCGCCGGCGACCAGGATCTTCACGTTGTCGGGCCGCAGCCAGTCGCGCCGGAACGCCTCTAGGTCGTCTGCCGTAAGTGATTTGATCGACGCCTCGGAGCCGGTGCCAGTGAACGGAATCCTGTAAGCATGGTCGTGGCCGTACAGCAGAGGCGGCAACATGCGCTCGGCGAGGGACGCCGGGTCGACCTTTTCTTGTGCGATGCGGGCTAGTCGCTGAGCACGCACACGTTCGATGTCGTCGGCCTTGAAGGCCGGGTTGCGCACGATGTCCGCGAACAGCGCGAGCGAAGGCTTGAGTTGGTCATTGAGTGTGTTAAGCAACGCCCTACAGGTATCCAGCCCGCAGCTAACACCCATGATGGCGCCCAAGCGCTGCGTGCGCTTGGCTACCTCCAGCGCGTCAAGCGACTTGGTGCTCTCGCCCATCAGGGAGACGGCGAAGCTGGCGGTACCAAGCTTGCGTCCTTCGTCGGCGGCGTAGCCGCCATCGAACTGCAGGTAGATCTGGGTGACTGGGACAGTGTAGTGTTGCGCCAGCACCACCTCGATGCCGTTCTTCAGTTTGCCGCGCTCGAGCTTCGGAAAACGTAGTTCGGGGAAGTGAGTGACCTGCGGCACGCCTTTGGCACGGTCGACCTCGCTCTCGCTCACGACGTATTGCTGTGCAGCCGGCAGTTTGGGCTCGGGTCGACCCTGCGCGTCGGGCAGCGGCACGACCTTCGCGTCCTCCGCCTGCGGGTCAAAGTCGTTGCTGCCCGGCAGCACGGTGAGCAGGTAGTCTCCCTTGGTGAGCCACCTGTCCGCCGAGGCTTTTACACTGCCAACGGTGGCGGCGTCGACGCGCTGTTGGTCCTTCTTGTAGGCACCTGGATCGCCGAGATACAGTTGCCCCGAGGCCAGCATCTGGGCCTTGTCGCCGACTTTCTCCAGGCGACGCACGAGAGAAGCGCGATAAACGACCTTGGCACGATCCAGCTCATCCTGAGTTGGGCCTTCGATGAGGAATTTATTCAGTTCGTCGGCGATGACCGACTCGACCTTGGCCGCATCCACGCCCTTGCGCACGTTAGCATTAATCTGGAACTGACCGGTCAAAGCGAGCGGTGACACGCCCGCGGACACATTGTCGGCTAACTTGTCCTGATAGACTAGGCGCTGGTAGAGCCGCGAGGTCCTGCCCCCACCGAGCACGGTAGCGGCAAGGCGCAGCGAAATCAGGTCATCCGTGCCCAACTGCGGCACAACCCAGGTGCGGTAGATGCGTGTCTGCGACACGTGGTCGTGCTGTACGCCGCGCGTGGACTTCGCCAGCGGGGTGATCCACGGCTGCTGGCGCGGCACCGGCGGACCGGCCGGGATGTCACCGAAGTACTTGACGACTTTCTCCTTGGCTTGCGCGGGTGTGATATCGCCGGCCAGCACGATCACCGCGTTGGCAGCACCATAGCGATCGCGGAACCACTGCTTCACGTCAGCCAGTGAGGCGCCGTTTAGATCTTGCATGGAGCCGATGATGTCATGCTGGTATGGATGGTTTGCCGGATAGATGTTGGACAGGATGTTCTGGTATACGCGGCCGTAGGGAGCGTTCTCTCCTTGGCGCTTCTCGTTTTGAACCACGCCGCGCTGCGTATCGAGCTCTTTCTGGCCGATTGCACCGAGCAGGTGGCCCATGCGGTCCGACTCCATCCATAAAGCCATGTCGAGCGCGGTGGTCGGCACCGTCTCGAAATAGTTGGTTCTATCAAACCCAGTGGTGCCATTCATGCCGGTCGCGCCGGCCAGTTCGAACGGAGCAAAAAAGGAGCCCTTATGGTGCTCCGAGCCGGAGAACATCAAGTGCTCGAACAGGTGCGCCAAGCCGCTCTTGCCCTTGGGCTCGTCGCCAGAGCCGACGTGATACCAAACGCTCACCGCCACCACTGGGGCCTTGTGGTCCTCGTGCACCACGAGGGTGAGGCCGTTGGGGAGCATCGTTCGAGTGTAGGCGATCTCCGGCACTACCATGGTGGCTTCGGTAGGTGCGGCTCTAACTCCGCTCGCCGCGATGATCCCGAGCGCGCATATCACCAATCGTTTTTTTAGATTTCGAGCCATAAAACACCTTATTGATTAGACTGAGCTTTAGACACTCGAACGCTGTCGCCGTCCGTTGGCGATCAGACGGCGAACGAGACCGAGATTGCGATGAAGCGAGCAGTCGAGGCCGCAGAAGCGGCATCGACTGGTAACTCAAGGGGCGTGACGCGCTTCGGGCCTCTGGAGTTTTCCAGACTTCCGCTGCATGGGAGTGTGGGAGGCAAGTCCGGTAAATTCCCGACGCAGCCATTGGGCGACCAAGCCAGCGGTGACGGGCTGACCGATTCTCAACGGCGCAATTTCGTGCATGGGGAAGTCCTCGGCAATCGCCAGGACATGGGCCATCGCAAGAGAACCGAAAACGATTCCCATTGGCCGCCGCGCTGCTTGAGCTAAAACCTCGCAGGCTGCGCGGCGGCCTCACGATTGACTTTCCATATCAAGTTTTTCGAATTGCGAACCATTTTTCAGGACCCTTCATCGGGGGGCTGAATTTCTAAAATCGAAACATGATTCTCTCCTTTTAAATTCGGCTGCTGATAAGCTGTTGAAGATGATCGCAGACGAAGCTAGAGAAAATCGTGCCAACAGCCATGGTATCGGTCGAATCGAAATCCTTTGTCGAACAACAACGGACGGGACTTACAATGCAAACACTGATTGTCGCGAATGCAACAGTCTTGGTGCAAAAAGCACTGGGCAATGCGCTTTGGGTGTCGAGCTTGAGCAGCGTCGGTGTTGCTCTGTCGGGCCTTGATCGGCGTGGGCCCCCGGCGTCAGAATAGTTGTCGTGTCGTTTGATTCTTAGAGAGGTCCGGGGGCGGTAGGATCGGCATGAAGGAAAGCCTGCTCAGCGTAACGAAAAGAAGTCGTGGTGCGTCGTATGATGCCGCCGGAAGATGTGCCGGTGTCGGCGCTGGCGAGAGAAACACGAATCACGGAACAGACGTTGTACGTGTGGCGCCGCGAGGCGAAAGGAAAGGGATGGCCGTGCCGGGCGACGGGAAGAACGCCGAAGGATGGTCTTCGGAAGACAAGTTTGCCGTTGTATTGCAAACTGCCCCGCTCAACGCAGCGGAGTTGGCCGAGTATTGCCGGCGCAAAGGG
The DNA here is from genome assembly GCF_046543485.1 of Paraburkholderia sp. EG304. NCBI lineage: Bacteria > Pseudomonadati > Pseudomonadota > Betaproteobacteria > Burkholderiales > Burkholderiaceae > Paraburkholderia > Paraburkholderia sp. EG304. Next base: position 2,977 of record NZ_JBKGUA010000120.1, on the reverse strand, counting down.
CTGTATCTCGAGCAAGTCGCGGCGTGGCGGGCCTCATGTGTGGCCGCCAACGCGAATGCTGCCGAACAGGCGCGCGAGCAACGTCAGCAGCCCAAAGAAGACAAGCAGCGCATCAAGCAACTGGAAAAGGAGTTGCAGCGCAAAGAGAAGACACTGGCGGAAGCTGCGGCGCTGCTCGTACTTCGAAAAAAAGCCTAGGCGACCTGGGGAGAACAAGAGGACGACTGACCAACGTCCCTGATCGCCTGTTATGGATATCTTTGATCCGAGAGGCGGTGGGCTCGGGCTACCTGCCGTTCACGAAGGAGATCGTGCCTGCATTCGCCAGAATCTCCGAGCGTCTGCCAGCCATTCTCGTCGACAGCGTTCCACTCTGACCGGGAATTTGCCGCATGGCTCGGCCTAGCTTGCGTGAACAGTGGGCCCGTGTACAGGCGATCAGCGAAGATATTGCGTCGCTGGAGCGGCGCCTCTCGAACGAGCTCAGACTTAGCGTCGAATGCCGATGCCCTTCGAGTTCGAGTGTTAGCTGAGACCCTCGTCAGCGAATTCCATATGGGCCAGCAGGCCGACCAACCTGCATCAACGGGCCGGACATAGTGGAATGGCCTCGTCCCACCTCCGGCGGATGTATGCAAACGATCTCCGCTAGAGGACATGGCAGTATGGGCGATCCCTGGTCCGCAACTGAACGGAGGCTGTCATGAATGTCGCCTTGCTAAGCATTGACCTCGCCAAAAACATCTTCCAGCTGTACGGCGTCGACGAACGCGGCCATCCGGTGTTGAGCCGGCGAGTCAGCCGCAGCAAGCTCCTCGAGACGGTCGTCTGTCTGCCCGGCTGCCGCATCGTAATGGAGGCTTGTGGTGGCGCGCATCACTGGGCTCGGCGGTTCTCAGCAATGGGGCATCATGTGCAGATCATTGCGCCTCGATTCGTCAAACCGTTCGTCAAATCCCAGAAGAATGATCGCAACGATGCGGAGGCGATCGTCGAAGCGGCGTCCCGTCCGACCATGCGCTACGTCGCGGTCAACAGCGTCCAGCAGCAGGATATTCAGTCCATGCATCGCATCCGCAGCCTGCTCATGCGCGACCGTATTGCGCAGATCAACCAGATACGAGGCCTGCTGGCCGAATACGGGGTGGTCATTGCGCAAACGGCGCTGAAAGTAAGGCAGCAGCTGCCCACAATTATTGATGACGAACGCAACGAGCTGACAGGGTTGAGCCGGTCAATGATGCGGGATATGTATGAGCGGCTTGTGCTGCTGGACAAGCAGATCGCCCGGTATGACGAGTTGATCCATCAAGTGCACAAGGCATCCCCTTCAAGCCAGCGACTGGAGAAGATTCGCGGTGTCGGGCCGCTGATCGCAACCGCTGTCATTGCTGCGGCAGGTAGTGCCACTGAATTCTCAAACGGCAGACAGTTTGCAGCGTGGCTTGGCCTGACACCACGTCAGCATTCGTCGGGCGGCAAGGATCGCCTGTTCGGTATCAGGAAGCGCGGCAACGGGTATCTGCGAATGCTGCTGGTACACGGCGCCAGATCGGTTGTCCAGCAGGCCATGAAGCATACGGATGCACTCTCCCGATGGATCCTCGAGGTTCAGTCGAGGCGGGGAACAAACATCGCCGTTGTCGCACTTGCCAACAAGATAGCCAGGACTATCTGGGTCCTGCTGGCATGCGGTCAGGAATACGCACCGCCGCTGTGAACGGAGTACCGATCGCACGGCAGCAGTAGCTTACCTCTTCATCGGTTGCACAAGTGATCTGATTCAATGGCAAACAGGTCGGACCGTCGGTGACAAAACCTGCGCAGTCTTAGGGCTCTTGAGGCCGTGGATATAAGAAGGAGTCACCGGGCGAAATCCATTGGGGCCGGGCACACGAGTGCCACCGAAAGGCCGAATGTATATATGCAATCCAGCACCTGCCCGCTGTAGACCAGATCATTTGGCAAATGGGACGAGGCCATGTATAAGCGTGCTGCCTTGACCTGTAGACAAAAGTGCAAACCCTGCTTGCTATCCGGGAGGCGTCCACATAAGCCGCTCTAAGAACACCAACAGGCTGATCGAATAAGAAAGCGATCAGCTACATGTCTGGAACCCGCATTACCGACCAACAGGTTCGCCTCTACATGTCCAAGCGCAAACATCACTCGCAGCAGATCGCCGCCGCCAAGGCCGGCATGAGTGTCCGCAGCGCTAGGTGCATAGAACGGGACACCGTACTGCATGACAGAAACCGCGTCGTTACTGGCGTTCCCGTCCCGATCCCTTCGCCGACGTCTGGGATACTGAAGTCGTTACGATGCTGGCGAATGCGCCGCAACTTCAGGCGGTCAGGATCGTGCCCAAGCTGCAGGACGATCATCCCGGGGAGTATCCCAACAGCACACGCCGCACACTCGGGCGACGCGTGCGGCACTGGCGGGCGGACGTCCGGCTCACCCAAGGAAGTCTTCTTCCCGCAGTTGCATGAGCCCGGCGCACGCGGCCTGTCCGACTTCACCGACATGGCTGAACTGCGAGTGACGATCGCTGGCGTGCCATTCGAACACCGGCTGTACCACTTCGTGCTCGCGTTCTCGCGCTGGGAATACGCAATGTTGTTGAAGGTGGCGAGAGCTTCGAAGCATGTCTGTCCATGGGACTGCAAAACGCACTATGGCAGGCTGGGGGATATCCGCGCGAGCATCGACCGACAATCTGTCGGCGGCGTTCAGAAACCTCGCGGACGAAGACGACTTCACGGTGCGCTATGCGGCGCTGCTCGAGCACTATGGCGTGACCGGGACCCTCAACAATCGCGGCCTGGGTCACGAGAACGGTAGCGTTGAGTCAGAGGTGGCGCCGCTTGTTCGGGCAGGGTCCCGAGATTTTTAAGTGGAACCACCGGGGCGTTCATGCTGCCGATTTGATCGCAGGCAGTGTCGCGAAGTATGCCTCATCCGGCGTGCGGTCTTC
>NZ_JBKGUA010000119.1:0-8341 GCF_046543485.1 Paraburkholderia sp. EG304 | reverse complement strand
GCTCCTTATGCCGAAAGCCAACTGGCTCCTATATGCCGGAAACGAAGTGGCTCCTTTATGCCGAAAACGTCCCGGCTCCTTTATGCCGGAAGCCCGGTGGCCCCTATATGGCGGAAGATGACACGTGCGGCAGCCGCACAACTGATTGGCGTTGACGCCGTGCCGATGAACCACGGACGACACCGAAGCTCCCAGTTCCAGCGTTTCCCGCACATGGCGATTTTTTTCCTGCGCCGCGCGCTGATTGCGGCACTCCGCGCTCGGTCAAAATTTCAATGCTTTCCACGTAATGACTAGGTTTTACTGATGGGCACAATACAATCCCTCTTTAAAGAGTCCTTGCGTCCTCATCCACGTAGGCGCCGCTCCAATTTCCTAAGGAGTCGATCCCCAACAAATCCGGGCGAAAAGAAAAACAGATCTCACTCTAGTCGATTAACCGAACAAGGCTTGACACGTTGCGCCATGTGCGACACTCATTGAACTAAAACCGTCCACTGAGGAACACAGACCCCCGTTTGGCATTTATGCCACGTTACATCTGCGGCGGACGAGTTTCCCGCGAAATTGCGTGTGGAGAGAGGGGACCGATCTATCGACCCGCGCAATCCGCGTCGGACGGCTCCCCAAATAGACGTCAATCACGCCCTGAATGTCCTCCCCCGCACATCCTAACAGCATTAAGAAGTGGGACTTTGTGCGACCAGGGAAGGCAATTCCCCTATTTTGGTGAAGTTCCGTTGGGTAACCTGCACTCGTTGGACAAGAGGAGAAATCCAGTGTGGCAAATCAATCATCACCCGATCAATGATGCAGACCCCGCCGCGATACCAGAGGAGGAAGGTTTCATTCACTCCATCGGAGGCGCGAGCCTGTTCGCAGAGAAATCTCGCGAACCGTGTATCCGATTTTGCGAGCGCAATCGCGACCGCGTGTTAAGTTGTCTGCCCAACTCGTTGGCTGACGTGGTGCGTCCAACCAGCTTTGGCATGATGCTTGATCTGGTGAAAGCCCATGGTGGGTGTCGACTTTACCTACCAACACGCCACGAAAAGTTCTTTCACCGAACCGGCCTGTACGTGCCAGAACCAATATACATCCGGTGGCGCGATACTGCCGACGTGAACGGCCAGATCGATATCCCCAACGTTTGGGGGCTGCTCCAGGCACTTAGGCGTGCCGCTATCCGAACGGCGCTCGCGCGCGGCTGGTCTCCAGACGCGTTGCACTCAACATTTGGCATATCCCGTCGTCAAATCAAGGCTTATCTTCTCGACAAATACGAGACGGCACCGTCCTAGTTTCTCTCAGGCGGGCGATGTATTTCGCCGATGTGGCACCCGTAGGCCCACTGCGATGAGCAGTGGATTTTCTTTACCGTCGCACTAACGAACAGACCCCTAATACCCGTAGACACAGGAGTATCCCATCATGCCTTCGGCGATTCCCTACGATCCCGCGCTTGCGCTCGGAAATCTCGTCAGTATAGAGCGCCTGCATTTGCTCGAGCAGGTTGTGGCTGCTTGTGCGCCTGCCGATGCCGCAGAAGACACTCTCAATTCCCTAATTTCCGCCAAGCGCTCGCTTGACATGACGTCTCAGGAACTGGCGGGGATGGGTATCGACACCTCTCATGTCGATGCCGAGTCCGTAGCGGTAGGCAAGGATCTCGCCGCCGCAGCGCAGGAGTTTGCAAAAGCGAAAGTTGCTGCGATCAAGTCAGTCCAGCCGCTCAAGAAAAAAATGTCCAGTATCAGCGACTCGGCGGAGAGTCCGGTCGACTTCGATCGCTCGCAGATCAAGCAGATACCACTGTCAGCTGACAGTCTCAAGATGAACGTTCAGTTCTTTTCCAATGATGCAAGCGACTTCCGATCAGGGACACATTCGTCCATAATTGGCTCATTCGTCAGCGGTCAGGTCGGTATTTTCGGAGATGAGTTCGCGACACATACCTCCAGCGCTGCCACGAGCCAGGTTATCAGTCAACTCCAGAACCACGACATCGCCGGTACGCTCGTCATCAGCGTGACATGTTCGCATAAGAATGCCGCACTCCTAGCACCGTTCATTCTAGATGTGGACAAAGGCATCCGTGCGTTCAATTCCTCTTTCCCTGATGCGATGATTAAGACTGACTCGATCGCCTCAATGCAAAAGATTGCAGCCCAGTCCGACACCAAGGACGAAAAGGCGCTAACCATTCTATCCGGCGCGACGATGGGTTCGTGCTTTATTGGCATGGTCCACGTGCTAAACACAACTGAAACGCGAAACCGCCAAGCCATGGAGAGCGTTACTGCGTCGCTTCAAACGCAATTCAAAATCGCGAGCTGGTTTGAAAACGCCTCGGGTGGCTTCGGCGTAAACAGTTCGTTCAGCAAGGACGCGAAATCGCTGCTCTCCGCGCAGAATGTTACTTCCCACTGCACGCTCGTCACTGTCGGTTCTATTCCTTCGATCAAGTCGAACGAAGTGCAGATGGGGGTCAAGCAATTCGCCGATGCGGATGGCGCCAAGTCGATGACAGCGCTGCTCAAGCTGCAAGGAGCTACGGCGACGGACCAGGAATCGGTCTCATCGGCAGCCGCTCGCGCCCGTACCGGCCAGGAATTGCTGGCCATGAAGTCGAGCCAGGTCGAAAGCGCACTGTCCGCGCTCTCGGACATCGATGATGGCAAGAACAAGATCATCGATACGAATTCAATGATGAATGCTCTTGACGACTACATCCAGAAATGTCTTGCGGGCAATATGGGCGCTCCGATCACTTACTACCTCAAAAGGATCACTGCCTCGCAACTTGCGCAAGCATGGATGGCGAAGTACTTCCCGGCAAAGTTCATCAGCTTGCCGGCTGATGATTCCGGCACAGGTCGCGACGGTGGTGCCAGGGAGGCGTCGGGGGGTAACAGTGGCGGCAAGGGAAGCGGCGATGGCGGCGACACCTAATCGCGCAAGGTATTGCATCAACTAGAGCGTGTTAGGAACTTTGAAGTACTGGCACGGCGTGGACAAGCATGAGCATTGCGGAGACGACAAAATGAAGCCCGGCGAGAGTTTCGGGGAGCCGTTCATAGTCACGTGCGAGACGCCGGAAACGGTTGAGCCAGCCAAAGCTGCGCTCGACCACCCACCGCCGGGGGAGCAGAACGAAACCCTTTTTCGTTTCTTCGAGTTTGATCACCTGAAGGTCAATACCCTCGTCGAATGCAGCCTGCGCTGGCTCTTTGCCCGTGTATCCCTGATCGGCAAATGCCACCTTGACCGTTCGTCCTGTTACCTGCTGGACCCGCCGCGCAAGCTCAGCTACCTGTGCGCGCTCCTGTTCATTGGCTGGGGTTACGTGCACCGCCAGCAACTGTCCCAACGTGTCTACTGCCATATGTACCTTGCTACCGCGCTTGCGCTTATAACCGTCATAACCCGCACGCGGGCCGCTCTCGCAGGTCGACTGTATCGTGCGGCCATCGAGGATGACCGCGCTGGGCTGTCCCCGACGGCCCTGTGCCACGCGTATCACCGAGCGCAGGTCGCTCACCATGCTCTCAAAGCAGCCCGCCTGCAACCACCGTTGAGTCTGCTGATACACCAGCTCCCACGGCGGGAAATCATTGGGCAGCATGCTCCACGGCGCGCCGGCACGAGCCATCCAGCGCAATGCATCAAACATGTCGCGCAGTTCGTATTTGCGCTGGGGCGCGTCGACGTCCATCAGCGTCAGATACGGCGCCGCGAAACTCCATTCCTCATTCGACACATCAGTCGGATACCCTTTGCGGTCTGTTCTTTTCATCCCGCCAGGATAACAGGTCTCAATCGAAATTCCTAACACGCTCTAGCCACTGTAAGGTCGTGAAGGGATCGAGGACCGCGCAATCGCCGGCTGCAACCTCGGGAACATTTTCGTATCGGGATAGGCCGCGTCCTGCCTGCCCCGATATCGATCGTACTAGGGCTCTAGCTATGGATATGCATCGCATCGCCCGCGTCATCCAGTCGCTCACCGAAGTCGAGCGCGACTGGTTGAATGCCGTGCTGGACACAAGCGCGCGTGGCCCAGCGTCTCTCCATGATATCTGGGCTGAAGCATGGTTCAGCGCATCCTCCGCGCGGGGACTGATCATCCATCCCCCCTTCGCCGCTGCCTTCTTTTACGTGCCAGCGCGCGCGTGGTCCGAACACGCGCGTGAGATCGAGCGGACGTTGAAAGTGGCGATGTTGTTTGACCTGCTCCTCACAGCAGGTCTCATGCAGGTACACCATTCACGCGAGACGTCGCGGAGCGTCATCCGCTGCATTGGGGCCATCTTCAGCGAGCCGCGTATGGAAGTCGTGCGCGGTAAGCCACGCATCGTGATTAATCAAGCCGGAGACTACACAGAGGACCCAACTACGATAGTTAACTGCGCCGGAGAGGTTCTGTACCGCAGCGCGCGACTCGGGCAGGACGCTTTTGATCTTCTTGAAGAGGCGACTCACGGGATGTTGCAAATTCAACCCGTCGAGCGGGCTGCATTGCTCGCTGCTATCGGGGTACCGGACCGCCCGAACGAAATGGTGAGTTTTCCCGAAGGAGGCCATGCACTGAATCAAACTGACGTTGGCGAGGTCACCGACGACCGAGACGATGACGAACGTACGCAAGCGCGCCGCAGTATACCGAGCGTGGATGCTCTACATACAGAAGAGCATCCGAGCCGGCGAGAACCACAGGCAGTTGCTGGCTCTCGAATTGAGAACAGCGGTCAGAAACAGTCGCAGACCGCGCGGATGCGCGCCCCGAGCACTCCGACAAGATGGCCCCGATATTGGTTAGTCATATTGTCCATACTCGCTCTTCTTTGCGTCCTAGCGGCTGAATTCACGGTTGCAAATCGCAACTGCAATCACGCGGCGCATAAGAGTGAGGGCGAAGCGCCGAAAACGAGCGAACCCACATTACAAGCGCCAGCGCCTGCTGTCGAGAGCTACGGCAAATTGAAATCGACGGTCGCCGTCAACAACAGCGCGGCAAGCCCGCTGACCGAGAGTGCTCTATCCAGAGACCTCTGGCGCGCAGGACCATTTAATGCCATGTTGCAAACACCGGGCCCAGCGAGGCACCACGGATGGCGGAGACGATCGGTGCATTCATTCCTGAGGGCAATGAGAAGGAGGCTGCCATTGTCGATTTGCCCCAGCGTCCACTGGGGCTCGATGTCTCAAAGTGGTCGGGCAGAGGCAAGTCAGGAGCGGAGGCGGTGTTCGCAGTCGCTCCTCGTATCGATTTCGCATTTGCACGTGTCGCCTACGGCAAGTGGCCCGATCCGGAGTTCCTCGAGAATTGGAAAATCATGAAGAAGCAGGGCGTCTACCGAGGCGCATATCTTTTTTCCGTCCAGACCAAGACCCTATCGAACAAGTTGATGTCGCGGTCGGCACTATAGGGGCACCGGCGATGCGCGACCTCTGCCTTACGATAGATATCGAACGCGCGGGTTTTCCGCTGCACGCCTCCGTTCCGGACATTGCGACGGCCGATCGCATTTTTGCGGTGGCACTCCAGCGGGTACAAGAAACCATGAAATGCATTCCCATCATCTACACCGACTGGGAGACTGGCCACGAGTATCTTAGCGCCCCCGAATTCGGCCGGTTTCCCTTATGGATTGCCGACTGGACCAACGCAAGCTCGCCGAAGTTGCCCCCGGCATGGTCGGATTTCACATTCTGGCAGCGATCAGATCACTTCCACAACAGTCCCGTGCCGGCTGACTTCGATATTTTTAACGGCTCCATCGCGGAATTGCAGCGACTGGTCCGCTTGCCCATCCCGCAGCCGGCATCTAGCTTACTTCCATACGGTGTGAGGAAGCCCGGGCGCCCGAGATACTGAGTCCAACGCAAGCTGCCACTGACAGTTGCATGCCGTCGGGTCGAAGTGCCGAGCAAATCCGAGCAACATCTAGGAGGCTGTTGGAAATGCCTCCTCCCAGCCTCGTCATAACGGCGGAGTCAACGTTGGAACAATAGTCTGACAAGCTTGGACATAAATACGTCAGGTAGACGGCTATATCGATCGATGTTCACAATGTTCCGGCTAGATGACGTCTTTCCAACCAATCACGCATGTGACAAATCGGACTGCGACTGAACGAAGCGCTCGAATCGATCAGAGCGTCTTGCATTCGATTCGCAGCAAACGCACTCTGATCGAGACAATCTACCACAACGTTTTGCCACATCGGTCGCATTGCTAGCCGCATCTGCCGGCACCCGAAGGGCTGTCGCAGACAGGGACGGCCGTCAGGTTTGTGGAGGCTCATCGAGATTGCCGACGCCAATCAAATCGATCTTGTGTGTAGTCGCCTTCGAGACTTCCAACACCTCGCAACCTGCCTGACCAACCTCGTATTCCCACTCCTCTATGATCCCAGCCAGTTCGCGGCATGCAGATTTCAGGCTTGAAAAGTCATTCCGCCATTTGCGAGCCAGCGTTTAAGACTGGATGTACTGCACCAATTCATGTCGGAATAGACCCAGATCGCCCGACCTACTGCCTCAGGATCGGGCGATTCCCAAAGCCGATCGGCATCCTCAAGGATCAGAATGGTTCGGTGCACGTCACAGCGTTGAAATTATAGTTCTCGAAGGTCAAATTGACGTGGACGTCAAGATGAGGAGCCTTCGTCAGTTTGACATTTCGCAAATAAATGGTCCCCGAGATGGGACGAAAATTATTGCCTTTTAGCCAAGTTTGATCCATTGAGAACTCGCCGACATAAACAAATATAAGCTCGATTGGGGGGACCATAAAAACCGTTGTCGTTGTCGCTCAAGCCGGAAGAATTTGGCCGAATCACCATCTGTCGCAAATCGTCTTCAGTCGATGTGCTTCGATGAGGCCGGATCACGCGTTTAGGCAGAAACGCGCATTTGGCAGGCGCCGTCGGCACCGTGCGCGAGATGTCAATCTCAGCTGCACCCGAAACGAGGGATTTTGTGATGTTGCTGACGAGCACGTGTCTAACCGCGTCCGCCGACAGGCCACCACCAGATCGTCAGGCCCGGCCCGTTGCGCCGATCTGCGAAAATATGAACTCCTAGGCGACCGCACGAGAGAACGTCCAAGCCTACCCCGATTCCGGCGACATTGTCAAGGAAGGGAAAGAGGATGGCTCGCGATTATCGAGCGACTCTATTTCCGGTTAGAGGTAAGCACCGTACGAGTCCTGATCCATTCCGCGGTTCGCACTGGTATCAAAACGGCCCGTCTCTCTCACACATGAATGTTGCTGCGAGCTAACGCTGCAGGGCGCGCGGACTTCACGAGGCAATACAATGACGCAGGGGCAAGTCCGACAATCACTCTTGATCACCGGCGATTCATCCCAACATCCGTCTCGAACTGAATCTGTGGATTTTCCAAACATGCCCAACAACAAAAATCACCAGTCATTGCTGACACCATCGGCTGCAGCGCATTGCAAAGCACTCTTACTCCCTATGCCACGAAAACAGGCGTCTGATCTGGTGCTGCGAGCACGCATCGCACTTGAGCGTCTACGCAATGGCGAGCGGGACCGTCCTCTGATCAACGTAGCCTTGCAGGTCACAATTATCACGAGCTTTATCACTCGGGCAGGACATGGGAAGCTTGACATCGAATTCCTTGAAAACGTTAAGCGTGGCCTCGAAGATATCATCGTCGAGGCTGACAACAGCGGAAGGTGGAGCGTTCCCCGAGAGTTAATCGATGACCTCACTGCGGTGATCAACGAGTACGATCGCCAGATCTGCGTCACCCGCATGGAGATCATAGTGCGCGCGAGTAACTACCTGGACAAGCTTTGCTCGGACAGTGATCTACGCCCACTCCGCGGGGGTGACCGTCAGGCCGTACGGTAATCAATCGCACGTCTACCGCAAATGATGAGTCGCGGAATTAGTCGAATATCCACGCGGATGACACTGGCGATAGCCAGACTTCACCGCTGGCGATGAGCGGGAGCGCACAAATATCTAGAAATCGTCAACCGTTAATAAGGTTCTTACAGACATGGCGCGTTAGGCTGCTTTCAGCAAAATACACACCCAAGCTACCTTGAAGTCACTGTTTCAAGAACCTCGCTCGGTCGATAAATCATGGAAACGTGCATCGGTTGTCAAGGAAGCTCTGCAGAAGTCGTTTTCGTAGCGGCGATTTTCCACACGCATCGCAGTCTGAACGGCGAACCGCGACCGATTGATGGTCCATGATGTCATTGTCAGTCTGTTCAACGAGACGGTCGAGACAGCACGCATGCGTGGCCACCTGTCGGGGGAGCATTTCAGCGTCGACGGCACGCTCATTCAGGCC
>NZ_JBKGUA010000118.1:0-8446 GCF_046543485.1 Paraburkholderia sp. EG304 | reverse complement strand
GATCCTGGGTGAGTGACGCAACAAACAGACAGCGGCCTTCGGGCCGCTGTCTGCGTTTGGGGTATTGGGTGGCGCAGCAAGCGGCGTGGGTCAGGCGGTCACGATGGCGGCACCGGGAGCATCCATGCCACGCGTGGATGCGGTCATTCGCGCACTACGCCGTCATCGACGACGCAGCACGTGCCTCAGGGCGTCGTCGCCCCGGCGTTTCCGGTGCCCGGCGCAAACTGCAGCCGGGTCCACACACCGTAGTGATCCGAGGCCCAGCGACCATCGGCATACGGCTGGTCGAACAGGATCTTCGCCTCGCGGGCGAGCAACCGGTCCTGCTGGAAGAAGATGTGGTCGATGCGCGAGGGCGCTTCGTAGTAGTGCCGGTTGAGCGTACTGACCTGGGCCAGTTCGTTGTTGACGTGCACGCTGCCGTAGCTGTCGCCGTAATGGTTGCGCAGCGCGCTCAGGTCACCGGCATCCACCAGCGCATTGAAGTCACCGGCCACCACCACCGGCGCATCGCCCGCGGTCTGCGCGATGAACGCCAGCAGATCCGCGACCTGCTCGCCGCGGATGCGGCTGCCGGCTTCGTCCGAGCGCTCGTTCAAGTGCGTGGCGTAGACATTGACCGGGCGGCCGTCCACATCGATGCGCAGATGCGCCACGGTGCGGTAGTCGTTGATCGGTGCCAGCAGGTGGTCGTTGCGCGACAACACCGGGCGACGGGTCAGCAGGGCATTGCCATAGCGCTTGAAACGCCCCGGCGGATCGGTGGAGACGAACTGGTAGTCATAGCCGAGCTTGCGCGCCAGCCATGCGGCCTGGTTGCGCACGTGGGGCTTCTGGATCACTTCCTGCAGCGCGATCGCGTCGGGCTTGAGTGCCTGCAGCTCGCGCAGGATGACCTGGCGGCGGGCCGGCCAGTCTTCGCGGTCGTGGTGCAGGTTGAAGGTGACCATGGTCATCTCCTGCCCTGCCCCGGTGCCCTGCGCCCACGCAAGCAGCGGCGCCAACGCCAGCGCGGCGGCCAGCACGCCGCGCATCCTCTTCGTCATCTGCCGCATTACGGTGCCTTGCGTTCTGCCCGGCGTACCGACGCCGGAATCTCGATCTCGACCTTGGCCGGCACCTGCATCACGCGCAGCTCGCCACCTACCCATTCCGCCGGCTCACCATTGATGGTGGTGGCGCCCGGCTCGCCGCTGTACGGCCACGGCAGCACCACGCCGCCGGCCGGCGGAATCAGTCCGGCCGACACGGTCAGAGTGAGCTGCTTGTCGTTGCGGAGCAGCGCGTAGTTGAGCTGCCCGTTCGGGGTGCGCAGGCCCTGTACGCCGACACCCTTGCCTTCCAGCCAGCGCGACGGCACGCCGGCGGCCAGTACCAGGCTGTCGTCGATGTCGCGGCTGTAGGCGAACATGTCCAAGGCCGAACGGACGAAGTCCGAGGCAACCCACGCGTGCGGCAGATCGCCCAGGAAGAACGGTTTGCGCGGCGTGCGCGAGACGACTTCGGCCCACTGGTTCCAGGGCTGCGGCGCGCGGTCCTTGAAGAAGAACTCGGTCGCCTGCCAGGCGCGGTCACGCCAGCCCAGGCGCACGAAGGCGGCCACGTTGCGCCACTCGTAGGGGGTGTAATCCTTCCACTCGCGCTTGCCATCCCGGCGCGCTTCGAACTCCTTCCAATACCGCTCGAAGGTGTTGTTCAAGTACTGCTGCGGCAGGCGCCCCTGCTCACCGGCCGGCGCCAGCGCGATCGTGGTCGAGGTCGCATCGAAGTCGCCGAGCTCGGCCGAGCCCGGCAGATAGTCGATCCTGTGCTGTGCGGTCGCGGCCAGCAGCGAGGCCTGCAGGTCGTCACGGAACTGGTCGCGCGACTCACTGATCTGCATTGCTTCCGCCTTGCCCAGGGTGCTGGCGATGATCGCCGCATCCTTGTAGCCGCGCAGCGCCCAGAAGTTGTCCCAGTACGAATGCATCGGCTTGGCCGAATAACCTTCGTGGCTGATCGAGACCGGCATCATTCCGTAGAACGCGGGGTTGCGCGCGCGGTTCTCTTCAGTGCGCTCGCTCAGGCGCAGCTGTTCCATGTACTGGTAGGCGCCCTGCACATGCGGCCACATCACCTCCAGGAAGGTGGTGTCACCGGTGTAGCGCCAGTACTCGGCAATGTTGAAGATCAGCTCGCCGTGGCTGTCGTTCTCCGGCACCGGGTCGCTGCCGCGCGAATCCACGCAGCACGGCACCTTGCCGTTGTCGAACTGATACGGCGCATACCAGTTCACGTACTGGCGCACCGCATCGCTGCGGCCCATGCGCAGCAGGCCTTCGGAAATCATCGCGCCATCGCGGATCCAGCTGCGCGAATACGATCGCGTGCCCGGCTGCAGGCTGGGCCCGATGCGCGAGATCAGCATGTGCGCCAGCGACGTGCGCAGCGTGTCGGCCAGTGGCTTGCCGGCGGCGGGAACCTGCAGCGTTACCTGGTCCAGCTTGGTCCGCCACATCGAGGCAACCTGCTGCTGCGCCTTGGCCGCATCGAAGGCCGAGGGCATGGTCCAGCTGCCGGTCTGCGGCAGCACGATCGCCACCTCGCGGCTCTGGCCGGGCTCCAGCTTCCAGCGGTAGAGCAGCGCGCCCGAGGCCAGGCCGGTGCCGTCCTTGACCTCTGTGGTGCCCGGCAGCTTGCCGCTGGCCAGGTGGATCACATCCAGCTTGCTGTCGAACACGGTGGCAAACGCCGCACCTTCCAGTTCTTCTGGGATACCACCAACGAGGTCAACGGGCTCAGCCCGGACCGTTACCCGTCGCGTCCGTTCGCCAGCATCGCCTCGGTGGGTTACGCGCTGACGGCGTATCCGATCGGCATCGAGAACGGCTGGGTCAGCCGCAACCAGGCGATCGACCGCACCCTGCTGACGCTGAAGTTCTTCCGCGACCTGCCGATGGGCCCGCAGCGCACCGGCAAGGGCGGCTACAAAGGCTTCTACTACCACTTCCTGGACATGCAGGAAGGCCGCCGCTACGACAGCTGGGTGGAACTCTCCAGCGTGGATACCGCGCTGCTGATGATGGGCGTGCTGTTCGCGCAGTCCTATTACGACGGTGACGACGCGCGCGAAAAAGAGATCCGCGAGATCGCCGATACGCTGTACAAGCGCGTGGACTGGCCGTGGCTGCAGCAGCGCGCGCCGCTGATCTCGATGGGCTGGTTCCCGGAGAGCGGCTTCATCGATCACGACTGGATGGGCTACAACGAGGCGATGATGGTCTACATCCTCGCGCTCGGCTCGCCGACGCATCCGGTCAGCCCGGATGCCTGGACGGTGTGGACGCGTACCTACGACAACGACTGGGGCGTCTACCAGGGCCAGGAATACCTGTCCTTCGGTCCGCTGTTCGGCCACCAGTACACGCATGTGTGGGTCGACTTCCGCGACATCCAGGATGCCTACATGCGCGAGCGGGGCAGCACCTACTTCCTCAACAGCCGCTCGGCGGCCCTGGCGCAGCGCGAATACGCGATCGCCAACCCGATGAACTGGAAGGATTACGGCCAGAACGTGTGGGGCCTGACCGCCAGTGACGGCCCGCAGAACACCACCCAGGAGTACCGCGGCGAGCAGCGCCAGTTCCGCCACTACTCGTCGCGCGGCGCCGGCCTGCGCGAGAACTTCGATGACGGCACCATCGCGCCGACCGCGGCGATCGCCTCGATCGTGTTCGCCCCGGAAGAGGTGATCCCGGCCGCGGTGGAGATGCACAAGCGCTACGGCGACTACATCTATTCCAGTTACGGCTTCCTGGATTCGTTCAATCCCAGCTTCAACTACGACATCCCGATCAAGACCGGTCGCCTGGTCCCGGATCGCGGCTGGGTGGCCAGCGATTACATCGGCATCGACCAGGGCCCGATCCTGACCATGATCGCCAACTACCGGAATGATTTCGTCTGGGATGTGATGAAGAAGAATCCGCACATCCGCAAGGGCCTGGAACGCGCCGGCTTCACCGGTGGCTGGCTGACGCCGGAAGGCGAGGATCAGCCGATGGAACTGCAGAAAGATGAAAAGGCGGCTTCGGCGCGCTCGGTCGGCATCGCCGAATCGCGTGCGGCAGCAGCCCAGGAACAGAAGAACAATTCCAATTCGAACCGCAACCAGCAGCAGGGGAAGTAAGCAGTGCCATCGTCGTCGCGCCCTAAGCTGGGGTTGAGTCTGTTGCTGCTGATTGCCGGCAGCCTGTTGTTGAGTGCCTGCCGAAAAGAACCGGAAGGGGTCACTGTGCGTTTCTGGGCGATGGGCCGCGAGGCCGAAGTCGTCACTGGCCTGGTCCGCGAGTTCGAGGCCGAAAACCCCGGCATCCATGTCGATGTGCAGAACATCCCGTGGACGGCCGCGCATGAAAAGCTGCTGACCGCGTTCGCCGCCGAAGGGCTGCCGGACGTGTGCCAGCTGGGCAATACCTGGATTCCCGAGTTCGCCGAACTCAACACCCTGACCCCGCTGCAGCCCTACGTGGCGCAGTCGAAGGTGGTGGACCCGGCCGATTATTTCCAGGGTATCTGGGATACCAACGTCATCCACGACGAACTGGTCGGCGTGCCGTGGTACGTGGATACGCGCCTGCTGTATTACCGCAAGGACCTGCTGGCCAAGGCCGGCTACGACCACCCGCCGCGTACCTGGGCCGAGTGGAACGACATGATGGCGGCGATCAAGAAGATGCAGGGGCCGAACCGCTACGCGGTGCTGATGCCGATCAACGAGTTCGAACAGCAGCTCTCCTTCGCCCTGCAGCAGCCCGATCTGCTGCTGCGCGACGAGGACACCCGCGGCAACTTCAGCAGCCCCGGCTTCCGCAGGACGCTGGGCTTCTACGAAAACATGTTCGCGCAGGGCTGGGCCCCGCGCATGTCCGAGACGCAGATCTCCAACGTCTGGGACGAGTTCTTCCGGGGCTTCAACGTGTTCTACGTATCCGGCCCCTGGAACATCCGCGAATTCAAGAAGCTGCAGCCGAAGGAACTGGAAGGGCAGTGGGGCACCGCCGCACTGCCGGGTCCGGATGGCCCGGGCGCGGGCATCGCCGGCGGGACCAGCCTGGTGATCTTCCGCGATTCGAAGCAGAAAGAAGCCTCGTGGAAGCTGATCGAGTTCCTGTCGCGGCCGGCGATCCAGGAGCGCTTCCATTCCATCATCGGCGACCTGCCGCCGCGGCGCAGCACCTGGGAATACCCCTCGCTGGCCAACGACCCACTGGCGCAGCCGTTCCGCGACCAGCTCGAGCGGGTCAAGCCGACCCCGAAGGTGCTGGAGTGGGAGCGGATCGCCCAGGAAATGCGGATCACCACCGAACAGGTGGTGCGTGGTGGCCTTGATCAGGATCAAGCAGTGAAAGAGTTGGACGCACGCGTGGACAAGGTCCTCGCCAAACGCCGCTGGATGCATGAGCAGCACCGCCAGCAATCCTCCGGGGTGAGCGACAGGCAGCACTCCAGTGCAGTGGCCACGGAGGCGGCACCATGAAGCAGCGTTCGCTTGCCGGCTGGATGTTCGCCGGCCCGGCCATCCTGGTCATCGCGGTGTTCTTCGGGCTGCCGGTGTTCTCGGCGCTGGCCCTGAGCATCACCGATTTCGACCTGTATGCACTGGCCGACGGGGACAACCTGCGCTTCGTCGGCCTGGGCAATTACATCGATCTGCTGCAGACCCCGATGTTCTGGAAGTCGTTGTGGAACACGACGTACTTCGTGATCGTCGGCGTGCCGCTGTCGATCGCGGTGTCGCTGGGCGCGGCGATCCTGCTCAACGCCCCGGCCGCACGCTTCAAGGCGCTGTTCCGCACCGCGCTGTTCGCCCCGGTGGTGACCACCCTGGTGGCGGTGGCGGTGATCTGGCGCTACCTGTTCCATACCAGCTACGGCCTGGTGAACTACGGCCTGGGCCATCTGGGCATCAGCCCGATCGACTGGCTCGGCGACCCGAACTGGGCGATGCCGACCATCATGCTGTTCGCGGTGTGGAAGAACTTCGGCTACAACATGGTGATCTTCCTGGCCGGCCTGCAGGCGATCCCGCATGACCTGTACGAGGCCGCCCGCATCGACGGTGCCTCGCGCTGGAAGCAGTTCCTGCACATCACCCTGCCGATGCTCGGGCCGGTGCTGCTGGTGGTCGGCGTGATCACCGTGTCCGGCTACTTCCAGCTGTTCGCCGAACCTTACGTGATGACGCGTGGCGACCCACTGCAGAGCACCGTCAGCGTGCTGTACTTCATGTTCGAAGAAGGCTTCAAGTGGTGGAACCTGGGCCGCGCCTCCGCGGTGGCGTTCCTGCTGTTCCTGATCATCCTGGGCGTGACCAGCATCATGCTGCGTTTCGGCCGCAAGAGGCAGTTGGTATGAGTCGTGAAATCGGTCAATCGCGCTGGCATGCCTGGTGGGTCAATGGCGGCCTGCTGGTGCTCGCGGTCCTGAGCCTGGCGCCCTTGCTGTGGATGCTGTCGGTGTCGTTCATGCCGACCGGCGAAGCGGCGCATTTCCCGCCGCCGCTGCTGCCGTCCTCGCTGACCACCGCGAACTACCATGAGCTGTTCGCGCGTACCGGCATGGCCAACAACTTCGTCAACAGCCTGATGGTGTCGCTGGCGATCACGTTCGGTTCGCTGCTGCTCAACACCATGGCCGGTTACGCCTTCGCCAAGCTGCGCTTCGCCGGCCGCGAGCGCATCTTCCAGCTGTTGCTGGCCGCGCTGGTGATCCCGGCGCAGGTGGCGATGCTGCCGTTGTTCCTGCTGATGAAGCAGCTGGGCCTGGTCAACAACTTCGGCGGCGTGATCGTGCCGGCGCTGGCGACGGTGTTCGGCATCTTCCTGGTCCGCCAGTACGCCCGTTCGATTCCGGACGAGCTGCTCGAAGCGGCCCGCATCGACGGGGCAGGGGAGCTGCGGATCTTCTTCCAGATCGTGCTGCCGATGCTCAAGCCGGTGCTGGTGACGCTGTCGATCTTCACCTTCATGGCCGCCTGGAATGATTTCATGTGGCCCTTGATCGTGTTGACCGACCAGGAGCACTACACTCTCCCGGTGGCCCTGGCCACGCTGTCGCGCGAGCACATCATGGACGTTGAAATGATGATGGCCGGCGCGGTGGTCACGGTGGTTCCGGTGCTGCTGCTGTTCCTGGCATTGCAGCGTTATTACATCCAAGGTCTGTTGCTGGGGAGTGTCAAAGGGTGAAGCATGCCGTCGTCGCGGTGGGTCTGGGTCTGGTCTGGTCACTGGCGGCCTCGGCCGCACCGTCGGCGACGCCGGTGTTGCCCGCACCCAAGGTGCTGGACAGCTTCGACGACATGAGCCCGTGGAAACTGGTCGTCTCCGACCAGGTCAGCGGTTCGCTGCGCAGCGTCGCCGGCAATGGCGGCGGCCGCGCGCTCTGCCTGGACTACGACTTCCACAACGTCTCCGGCTACGTCGGCATCCGCCGCGAGCTGGGCATCCAATACCCGGAGAACTACCAGTTCGGCGTCCAGCTGCGCGGTGATTCCCCCGCCAACGACCTGCAGTTCAAGCTGATCGATGCCAGCGGCGACAACGTGTGGTGGGTCAACCGGCCCGGTTACGCGTTCCCCAAGGCGTGGACGCCGGTGCAGTACCGCAAGCGCCAGATCGACAAGGCCTGGGGCCCGGAGACGGACAAGACGCTCAAGCGCAGCGCTGCGATGGAGTTCACCGTCTACAGCAAGGTGGGCGGCAAGGGCACGGTCTGTTTCGACCGGCTCACGCTGCAGGGACTGCCGCCGGCCGATACCTCCTCGCTGAGCCCGTCGGTGATCGCCGATACCGCCACCGCGCTGCAGAACCGCATCGTCGATGGCAAGCCGGACACGGTGTGGATCAGCGGCGGCGTGGCCGAGCAGACGATCAGCCTGGACCTGCACAAGGTGCGCGAGTTCGGTGGGGCGGTGATCGAATGGCTGCCCGGGCTGGAGGCCACCCGCTACGTGGTGCGTTCCTCGGCCGACGGTCGCGCCTGGACCACGGTGCGCGAGGTGACCGCCGGCGGTGGTGGCCGCGACTGGCTGGCCCTGCCCGATACCGAAGCGCGCTACCTGCGCTTCGACCTCAAGGGCGGCCCGAGCTGGCGCTACGGCATCCGCGACATCACGCTGAAGCCGCTCGACTTCGCCGCGACCCCGAACGATTTCGTCCGCTCGGTCGGCGCGGAGCTGCCACGCGGCTCGGTGCCGCGTGGCTTCACCGGTGAACAGCCGTACTGGACGCTGCTTGGCCTGGACGGCGGCCGCGAGCAGGCGCTGATCGGTGAAGACGGTGCGCTGGAGGTGGCCAAATCCAGCTTCAGCGTCGAGCCGTTCGTGCTGGTCGACAACAAGCTGCTGAGCTGGGCCGACGTCACCACCCGCCAGTCGCTGCAGGTCGACTACCTGCCGATC
>NZ_JBKGUA010000117.1:0-8486 GCF_046543485.1 Paraburkholderia sp. EG304 | reverse complement strand
ATAGCATCGAGGGTTCACAACGCACTTTCGGGAGAAGGAAGGCTGTCGACAGGCGCCGAAAAATCGCCCTCACGTATCGCTTTCCGTTTTGTAGCCGATCCAGTTACAGAGTGTCGAGTCAACCGGGGTGTTCCAGTGCCTGATATGTGGTCGTCAAAGGACACTGGCAAGCTGGGTGCAACAGGCTGTTTAGGGTCGTTCACGGACCGAGGCGCGCGCAGACCCTAGCGTGATAGCCGCTCAGTTGCAAAGCCCGGCCGGCGACGGCCATCCGAAATCCCCGGCGATTTTCTGGCTGATCGCACGAGGACGAACGACCTTATCGAAAGTGGCGGCCAGATGTGACGTTTCCGGTCCGATTCGTCGGGGGAAGCGGCCGGTTAAGAAAGTCTTCAGTCAAACCGCGAGACGCAGCGTTGTAGGCCCAGCGAATGAACTGTTCGAGCAGCAATGCCTCTCGGTTTCGGAGCTCCATATTCTCCTGCTGCAACCGCTTTGTCCGCTCAAGACATGAGTTAAGCGCAGCAGGCAGTGGGCGACCGCCTGGTGTGTCGCCGGCACGCGTCCGGTAAGTTTCATACGCGATCCGAATCCGTTCGTGCCTGAAGAGCGCTTGCCGCGTGTAGGTGGCGTGGAGTCGCGTTCTCGCTACCTTGATCAGCGCAGCCCAGGTCAGCCGACCATCCCAACGACGGATAATTTCAATGACAATGTCCACGCGGTCGGGCGTAAGGTTCGGTGATCGCCTGATCATGGCAGCCTCGCCGTCGTCTCAAGGTCAGCGAGCATCTCGGCGCCGGTTCCGTCTAGGTGCAACCGGTCAAGCAGGGCGCCTTCTGACAGGGAATATGTGCTGTTTGAGTTCAACTGAACGATGGCGCCGTCGGCGATGGTTCGGTCCGTCAAAATGGCCAGCAGTTGCTCCAGACGATCGACAGCAGCCTGGTGAGTGGTGACCCAGTCTTCGGCACCGTAAGCGTTCTGCGAAACCGCCTTCTTCGCTTTGGCGAGACTGTCGCGGGCGGCGTCCAGCGCCTGACGAATACGTCCGGTGTTGTCCGGTATCCCCTTGATGCATACGTGCTCGCGGCAATCCAGGCACTTGCGGAAAATCTCGCAGGGAGTGGTAGTGAAATCGTGAACGCAGAAACCGTAGAGCGTCACGTGCGCCGTCGGCACAGCCATTTCCGCGAATTCGGCGCGGGTGACAGGCAGATTTTTGGGAACCGTAGCCAGTGGCCCGATAGCCTTGGCGTGGTCGCCCACGGCATCGCGAATCTTCGTGACGATCTCCTCGCTGGTCATGTGATCGTAGGACCGATTGTGGTGAATATTTGCGCGACCGCTCCATTTTGCGATGTCCAGCTGTGACAGGCTTGCGCTCTGCGCCATCGTGTTGAGCCAATGTCGGAACTGGTGGCTTCGCAATTCCAGTTTTCCCTCCGGGTCAATCCCGACGCGCTGAAACACTGTCATGCTTCCGGCATGCTTATTCTGACCAAGCGCGCAGCCAATGTGGTGATACTTCACTACCTCGAACATGCACCGGTTTCCCGTGCTACTGCCGCGGTTCCCGAATAACCCCTCCGGGATGACGAGGAGCGCTTGGGAATACCGCATGCCACGCCTCTCGTCATACATTGGAAATCCTGGTGGCAGCATGCCGACGATATGTCGTTCTACGTCCGCAAACCTGGCAGCGTAAATCTGTATCCAACCTCGAATCGGATGGTTCAGATCAATGTGGGCAAAAGGGAGGCGGTTTTTGCGCATCCATCCGCGCACGATGCGCTTGTCAGGTGAGAGATTGGCAATCTGCCAGACCTCCTCCAGGGTAAGGAGTTCCTTTCCGCGCAGGTGCTCGAGGTCTTGAGGAAGGTAGAGCTTCGCCGGGTTCTGTTCATACCAGCGCGCCATCTCTCGGGCTGATTCAGTGATCCGTCTGATTCTAGTTAGCGCCTCGCGCACGACATCCGCCATGCCGGGTAGTATCCATTTGATGTGGTCAGATGCCCCTTTTGAGCCGGCCCAGCGCAAACCGAGATGCACTCGCTCATCTTTGCCAGACTGTTCGACCTCACAGTTATCGGGCAAGGCCATGACCTCGTTGATTCGTTCTGGGGCCGAGCACAGGATAGCGGAAACCGATGTGATGAGGATGTCGCGCGGTTCCGTTGCAAGATGGAAAGCTTGAGCGAGTCCGTCCAATGCTGCTTGATCTGGCATCTTTGCCTGTCGACGCTGCTCAAACTCTGGTCCGACACGCCCGCTGGTGGCTTTCCTGACGCGTGGGTAGCTCCAGTTGTGCAGCGGGGCGTAGACAAAACCCTTTTCATCCAGGAAGCGGGCGATGACAGCAAGTACAGAACCGGCCGAATTATTATCGCCGAAGGCACTTCCACTTCTGATCACCTCGGCTGCGGGGTTAAAGACATGTGCATCGCAATCCGACAGGGAGGAAATGGCACACTCCTGAATAGCTGTATCGAGGGCTCGAAATGCGGTGATCGCATAGGTGAAAGAGGACGACGACCTATTCGCCAACTGCCTGCGCACATAGGCCCTTGCGAAACCAGCCAGTGGTCGACAAAACGGCGTTCCACCATCCCTCAACCGCTGAGTGAAATGGATCGTGATAGTGCCGTGCTTCGAATTCGCATGCCCCTTTATTGCGTAGAACTCTGTCACATCCCAACAGTCGGCATCGAATTCCAGCCCGGCGCCAAAAGCTGTCGTTGCGTTTCTAGCGCTGGAAATGAAGACGGCGAGGTTCCGCTCAGCATCCGACTTCTGCCGGGCGACCAGGGGAATCGCCGTCTTCATGCACTTCCTTTAATGGCAGAATCGCGGCAACGATTGACAACGTCTGCGATCGCCAGAATCGTCCTGTCGTTGACCGACGCGATCCGTGCATCGCACATGGCGAGCATTGTTTCTCGCTCGGTCAACAGGCGATCGAGCAGGGTCTCATGATTATCGTCGAGCCACGGATTGAAGAAGGAGCATGTGTAGCACGCGAGCGGAGCTGCCAAGCCGCAGAAGTCGAGCTTCCCGCAGATCCCAACGGCTCTTAGGCTGTCCGGACTTTCAATGTGGATGGTCTTTTTTCCACCACCACTGTCGAGATGCGGCCGACTGCGCAGGGTGCCGGTGAACGCATGCGCGAGCGGTGCCATCTTCAACGCGAGCGCTTTATCGATTCGCTCGATCATCTCTGGACGAGATTCGATGTAGACGAGGCTGGAATCGACCCAGCTATGATCCATCAGATCCGCGACGACGGTCGCGGGTAGTCCCTCGGCCGCGGCGCGCGAACCCAATGTCCGGCGTATCCGGGTCTGGAACAGGACCATTTCTGCTCCCGTCCTCACGGAAAAGACACGGAGACCTCTGAGGACTCTCGAGATCTTGGCGCCTACAGCTTTAGCGCTTTGATGTCCTGCGAGGCCATGCAACATTGGGCGTCGCTCAGGTAGCGACCTGGTTATCGAAGGAAACATGGGAGCCTCAGCAAGGTCGATCCGGTTACAGTCACACCAGCGTGTGACGGCTGCGATCTGCTGTTCCAGTAAGCCGCCGACGGCGGTGGAAAGCTGTCGCGCCCTGAAGATGGTTCGTGGGCGAATGTGCTTGCCTTGTTTCAGACGAGTCACCTGGAGGATATGTACCTTCGAACCATCGTCGCGTCGGGTGATGCTCAAGTCTTTGATTTTGAGTAGCGCCAACTGGGCCGGACGAGGTGCAAGCGCAATGGCGAGCACCATCAACGCATAATCTGACAGCGACAACCTACCGGATGCAAACGCGTCACGCAGCGCACCAAGCACCGACTCGTACTCAATGTCGGTCAGTGGGCCTGTTATAGGATCCATCGTCCGTACGGCGGCTCCCACCTCATGACTTCGGCTCTCCATGACGGGTAGGAAGAGCAACAGGTCAAGAGACAGCCCGCTAATCCCGGTCTTGGCCCAGCTCACCAGGATCCATTTGAGCTGGCGGAGAAAATATTGCTGACGTACTGATAACGACGCACCGTAGTTTTCGAGATGGGCGGCTGTCAACACGTCGATTTCTTCGTCAGGATGCTCAGCCGCCAGAAACTTGAAGAACGCGCGCAAACGGCTCAGTAGCCGCCTGAGCCGCTCGGGTGCATTCGCACGAACCAAAACGGTAAAGGCGTCTTTAACATTTTTCCGCAGGCTCGGCCCGACACCCGGCAGATAATTGAAGTTGAAGATGACATTGCCATGCGGGGTTGGAATATTCCAATACCAATCGGCGGGAATGAACTTCACGCCGTCGATGGTTCTCACCGACGGGCGGATATCAGCTGCGGTCTTCGACTTGCTCATGCTCGGTCTCCTGGCCGGAGCGAATGACAGCATTTTGAATACGCCGTGAAGCCTCCGCTGCGAGCCGGTGCGTCCGACGTCTCAGATACTGATCGGCGGTCTTCGAGATATCGGACCAACCCATCGCGTGATTGCGCGCCCGGAGTTCATCTTCCGGCGACAATCCGGCTTTGTCGGCAATTTCGGAGAAGTCTTCGTTCCATGTGTGCCGCAATACATGCGCGGTAAGTGCATGGCCAACCGCCTGATGTTTCTCTCGGAGCGAACGGAACACCTTTGAAAACCCGGCTAACGATAGTGGACGGCCGGTAATTTCTGCGACGAACAGAAAATCGTGCTTCTGGGCGCCGCGCACTTGGGTGCGGTATTCGACGATGTGTTGATGCGTCAGATACGCCAGTTCTTCGCCGATGCCTATCACGCGCTCGAGCGTCTTGGCGTTTGGCTGATATTTTCGCGGATCCGACTTGTCGTCCGGACGGCGCATGACGCTCGCCATGTTCCTGCGAAAGTCCAGTAGTCTGATCCGTAGACCGAGTAACTCGCCGCGACGTAGGCCAGTGCCTAACCCCCAGAGGACAATAAGCCGATTACGGTCGCGCACAAAGTTTCCGGCCCATGGGTTATCGGGGCAGGCCGGATCGGTCAGCCGGACCAACTCCGCCTTCTGCTCTGCGGTCAGGCCCATGCGACTGGATTGGCTGCGGGCCTTCGGAGTACGGGCGCGCAATTGATCGAGGAACTGTGCCAGCCTTTCCATGTAGTCGTTCTTCTGCTCCAGCGACGCACAGACTTGCTTCGCCGCCCGATGACCGAGCCACTGCAAATAACATCCGGCGTAGTAAAGACGAATGGCGACCGTACTTATCGCAACGGTTACCTCTTCCGCTTGCTTTGGCGCACGTTTGCGAACCCGATCCAGATTGACGACGGCCGGACGGTTCTGCATTGACGCACGGCTGCGCTTACTCGTTGCGGCTATACTCAGAGGAAGATGCACGACCGTAACCAATTCGTCTAGTTCGCAGAGGTCGAGAAACCGACCCGTGGCGAACCGCTGTGCAAGATCGATCTGACTATCGTCAACGAACGCCAACAGAACTTGCACGCCGCGCAGAGCCTGCTCTACGGTCGCCGCTGAGCCGGTCCGTGGCCGGATTTCCGTGCAGGCGAAAGTGCAGGGGTCGAAAAGTGGCAGACCGCTTCGAGCGTCAACGAGGATCGGCATACGCTCGCCGTATTCGAAAACGGTGGTACGGATCAAGTGTCGAGCGCCGCTGGTCATGACACACCGGCAGCGTCGGTACGCGCGTCGAGACATACTTTGACGGCGTGGACGAAGTTATAGCCAGTGATGTGGTGCACAAGGTCGATAGCGCCACCGCCCCCTCGATGCACTGCGTCAGCAGGAAGAAGCACGTTGACGAACTTACGCCCGGTAAAGATGAAACGGAAGTCGCGACCCTCGTAGGTTACCTGAACTCGCTGGCTGTGACCGCTCGCATCCGATGGTGTGAAGTGTGTGTCCAGCTTGTAGTAAGCCCCAAGATGCTCGAGCAGCACCGGAAACGCCACATCACGCGCAGCATCCATTTCCGCTTGGTTCCATGGTCCGTAAGCCATCAAAAAGCACTCCTGTACGACACTGCTGCTACTCGATATATGGCCTAGAGTGGCGAGGAATTGTTTACTTTTCGTGGCAGTGACCAATAACACCGGAAGGTCACCATCTCGAAGAATCGTGACAACAACGCAAACCGCTCATCAGATGAGGCGCGCACCGTGGTTATTTACATTTTCTAGGCCGGTCACCGTAACGCGACGGACTGGAAGCTCATCCCACAGGGGCGGTTGCGCGCGGCGCTCGAGCGCGATGCGACGGCCCGGGGCGACCGCGAGATCTGTACCGTTCTCGGCAATCGCATCGCTGAAAGCGCCTCGCGCGGCGTTGCCATGCTGGCCCGAGCGGAAAGCGCGATTGCGCCTACGCGTGACGCCAACGATGCACTGTCTATCTCACCGTTGCGCGACTGGTCGGTCGATGACATCTGGCTGATGCTGACGATGTTTGCCGACGAAGAGAAGCGTCCGATTCCTTGTGCGTTTTCGGTGCGATCCATCGAACGTCTGTCGGACCTGTACCGCGCCGGTAACGATGGCATGTGCGGAGTGGTTCTCGGCGAAAGTGGGCAGCGTACGGCGTGCGGTTCGCGATTCGGATGCGTGTTCTGCTGCGTCGTTGGCGATCGGGACAAGTCGCTGGAATCCATGATCCGGGAGCCGGAGCATGCGTACGTGGCGGGCCTCAACGATTTCCGCAATTACCTGCTCGCGACACAGTGGGATCTGAAGCGCCGCGAGCTGGTAGGTCGGTCGCTGAGTTCTGCCGGATATGTGCGAGTGCAGCCCGATGTGCTGTCGTTCTGGGAGCGCATGAACCTGTTGCGGTACCTGCTCACGCTCGACGCGCTCGAAATTGAACGCGCCGAACAGCACGACGCGCATCTCGCGGCTGGTCTCATTCCTGATACGCCCGAGAACCGCGACCTCTGCGACGTGCAGTTCGAAATGATCACGCCGTCACAACTGGTCGCGATCGACTTCATGTTGTCCATGCACCACTACGCACCGCATGCGTTTCCAGCGGTATCAGCCTGGTACGAAGTCCACAGACTGGGGCGCCGAAACCGCATCCCCAAAGTCGACACTTTTCCGAAGGTACCCATCACGAATCACGGATGGTTCCGCGTCGGACAGTTCGACGCGGAGGCGCCCGCCGAAGGTCTTCGGGATTTTGGCGCCGAGCAGTGGAATCGGTACCGACATCCGGGTCGCGTGTCCACCTATGCGCAAACGACTGCTGGCGAACGCGTCGTGTATTTCGAACAAAGCGACCACCTCGACGTCGATGCCGAAAGAGCCTGTGAGTTCGTAACCTGTTCGTTTGACTACGACTGGTATGCGCGCGTGCAGGCCCATGCAGGGATCGAATCGGCGCGTTTCTGGCTCAACGAAACGATCCTGACACTGCCTACCGGGAGGTCCCAGCGATATCAGGAGATGGCAGTGCGCGGGCAGTATTTCGCGCGCCTCGCCGAGCGTCTGAACCTCACGCCGGCGGAAATGGATCAGTACCTGATCAGCAATGCGGTCAAGGAAGTGCAGCAGCTCGATCTCTTCTCAATGGCCGCGTGAGCGGTCTCATTTCATTCACCCTTGCGGGGCATCCCCTCGCAAGGGGCTGCTCCGCGCATCCATCTGGAGTAGCTTATGTACCTTGAAGCAGCTGGACCCGGCATGCCGGTTCGCCAGAGCAACGCTCATGTGGACGAAGGCCTGCTCGTCCGTGTGGGTATCCCGCACAGCGGCGGCCGACTCGCATACCACGCGTTCAATGAAGGATACGCGGGCATGGTCTCCGCTTCTGCCTTCTGGAATCCGAAAACCGGGCGCTTCCGCATCCCTGAAGCGACAGACCTGACAGAGATGGATTTCGCTCTGGACAGTGCGGGATTCACCGCCATGCGGCTCTTTCAACTGAAAGGTCGGCAGCGCGGCATCGCTGGCGTATATCCGTGGACGATGGAGCAATTCGTGGAACTCGCCTCGTTTTCCGGGGCCACGTGGGTCTCTCAGCCCGATTTATGCTTATGTGTTTTTGGTTTCGTCTGTCCGGGGTTGGACAATATCTCTCTCGAGAAGGGAGGGGGTGTGGGGGAGGGAGGTTGACCTGGGGACTTGAGCTAGCCAGTCGCATTCGTAGCTGCCGATAGGTGTCCGTATCGCGAGGCTTTCTTCGGATGCGACCACTTTCTGCCGCTCGCCTGAGCCATGCGGTGGTCGCTCGAACGGCTGGTCCACTCCGAAACCCGCCCAATGCTCAACGCGCAATTGTCGCCCAGAGCCGACGGCGGCCGAACAGGAACGTGTGGCCGTTTTAGATCGGCGGACATTCGCGACTCGGCGTCGGCGAGCGTCAGCATTCCCTATTTGCGGACGAGTCTTCACGACCGAGGCTGTGTGGAAACGCGAAATGCAGGTTCGACGTGCGACGAATCTGCAGCAGAGAGTATAGAGCCGCATTGCGCTCTCGCAATCAATCAGTCGAGTGGAGAGCGCTGGGTGGCACCGTTG
>NZ_JBKGUA010000116.1:0-8523 GCF_046543485.1 Paraburkholderia sp. EG304 | reverse complement strand
CATTCAGGTTCTTGAGCAGCGGGCAGATTGCCTCATTGACCGAGTGGACCGAGTCAAACCGGTGATGACGCAGGCGTGCCATGATCCAGCGTTCGACCACCTGGACCGCAACCTCTACCTTCGGTTTGTCCTGCGGACGATATACGCGCGCAGGAAGGAATGATGTGCCGTAGTGACGCGCGAAGTCCAGCACAGTGTCGCCGGCACGAGGTTCATAGCGATCGGGATCGGCAATCATCGCGCGTGGGTTATCCGGGACGATCAGCTGCGGCACTCCGCCATAGAAGGTCAGCGCGCGAGCAATGCCGCCCAGCCAGTCCTCCATCGTCTCGGCCGGCGTCGCACATGCGAACGTGTAACTCGATGCGCCCATAGCCGCTACGAAGATGTGCGCGCGGCGTCCAGTCGTCAGCGGCAACGTGGGGCCGGCGAAGTCGACAAACAGCTTCTCGCCGGCGCGGTGAATCTGACGCATCGAGCGCTTCAGGCGTTTCGTGAACGCCTTGTAGTGCCCACAGAACTGCGTATAGCGGTAGGTCTGCCGGTCCGCGAACTCAGCCTGGTATTCCTCCCACAGCAAGGTCAGCGTCATGCCCTAGCGACGTAGCTCCTGATGGATGCGTCCATAGTCGGGCTGGGCATAGGCTGCTGGCCCCGTGGGCTTGCCGAGAAGCCGCCGCTCGAGTTCGCCTTCATCCATATCGCAGGCGCTTGCCCAGTCCAGCCCGGCGGCACTGGCTAGTCCGATGTACTTCGTGACCACGCCCTTGGATATGCCCAGTGATGCGGCGATCCGATCGTGCGAGAAACCGCCGTCAAATTTAAGTCGTAAAACGTCCTTGATCATGCGCATGTTCATCCGGTGCGCTGGCATCGTCTCTCCGGCCAAAGCCGGCGAGCATAGCCCGCGTGGTTGATGTCATGCGCAACGCCAATCCTGACTTCCGGTCCGCTCGGTCACGTTCCCGAAATGACCGGTCACGTTGCCGAAATCGCCGGTCACTATCCCGAAACGGCCGGTCACGTTCGTCCGAAATACGCACAGATGGACCTTGCCACCGTCGGTCTTGGGCCATATAAAACGGCCTCGTTCAAGCCGCTTCGCGAGAAGCCAGATTCCGTCCTCCGTGGCAGGGAGAATCTTTACCAGATCGCCCCGACGGCCCCGGAAGATGTAGACGTTGCCGCCTAGCGGATTCTCCTCAAGCGCTGTTTGCACCTTCGCTGCCAACCCCTGAAACCAGCAGCGCATATCGGTGACACCAGCAGCGATCCAGATGCGCGTGCCTGCCGGTAGGGAGATCATGAGCGCAGACTACCTAGCACGATCCGCAGCATATCGGCATCAACCAGGCCGCCCACTTTAACCACCGCACGACCGATCCGGATCTCGATCGTTCCTACGGGTGGTACAGGCTTCGCGCCCGGCGCTTGCGGTTCTACCGGAGCTGATGCAATGACCTCTGTTGGCGTGTCGCTTAGCAATACGACCGGAATGAGCCCGGCAGATCGAGCTTGCTGATCGTCCAGATATCGCCGCCGCCAGGTGAAGAGCATGTTCGCGTTGATGCCATTCTCCCGGGCCAGCTTTGAGACTGATACGCCAGGCTCGCAAGCTGCCGCTGCCAGTCGCTCACGAAGCTCCCGGGGGTAATTCGGGCGCCCCGTTCGGGTACCCGGCTTCTTCTCTGCAGACTGTGACAAAGTGATGCCCATCAGATCGGAAATCATGGACATCACTTTGATGTCGCCCTCGGCCACCGTCTATAACGGCCGCCACGAGCCGCTTACCGTCTTCTCGCTGGTTGCTGCAAGCGCGGCTGGAGACGGGTAGCTGTTAGCGCCGATGTAAAAATGACCCACCGGGGGTGCTGACAAAATCCTGGACTACCAGGAGGTAGTCCGTGTACTCGTACGAAGACCGCATTCAAGCAGTTCGGCTGTATCTGAAGTTGGGAAAGCGCATCGGGGCGACCATCAGACAGCTGGGTTACCCGACAAAGAATTCCCTGAAAGCCTGGCATCGCGAATACGAACGGTGTCATGATTTGCAGATCGGCTATGTTCGTTCCAGGCCGAAGTATTCGGTCGAACAGAAACAGGCTGCCGTTGACCATTATCTGAGCCATGACCGATGTGCTGCGGTAACCTTGAGGGCATTGGGCTATCCGAGTCGCGGGACATTTGCTGCCTGGATCGAAGAGCTGTGCCCCCAGATCGGAAAGCGTATTGTCGGCCGAGTGGCTCGCAGTGCGCCGAGATCGCGGGAGGCCAGGCAGGCGGCAGTCATCGAGCTGTGCACCAGAGAGGAAAGTGCGCACGTGGTTGCCCAGAAAGCTGGCGTAAGCAGGCCGATGCTGTACAACTGGAAGAACCAGCTACTCGGTCGAGAGATGCCTGCATCCATGAAACGCCAGAACAAGCCTGCGCCGGACCATGAGCGTGCGGAACTAGCAACAGGTCGAATCGCTTCGACGCGACATCCGGAAATTGCAACTCGAGCGCGACATCCTCGCGAAGGCGAACGAACTGATAAAAAAAGGAACGGGCATCGACCTGCAACTCCTGAGCAACCAGGAGAAGACGATGCTGGTTGATGCCCTGAAACAGACCTATACGTTGCCCGAGTTGTTGGCCGTCTTGCGGCTCGCCCGCAGCTCCTACTTCTATCATCGTGCGCGCCTGCTTGTCGCTGACAGACATGCTGGTGCGCGTCGCGTCATTGCAGACATCTTCGAACGCAATTACCGTTGCTACGGCTATCGTCGAATCCGCGCGGCGCTGGGTCGGCAGCAGGTATTCATCTCGGAGAAGGGATTTCCGTGCAGTCGCCCCGAATCAGAAATGGCTTACCGACATTACAGAATTCCAGATCCCAGCGGGCAAGGTGTACCTGTCGCCGGTAATCGATTGCTTCGATGGTCTCGTCGTGAGCTGGTCAATCGGTACACGGCCGGACGCTGAACTCGTAAATACGATGCTGGATTCGGCCATCGAGTCGGTCGCTGATTGCGATGAGCGGCCCGTGGTTCACTCCGACCGCGGCGCCCACTATCGCTGGCCGGGATGGCTATCCCGGATGTGCGATGCCGGGCTCATTCGCTCGATGTCGCGCAAAGAATGCTCGCCCGATAATGCCGCCTGTGAAGGCTTCTTTGGACGGCTCAAGACGGAACTGTTTTATCCTCGTGACTGGCGGGCTACGACCGTTGATCACTTCATGGAGATTCTTGACGCTTACATCCGCTGGTATAACGCCACGCGGATCAAGATGTCGCTCGGATCTCTCAGCCCCATTGAATACCGGGAAAGTCTTGGAATGGCGGCATAACCCAGTCCAGGATTTTAGCCGCACCCCCGGCGGGTCAGAATTCAAGCGGCGTTGACAGGTAGCGCTCGAGTAGATCGAGCACGGCGGGATGCTCGAGGCGCGGTCCGAGAACGCGCTCAAGCGCGGGATGGATCTGGGTGAGCAGGCCGCGAATCCCGTTACTGGTTTGGGGAATTTGAGCGGCGAGATCGTCGTCGAAGCCGCACAGCATGGGCAGCTCGGCGAGCGGTTCATCAGCTAACCGAAGCGAGCGCAGCGTATGCGGGTTCGAACCGGCGGCCTCGGCGATGATTGCGGCGTCGCGGGCGTCTGTCTTGGCCTCACCGGCATGCAGGTCGGCATTGCGGCGCATCGCCAGTCCGGGCAGATAGGCAAGCAGAACGCCGTCATGCCTGTGTCAGGTGCCACACGCTGCCAACCGATGGAGTAGATGGAAAAAGGGCTTGGTCGGGCGTTGGCGCTCAGCGGGGGCGATTAGTGCCCCGACGGTGTTCAACGCGGCGCTCGACGACAAGCTGTTTTGAGCTCGTCGAGCGGCCACACTAACTCGGTTCGACTTCCGACAGAAGCGACTGCGTGCGCCCCGGGTTGCGAAAACCTTGCATCTGACGTTGGTGGCTGTGCGTGGGCTGGTGACTGTTTTAGGCCCGGTTCTCTATCTCTGACGATCATGTGGACCAATCCAACGCCATTGAGCGAAATAAGGGGACAACGAACTACCCTTGAAGTGCCGCGTCAGTCGCGTTGCGCTTGCGTACATCTGCGGGGTTCGGTCCGCTAAACAATCGCCACTCGGTTGCGACCCCGACTTTTCGCGTGGTAAAGCCGCTCGTTTGCTGACCGAAGTAGTGCGTCAATCGTGCGACCATCCCTGCCGAACTGCGAGATGCCGATACTGACAGTTATCGATACCTTGCACCCAAGTTCACCGGCGAAAGTCGTGCTGGCAATTGTCGCGCGAATGTGCTCGCCGATTGCGAGTGCTGCATCCAGCGATGTGCGGGTCAGCAGCACCATGAACTCTTCGCCGCCCACGCGTGCTACGCCGTCGTAGGGCCGAATCGCGTCGCGGCATACTCGCACGAATCCCTGGAGCACTGTGTCGCCGACCTGATGTCCGTAAGCGTCGTTGACCCATTTAAAGTTGTCGAGATCGAGCGCGAGAAGTGAGAATGGAGTGCCGTCTCTCTGTGCGCGAACGACCTCCGTTTCTACACACGCAATGAAATGACGCCGATTCGCAGCTCCGGTCAATGGATCGGTCGCCGCGAGGTGCGCCAGCTTCTGGTTCTCGCGGTGAACTTCCTTCAGAGCGTTTTTGGCGCGATCCATTTCTTGGGCGAGTCGCGCGTTCAACTCCTCGCGACTATGGATCGTCGCAAATGAACGTGTCGTCAAAAAGGCCTGCGCCACGCCATAGCTGAGAAGGAAGAGGCCGCTGGCGAAAATGACGTGAGCAAGCCACCACATGTGGTTCCATGGGCTGCTCAGAAGAAAAGCCACCGACGACAGAGCGAAGGACATGACGGAGATGCCACAGACCAGCATCAGCGGGGACCGAGGCCGACGCAGTATCAGGATAACGACGCTGAGCGTCGAAAACCCGAGCGCCGCAGTGTCCATGACCCGCAGAATGATAACGCCAGCAACTGTAGAATGGGCAAGAAGCGCAACCAGAACGTCCACTACGAGGAATATTGCGGCCCAACTTAGCAAGTACTTGGCTCCGGCGCGGCGCTCAGCGGGATCAGACGGCCTTTGATACGACAGAAGCCCAATCAACAACAGAATCGACATCGTTAGACGCGACGCCGGACCATACAACAGGAATAGCCAAATGTTTTGATGAGCGGATCTGGTGAATGCGCCATGGAGCGCACAGATCAATACAGATCCGAGGAAGCCTAGCGTCATCCATCGCAGCAACGGCTCGCCGGAGGATCGATAGCATTGCCACGCCAAGTAGGCGACAAAAAGACCCACAAACGTCGCTCCTGTGATCGCAATTTCATGAAATGGGTAGTTTTCGAACTTGAGACCCGGGTTTTGAAAGAAATACAGGTAGCCAATCAGATAGGCCGGAACAAGAGCGAAGGCGACGAAAACCAACTGCGCGTAGCTCCTCGTGATGAACCGCACGAAGGAACGTTGCTTATCAGTCTGCACCGCAGTCGTCGCGCTCATAAATTCACTCCGGTGTGGTCCTTTCAGCCCGTCGTTGCCCCCATCGATACAATTGCCTTTGCCAGATACGGATTTTGACAGATGAGCTGAATCGATGCGCCATAAAAGTTTGCAACCATCTTTGTATGTTTCCCAATTTTCTATCAAAACGACGCGTTTAAATTCCTACGTTGAATGGGCCCCGCATGCCGGATGGGATTGTATCGTCGTCCTTTTTGGGATGGCGTCAAAAAACGCTCAAAAAATGGAAAAACAATAACGTGTACGACTCGTTTTTGTTGGTGTGCCCGTTGGCGAGAAAACCGGCCTGCTGACGATAATGCCTGGGCTAGGGATGCGCAATCGTAAAATTTACGACCATAGAGGCTCAGCCCTGCAATTACCTCGGCCCGCGTGACGCGGGTTTGCCATTCTCGGAAGCGGTCCCTCTGTGCTGGTTCGGGTAGAAGGCTGGCTCGTCAGCGACGAACCCTCAAAGTTACGACAATTTACATCGCTTAGCTTATCGGAAACATTTAGTCCTTCGCGAACCTTGGCCCGGCGGCGATGCTGGATTGTCGCTGTCTTGCAATTGGCGCATCGTGTCCCATCCGCTACGCCATGCGTTTCTTATGGACAATTGTCGTTGAAGTGAATGTCCCGCGCAGACTGCGCCAGACAAAACCGAAAGTTGTCTGACGCTAGATTGTCGCTTTTCATCGCATGTGCATACCACCGTTGACGGAGAAATCGGTGCCCGTCACAAAGCCGGCTTCATCGGAACAGAGAAATGCCACCACGGCCGCGACTTCGTCCGGTTGACCGAGTCTGCCGACCGGAATCTGAGGAAGAATTCGTGTTTCCATTACGTCCTTGGGAATCGCCGCAGTCATGGTCGTGGCGAGATAACCGGGCGACACCGTGTTGACGGTAACGCCGTATCGCGCCGTCTCCAGTGCGAGCGACATGGTGAAACCGTGAATGCCCGCTTTTGCTGCGGCGTAGTTGGTTTGCCCGAATGCACCGCGCGCACCGTTCACTGAGCCGATATTCACGATCCGCCCGAATCCCTGCTTGACCATTCCACCGAGAAATGGCTTCGTCAGGTTGAACATGGAATCGAGATTGGTGCGTAAGACCTTATCCCAATCTTCCTTGGTCATTCTTGCAAAGCTTGAATCGCGCGTAATGCCCGCGTTATTCACAAGAATGTCCACCATACCGAAATCGGTGAGCACGCGCTCCGCGCAATGCGCACACGAATCGAAGCTGGAGACGTCGACCTCGAACGCAACGAAACGGCGACCTACATCCCGTTCATGGACGAGCCACGTGGCAACGTGATCGTTGTGCTCGGAATGCGAGAGGGCGACCACCGTGCCTGCATCGTGGAGACGTCGGCTAATGGCGGCTCCGAGACCGCCCATGCCGCCAGTAACGAAAGCAACGCGTTTGGCTGACATGATGTTCCCCTTGTGAGCGAGGCCGTCGGCGGCCGGTGATTGAGTCGATTTACTGAATTGTCCGGAGATTTTCGGCTCCCCGACACTCCCCTCGAGGAACCATGTCGACCGCCGGTTTTATGCGACGGTACGGCAAGGCCGGCTCGTTGCAGAACTTCGCAGAAGAACACATGCGTTCGCAGCGCAAACGTAAGTTCGCGCCCTACGGATTGAATGGTGTCACGGATTTTCCTCGCATGACGGATTTCCTGACGCGATAAAGCGATCCGCAATTATCCGGTTGGAAGCAGCTGCAAACGCGCACGCCATGATTGCGTGTTCAATATAGGCGTATCGGTCAACAGCGGGCTTAACATGGATCAATCATCGAAGAGATACCGTTGCCGCACTCGGGAGTGTAGTGTTCCGACCTTCCCCGCACGCTATTCGTCGGGTTCTCTCGGGGGTTCATCTGCCCCGCACGGCTGGTAAATAGGGGGGGCGCAGCTAGGTTGTGTTATGCCCCTTTGTCAAAGGCTGCAATGTGGATGAGCACAAGCACGGAGAATACGACGAAACGCAACCAGCGAGGGCCTCGCGCCATCGCTCTGTAGCGTCTGCCGCTTTCTGCGGAAGCGGTTGAGCCAGTCAAAGCTGCGTTTGACCAGCGGCGCCAAAAATACACGGAGCGCCTTTTCGCCTGCGGCGGCTTGACGACTTAGAGGTCAATGCCTTCGTCGAGTGTAGCGTGCGCAGGTTCTTCGTCTGTGCACCTCCGGTCGTCGAAAGGCAGTCCGACTGGCGGCCCGCAGAACCCGATGCGCCAGCTTCCCGACCGGGGCGCGCTCCTGCTGGTTGGCCAGCCCCACGTGCACGGCAAGCGACTGCCCACGGTATCAACCGCCGTGCGGGCCAGTATCAGCTCGACTGAGGTGCGCGCGTCGAGAATGACCGCGCTGTGTTGACGGCGGTGTTCCTGCGCAACCCGGATGATCGAACGCAGGTCATTGACATAGCCCCGAAGCAGCTTGCTGGATTCAGCGCTGCGCTGCGTCTGCTGGTAGACCACCTCCCTCAGCTATTGGGTAACAAATGCGACGCTCCACCCGCTCTCATAATCCAGCGCAACGCGTTGAGCCCTTCGCGCAGCATGTAGCAGCGCCGTGGTGGGCCCTTACTCATCAAGGTCAGCGTACGGAGCGGCGAGGTACCAGTGTTCATCTGTTGCATCCGTTGGGGTCTGGGTTTCTTCTTCTTGCCATGGGTACCAAGCCTGACGGAAAGGTCATAACGGATTGTAAAGAATATTGAGTTTGAGAATGTTCTCTCTTACTAATTAGGACTACATAGTAATCAACATGGCGGTCGACTCAAGTAGAAAGCTGCGCCGGACGTTGTGAGCGCATCGCAAACGAGCTTTTAGAGCGTGTTAGGAACTTTGAAGTACTGGCACGGCGTGGACAAGCATGAGCATTGCGAAGACGACAAAATGAAGCCCGGCGAGAGTTTCGGGGAGCCGTTCATAGTCACGTGCGAGACGCCGGAAACGGTTGAGCCAGCCAAAGCTGCGCTCGACCACCCACCGCC
>NZ_JBKGUA010000115.1:0-8976 GCF_046543485.1 Paraburkholderia sp. EG304 | reverse complement strand
CCTCTGTCTTGACGTCGAACATGCTCGAGACGTCGCCCAGAGGACTCTTTGAATTGTTGGTCGGGATGCTGTCTTCCACCTGCACGAGAATATCGGCCTGGTACACCGATGGCGCGATAAACGCGTACGCCACGCCCAGGGCGAGCACGCTGCCGGCGATTCCACCGACCAGCCAGCGGTTGGCCATCAGTACGTCGAAATAACGTGAAAGACTGACATCGTTATTGCGCACCACGGCAGCATTCGTAAGGAGAGAGTTCTGATTCATCGAAACCCCAGGGCGGGTGTACGAAAAGGATGGAAGCTGGATTCAAGATGCAGGCGATGCGGCGTTGCCAATTCTCGCTTTCTGTCACGGGACGGCAACATTTTGAATGCTGACGCTGCGTGCGTCAGTTCGGTGTGCAACGCAATTTTGCGATGTTCCTCCGCTTTGCGCGCCACCAACTTCAGAATAATCGTCTTACCGTATAAACATAAAGACTGCGCAATTCTTCGCTGAACCCCTGTTTCCCCGCAGTAGATCCAGCTCTGGAAAAATAGCGCATACGGCGCACTAACGAGTATCCCAGACTATCTGAAGGCTGTCATTATCTCTGTACGCTAACGCACATCGCTTTTGTGGCTGCAACGTCAGAATCCCATTCAATGCCGTTAGCTTGGGATGCATATGAAACAATTGATGCGTGAGATTTTCACACGCGCGCTCCTTTTCAGTGGAACCCCCGCCGCGATTCGCGCCTTGCTTTGGCGGGACCGCACCGCGATTCTGCTCTATCACGATCCATCACCCGCCACGCTCGAGGCTCATTTCGAGTACCTGAAAGACAAGGTCGAGTTCGTGCCCTTGTCGCAGGCAAATTCGCGTGGTAGTGGTCGCCCGCGCGTAGCCGTCACGTTTGATGACGGCCATATTGGCAATGCGAAGTTGCTGCCCGTATTTATTAAGTACGGTGTGTACCCGACCATTTACATTTGCAGCAGCATCGTGGCGCAAGATCGTACTCACTGGTTCCTACATCCTGTCGCGAAGGATGCAGGTGTGAAGCGGCTCATCCGCATGAAAAACCGGGAGCGCCTGGCTGAACTGGACGCGCGAGGCTTTCATCAGGACTTGCTTGACGCATCGGCGACGATTAGTGGCCTCAGCGCCGCCCATATAGAAGAGATGCGCCCTTATGTCGACTTCCAGTCGCACACGCGCTATCACCCTACACTGACCTTCTGTGAAGATGAAGAATGCTTTGAAGAGCTCGCGCTTTCAAAATTGGAGGTAGAACGGATCGTCGGTAAGCCATGCGAGCATTTCGCGTATCCCTATGGCATTTTTGGCCCGCGCGAAGTCGAACTGCTGAAGGCCGCCGGCTACAAGAGCGCACGCACGACCGACGTCGGCTGGAACGACGAAGGAAGCGATCCGTTCCGGCTCAAGGCGTTCGACATTGACGATCACTCTTCCGTAGCGTGGTTCGCCGCGCAGCTTACAGGCCTGACGTTGGCACCGCGCTATCTACGACTGGGACGCGTCCGGCGCTTCGCTCAGCGCATCTTCAGCAGACCCCGTGTATTGAATCAGGCGTAAATAGCGCAGCGCCGCCGACCACCGCGCACGGACCGAATTGGGTCGAGGCGAGGCAATGTCGCCCGAGCGACGACGAGACAGACCGCGCTGTGGCGTAGGAAATTTGAGCACCGCGCGGCATTCGGCCAGGCAGCGAATCACCACGATAGGTTATTTGCGAATAAAACTGCTATCGCGGGCGATCCCGGCTTCGAGAAAGACAAGCGGTCAACGTTCGCTCACCTGCCAATTAAAGGCGGAAGTAAGCCGCCGGAGCACTAGTCGTACGGTCTTATTGTTCCTTATCTCTATGGTTAAAAAGGAAGGCGGCATGCGTAAAATCTTCATCACATCTCCCGGTAACGCCAATTATCCGGAAATTACTGCCTATCAAAACTATTTCAAATCCCGCGGCGTGGATGTGGTGGTTGGAACAATAAGCGAGTACCGCGCGCTCGAAAACAAGGCGGATTTCGTGTTGTGGGAAATCATGGGTTTTTATCCAAATCGGTTTGAATCCGACTTCGTCATCCACGACTACCGTTCTCTGTCCGTTGGGGGCTGGCCGGCGATAAAAGACGTCGCCAAGCGGTACCTCAATTGCCAGCCGAATCTGCGGATCTTTCAAAACAAACGCCAACAGGAGATCATGGGTTTCGGCCACGGTGTCCCCAGTGTCATCCTGCCTATGGGCGTGCCGAACTGGATCTTCGAGGTACAGGATGATGGCCAGACAGAAAAAAAGGCTGATTTCTGTTATATCGGCGAAATGAGCGTCGAGCGAGGCTTCGATCGCGTGCTGGAAGCGTTTATAAACAAGTTCCAGAAGCGCGACACCTCCCTTCTCCTCGTGGGAAAACCGGACCCGCGCATCTACGAAAGATTCTCGAATGCGAAAAATATCATTTTCACTGGGCCGTTGCCGCAGCGTGAGGCGCTGAAGCACGTGGCCGAATCCGAAGTTGCGGTGTGCTATTTCCCCTATCACCGGCCGCATTGCTATCAAACGCCGACCAAGCTGCTCGAGTATGCCGCGCTCGGCAAGAAAATCGTCTGCAACGACTCGCCGTCCAATATCAGATGCTGTGAAGAGATGGGCATCCACAGCGTGATCACGACGGCGAACATCTTTGATGGAATCGATGAGGACACCGCGCGCGGTGCGACAGTAAATCGCCGGACGGACTTTGCAGATCTCATTTGGGACCGGGTAATAGAGCAATCCAACGTCGCGGCGTTTCTGCCGAAGGATATCAAGCTAGCCAACGCTTGACCAATTCATTGGCGTACGACATTGCAACGATCGCGCGCCGACCTGTCTCGTGGTAGCGCAGAGCCGGCCGCCGCAGAGACCACACTTGAACGGTGACAATGACATGCAGATATTCATTCTTCACCCCGGCAAGGCGAACTATCCGGAGATAGACGCCTACACGAAGTACTTTATTGGAAATGGCTGTAAGGTAACGTCAGGAACGCTGGATGATTACAAAAAAGTCAAGAACCCGGAGGAATACATTCTCTGGTGCATCATGGGCTTCTACCCCAGGATTCCCCCCGCAAAATATGTGATCCACGACTATCGTTCGCTATCGGTCGGACGCAATAGTGCGCTAAAGGACACTATCAAGAAAACGTTGCAACCGCGGCCCAATCTTCGAATCTTTCAAAACGATTCGATGAGCGCAGTGATGGGTTTCCGCGACGGAGTGGATACTATTTTTCTGCCAATGGGCGTGCCAGACTGGATTTTCACCGCGGATGCTGACCGCAACCAGACGCTTCCGGCGGGCACGTATTGCTATCTGGGCGAGATAACGCGAGAACGCGGCTTTGACGGCTTC
Source organism: Paraburkholderia sp. EG304 (assembly GCF_046543485.1). Classification (NCBI taxonomy): domain Bacteria; kingdom Pseudomonadati; phylum Pseudomonadota; class Betaproteobacteria; order Burkholderiales; family Burkholderiaceae; genus Paraburkholderia; species Paraburkholderia sp. EG304. Next base: position 5,571 of record NZ_JBKGUA010000115.1, on the reverse strand, counting down.
ATCAGGGACTTCCTGGGCGCCAAGCGTGTGTCGGATACCCTCGTTCTGATTGGGCCTGTTGAAAAGGAAATATCCGACGCATATCTTCAATCGCCCGGCATCCTGTTCACCGGTCGTCTTCCGCAACGCGATGCCCTCGCGGTGGTTCGCAATTGCGAGATCGCTATCTCAACCATCCCTTACAAGCGTCCATACGACGTGCAGACGCCGACCAAGCTTTTGGAGTATGCCGCACTCGGCAAGAGAATCATCTGCAATGACTCGCCGTCGAATCTGAACGCCGCCGCCAAGTTTGGAATTCAATGCAAAATAACGGGCCCAGACGTATTCTCTAGCATCTCCAATTTCGATGGCGATATGGTGCCGAAAAACGATCCGTCTACACTGCTGCATTTGCGGTGGACGAATATAATCGCCGCCTCGGGCGTGGAACGTTATCTGGCGAGAATCTAAAAATTAAAATGGTTCGCGCGAAACTCGCACAAACCATTTCGATTATCAGCGCCCACGGGCGCTTTTTTACTCGCTCAGCACCGGACGGCCCTCGCGAATGCTTCGCAGTTGGGTCGAATAAAGCAGTTGGACGTTGTTGAAGAAGCGATCTTCGCTGAATCGGTTACGCGCCTCCTCCTGCGCCCGGCGCGACAAACCTTCACGGATTTTCTCGTCGGTTAGCATCTTCTGGATCAGCGATGTCGCTTGCGCAGCCGTCCGATAAAGGACGCCTGTCGAATTGTGCCGAATGGTATCCATATTGCCAGGACAATCTGACGCCACAACGGGTGTGCCGAGCGTCATTGCCTCAATCAAGGAGATGGGCATCCCCTCCCAGGACGCTGTCGACAAATAGATATCCGCTTGCACGACAGCCTGGATCACGTCAGCACGGGTAAGCCAACCGGTCACACGCACACCAGCGTCCTCGAGCGTCCTCCGAAGATCTGCGTCACCGTCGCCGATCCAGACGAACTCAGTGTCGTCCCGATCAAACGATCGTGCAATCTCCGCGAACAGATGCGGATTTTTTTGCACACGAATGCCGCCCACAGTCGCAATGATTCGCCGTCGTTTCGTCGACCCGTCTTTTTCAGCGCTTCTCAGACGAGTGTCGCTATGGACACCGACCGCCCGATCGATCGCATTCTCGACCAGTACTGCATCTCGCCGAAGATAGCGGCGGATTGCCGTGCATTCGCTCTCAGAGCAGCCGACATATGTGCAACTCTTCAAACATGCAAGCCACTCCAAGGCGGCGAAACAGTATCGCTTCAACCTGCCAATGTCCCGCCGTACAAACGAGATGCAATGCGGGCTATACAAAAACGCCGTTGATGGCAATGCAAACAAGGTCGACATTCGTCCCAGGAAGCCCGCGAACGACGAATGCATATGGATGATATCCGGGTTCAGTCGGATCAACTGCTGGCGCAACACAGACATGATGTGCGCCAATGATGGTCCTTTCATCTGCAGATGCTGCAGGACGACATCAGGGTGAAACATTGCGCGCAAGTTTTTCGGCGTCTCCTCGCGCTCCGAATAGATCACATAAACCTCGTGACCTTCCTTGGCGAGCCGCGTTGCAAGCGTGCTCACAACTGCAAGCGTTCCTGTGGCAGTCGATTCAATTACGTGGACCACTCTCATAACTTTTTCTCGTGGATTGCTCAGCAATAGCGGATCACCTCACCGATCGGTCACGGCGATCGGGACGACATGCGATTTCCTATAGCGGAAAACCTCAGCCCGGCTCAGTAGGCGCCGTCTTTTGCGAACACCACTTTGACGGTTTTCAGAAGAATCGACATATCGAATGTCAGTGAGCGGTTCATTGCGTACCGAACGTCGAGCGAAACTCGCGTCGGATAGTCCACATCGTTTCGGCCGCTCACCTGCCATAGGCCCGTCATTCCCGGCTTCAGCGCCAGATAGTAACGAACATCACGGCCATATCTCACCAGTTCCTTTTGCACGATAGGGCGGGGGCCCACCAGGCTCATATCGCCGCGCAGCACGTTCCAGAGTTGCGGCAACTCATCGAGGCTCGTCTTGCGCAGAATGCGGCCAACCGGCGTCACCCGAATGTCGTTTTTAAGCTTGAAATCTCGGTCCCATTCCGCACGTGCCTGCGGATCTGTTGCGAGCAGTTTGGCAAGAACCTCATCGGAGTTCTTGACCATGGAGCGGAACTTAAGGCACTTGAAAGTACGTCCTCCCCGGCCAATTCTTGGATGACCATATACGGCGTTTCCGTGATCGCTCATGACGACCAGCGCAATGATCAGTAGAACCGGGGAGAGCAGTATCAGCAGAACTGACGCTCCGCAAACGTCCATTGCTCTCTTCACTGCGTCATCCCACCTTGCACCCAGGAGGTTCTCGCCCGGCGGATTCGAGTCATCCGAGGCGACCTTTTTTGAATTCGCCTCAAGGCACGCCTCTTCCAGTTTCGGATCCGCGGCGGCGTTGGATTCGAACATGCTATCTCCTTAGTTCGGGAACTCGTGGGGAAGGTGCCGGCGTAGGCACCCTGCGCTTGCAAGACCGGTTTTGGTGTGGAAGCGAATCGTTTAGTGCGGCTAATTTCATTGATTCACTGATGACTTCACGTGCAGCGTAACATCCCAATTCTGGACCGAATGTTAGTAATAGCGCATAAAGACGCCATCGTACAGTTCGCTCGCGACACATCATCTTCAACAGGCGCAACCGACTGCGCTTTTATCAATCAGATCCGCAGAATTCGAATTGATGACTTCACCACTGATTGTTCTTATCTCTGCGCACCATTGATAAATATCATGACAAAGCGACCACATCAGACACATGCTTTTTATCAGACAGATCAACCTCGCTTTATAAAGCCTTCGATTTTCAATTGTCTAAAGAGATACGACTCTTTTCGCACCTAAGTTGACACTTATTGGCGCGTTCAATGAAGGTTAAAAATGAAGATTTGACGAAGAACAGCCTATTTTCCGGGCTATCGCGTCAAAGCCTACGCGACCACTCGTCGCTGCGCTTCCGATCCACAAAAGTATCCCGGCTCTACGCTAGACCCGATGTGCGTTCCCGCACACGGTCGATCATTGTGGACCTCGACGCGATGACTTCGTTGATGCTGTGCTTGAAACGTCGACGCAATGTCTGATGCGCGTGTTTGACTATTCGTGCGACCAATGTCGGCTTCAACAATTGATGTTCATCTTCACACTTAACTTTCACGTTTTCGGACAAATTCTGGGTGTCAGCCCTTATAGTTAAGATATGAAATCAACTCTTATCTTGTTCGCCGCCTTGACACTTTTGTGTGGGCGGCCAATGTCGTCATTCGCGAAGGACGGTCACGCCAAAACGACGGACGTCACTACCGCCAATGCTCATCGGCTTGCGGCGCTGCAGCCGCCGCCCACCGGAAGCGGAAACGACCGTTTTGCAATGGACGTGAACTGCAATCTGTGGAGTGCGGATCAGATGGCACTGAGCGAATGCTCAAAGGACCTGGATCTGATTGCCGGTTTGGGCGTGGGTACGGTTCGCCTCGGTGTTTCGTGGGACTTCATGACGCTGGCCGACGGCAGCACGCTGGATCCCAATAAGGTGACCTTTCTGAAGGCGCTTCTCAACGCCGCGCGCACGCGCGGTATGAAGATTCTTTTCCTGGTGGGCATGTACGCGCCGTCTAGCGCATACCAATGCCAGGCCACCCAGAATCCGCCGAGCGCATCGTCGGCGCGACTCGACTTCTGCGACGCGGCGTTCACGAAGTATTTCGGCTCGCTGATGGACATCGCGCTGCCGTTTACGGCTGACATTGAACTGTTCAATGAAACCAACTGGTCGTTCTCCGCCTCGGACCCATCTTACGGTGATCCGCACGGTATCTCCGGCTACATTCTGAATCGCAGCAAGACGCTCTATTCGGAAGCCAAGCAGGTCCTGAACATGAAAAGGCAGTCCGGCTACAAAACGGTTCTGCACACTCAGGGGATCTCGTACTTCTACAACTCGACGTATCCGAATAACGGCTGGCAACCGCCGGCGGGCAACGAGCTGATCCAGGCGACCGACTACATCAAGGCAATGGGCAATAACTCGAAGAGCGCGGCCAGCCCGTTGAATACCACGATCGATGTCGTCGACGTTCACCCGTACTTCAGCAGCGCCGATTACCACATGCTGATGCAGTCGTTCAACACGACCGTTTCGAATCTGGTTGCCAGTGGTTCCAAGCCGATATGGATTACCGAAACCAACAACGGTACGAGCCGCACGGACGCCGGGCAACTCGCAGCATTCAACCAGTTGAAAGTTTTGATGAACAACGGTTCGGTGGCGAAGGCGTTCTGGTATGTCGTGCGTAACGGCGATCCGAGCAACGGAGAAGGCGACGGCTACTCAATCTACGATTACAACCGTAACCTGATTTGTCCGCAGCTTGCCGCCGCCATTCGAGCCTACACCGCGGCGATCCCGCGAGCGCAGCGATTCCTGTCGGCCCCCTACCTGGCGCCGGTCAAGTGAAACCGCCTATTGCGATCGATCAGTTGAACGCGAACGCCAACTCCGGCGTTTGCGTCATTTTTGTTGTTTTACCCTGCTCCAACGTGCTTGATAGTTTTGAAATTGGGAAGCAGCGGACATCCTCAATGACGGACGAATCATAAAAATCACAATGCGACTAATCATCCTCCTTTGATCCTCTCGCGCGCGCAACGCAAAGCGCACACGCAAAGACCCCAATCGCTACGCCGATCAGCAGGCAGGCGGCATGCGTCAAGAAAGTTATCATCTTCCACTCCCCTTACGATCACATCGAGATATTAAGAATTTGAACAGCACGATGTCATCGGTGACGTAGCTATGGGCTGGGATATTCCCTAGCGGCACCGGACAGTGCGATGAAGGCGACCTAAAGTCCGGCAGAGATTGACAAAAGCACAGTGCCCTGTTTGCGAATGAATACCGATCAAATAGCGAAACTCACTATAGCATGGGTTTAGCCCCTCTCTCGGCGCCAATCTCCAGAATGGCAATGGCCTCGTGGCCAACGCGCAGATTCAGTAAAGTATGACGCACAAAAGTGGTCGACACGCTAGGAGCGAAGATGCCGGCATCGCGATAGGCGGAGATCATCAGCCATCGAAATGGCAGACACGTGGGCGACAAAGGAATTTGGCATGGTGACACTTACGACCAATTTCCCGTGTGAGACCTGAAGCCCGAACAGCTTAACAGGCTGCAGGAATCAACTTTCGAGCGGAGTCGAGACAATGGCGGCCGGCACGACGTAAAGATCAGAAAGATGCAGCCATAGATGAGGACGCCGGCGCCCGTCCGCTCAGCTTTCGAAGGCGCCAACAGGCAGGTCTAGTGGCCGGCGAACGCAGTGAGCGGTAAGAAACCGGCCGTGGCCCTCGCGCCGCGAAGCTTAGTTTTTCTTTGTCTTTCCGCTGGCCGGCAATGCGTCGAGATAGGAAGCATTGCGATAGAGGCCGGCGCGCGCGCCCAGACTGTAACGATAGACGTCCGTATCGATCCCGTTGAAGATCACACCCTTCACCCGGGCAT
>NZ_JBKGUA010000114.1:0-9315 GCF_046543485.1 Paraburkholderia sp. EG304 | reverse complement strand
GCACGACCGACACCACGCCGTAGTTGCGCGCGATTTCGGCAAGCGCGGCTTCGCTCGTGCGCTCGCTGATCCAGACTTCGAGGCTATCGGCATGCTGATGCGCGACCAGGATCTGGCCGCTGCGCGCTCGCCGGCCGCGGCATCGCCGTTCAGCGGACGTTGCGAGGGCGCGGTTTGCGCGGGCATCTGCGTCACGGACGCGCTCCCGGCGACACCGTGCTCGACACCGGGCCGCTTGCCGGCTCGACGACGGCCGGTTGCGGCATGGTTTGCGGCATCGTCTGCGGCACGGGTTCGGTGGTGGTCTGCGCGCCAGCTTGCGGCACGGCCTGCGGCGGTACCTGCTGAGGCACCTGTTGCGGCATCATCTGCTGGCGGCGCATTTGATTCAGCTCGAACAGATTCAGCGCCGGCACCCCGCCCTGGCTCGGGCCGAGCGGCATCGGCGGCACGACCGGATCGTCGCGATCCCTCATGATGTTGTTGTCCGAACGGTACGCGCCCTGCACACCCTGAATGTAGTCATAGCGGTTCGCCGTGACGGCCTGCGTGGTGTCGCGGTCGCTCAGGATCACCGGGCGCAGGAACACCATCAGGTTAGTCTTGTTGCGCGTCTTCTGCTCGGAGCGGAACAACTGGCCCAGCCACGGAATGTCGCCGAGCAGCGGCACCTTGCTGTTGCTGACCGGGTAGTTGTCCTGCATCAGGCCGCCGAGCACGATGATCTCGCCGTTATCGCACAGCACGGTCGACTGGATCGAACGCTTCGTGAATTCCGGGCCCGCCGGGTTCGTCGCCGCGTTGTTCGTGCCGTCCACGATCGCCAAGCCTTCCGTGTAGAGCTGCAGCTTCAGGGTGCCGCCGTCGGTGATCTGCGGCTTCACGTGCAGCGTCAGACCGATGTCGGCGCGGTCGAACGTGTTGAACGCCGCGCTGGTCGTGCCGCTCGTCAGGTTCGAGTCGGAACCGGTCTGGATCGGCACGTTGTTACCGACGATGATCTTCGCCTCTTCGTTGTCGAGCGTGATCAGGTTCGGCGTGGACAGCACGTTCGCATCGGCGGTCTGCGACAGCGCCTGCAGCAGACCGCCGAGACCCTGCACGCCGAACGTGTTGTGAAGCCAGCCGATGTTCGGACCCTGCTGGACAGGCGCTGCGCTGGAGGCGGGAGCCGTGGCCAGACCAGGCGCTGCGCTCGTGGCGGGAGCCGTGAGCAGACCCTTTCCGGCGCCAGCGGCCGCGGCCGGCGTCAGGTTGATGATGCTGTTGCCCGTGCCAGCCGCGAGGTTAGTACCGTCAAACAGGTTGTCGTTCGCGACCTGCCACTGAATGCCGAGATTGCCGCTCGTATTCGAGTTGAGCTCGACGATCAGTGCATCGATATAGACCCGCGCGCGACGCGCATCGAGCTGGTCGATCACCGCGCGCAAGTTCCGGTACATCGCTTCGGGCGCGGTAATGATCAGCGAGTTGGTCGTGGGATCGGCGGTGATCATGCCGCCGCCCTGGTCCTGGTGCTCCTCCTTGTCCTTGTCCTTGTCCTTATCGCCGCCGAGAAAGCCGCCGCTATTACTGTTCGAGCCCGAAGCGCCGCCGCCCATCGGAGAGTTCATCGAGCCGCTGCCGAGGCCGCCCGACTGCAACGGCGGCGAGCCCGACGTACCCGTCGAGCTGCTGCTGTTCGACAGACCGCCGCCAGTGCTGTTCTGATTGAACGAGTTTGCATCGTTCGAACCGCCTGACGAACCCTCGTCGCCGTCCTTCCCGAGCATGCTGCGCAGCGTGCGCGCGAGCTTCGTCGCGTCGGCATTGCGTAGCGGCACGACGTGGATGTTGCCCGGCATCGTGGTCGGCATGTCGAGCTGCTTCGCGAGTTCCTTGGCCGCCGCGAGGCGTGCGGTGTTCGACGCGCGCATCAGCAGCGAGTTGGTGCGCGGATCGGACGAGATCGACACCTTGAGCGTCGCGTCCGTGCTGCCGATCGAGCCCGGATCGAGCATCCTGTTCATCTGCTGCGCGATGTCGATCGCGTTCGCGTTCTTCAGCGGCACGACTGCAAACCCCTGGGCGGCCGCGCTATCGAAATCGGCGATGATCCGGGCGATGCGCCGCACGTTGTCGGCGTAGTCGGTGACGACAATCGTATTTTTGGCGGGGTAGGCCGCGACCGTGTTGTTCGGCGAGACCAGCGAACGCAGTACGGGCAGCAGATTGTTGGCCAACTCATTCCTCAGCGCGAAGACCTGCGTGACGATCTGGTCGCCGCGCGCAGTCGGCGCGTTGCCGACGTAGGTCGGCACGCCTTGCAGCTTGGCGTCGGCCTCGGGCACCACTTTCAGCACGCCATGATCCTGCACGGGCGCGAAACCCTGCATCCGCAGCGCGGACTGCAGGGTTTTGAGCGCCTGATCCTGAGGCACCGAATTTTCGGACACGAGCGCGTGTGCAGTTTGCGCGGTGATCCGTGCAGCCAGCAGCAATGCGGTTGCGACGCGAGATAAAGCCATAGTATTTGCCATCCAAATGTGTATGGTTCTGGTCACATTCCATGTGAGAGCAACGAAACGGCAGGTTTACCCTTACATGATTTGCTGGGAGGACTGCCAGAAAACAGCGCAGCTTACCTCTCGGTCCTTCCCGGTCAGGTAGAATCGGTCGTTTGCCAATGACGGCTGCAGAGTCAAAACCTGCAATTGGCTACCGTCGCCCGGGTCGAAGACGCTCAAGTGCGATGCGTGCCCGCAGCACCAGATTAGACGCCTAGTTTCGTGGCATAGGGAGTAAGACCGCCTTGGAATGCGCTGCTGCCGATGGGCTTTGTCCGGATGGGTATAAGTTCCCGTGCTATGGACGCGACTATGCATTTTTGACGCAAATCGGTTTGCCGAAGGCGTTCCACCGGTTCAGCAGGTTGGCGATGATGAGCTTCCCTCGAAATTTCGCCTTCCAGCAGGTCGTGTGTAAACTCGACCCGAAGGAAGGAAAGAATCGATGTTCAAAATACCGAAGCAGGCATACACCGCGGAGTTCAGGGCGCTCGCGGTGCAGCGAGTGAAAGACGGGCAAAGCGCGCGGGTCGTCGCTCGAAAGCTGGGGATTTCACACCAGTCATTGCGCAACTGGGTCAAGGCCGATGAGGCAGGCACGCTCAACGGCCCGGGGACAAAGGTTGTCACGCCGGAGCAGATGGAACTGTCACGCTTGCGGGCCGAGAACAAGCGCCTGCAGATGGAACTTGAAATCGCAAAAAAAGCGGCGGCGTCCTTCGCGAAGGACCTCCTGTGAAGTACGCCTGGATTGATTCGCATCGCCGTCACTATCCGCTGTCGGCGCTGTGCGGGGTCCTGTCGGTCAGCCTGAATGGCTATCGGGCGTGGAAGCGCGGCGGCACGCCCGGGCGCAAGCGCCTCACGGATGCACAGTTGCTCGCCCTGATCCGGTCTATCCATGCCGAGGTCAAAGGCGCCTATGGCTCCCCGCGGATGACCGAGGACGATGTCCGTGATCTCGCCGTCGGCCAGTTCGAGCAATGGCACCGCGTTGCGCGCCATCAGCTGCGGGCCGGTCAGAAAGGCCTTCGTGTGGGTGTGTCGACCCAGTCGGTCGTCGCATGCCCCGCAGCGGCGGCGAACACGAAAGGTACCGCGCACGCAAGGCGGCGGGGCGACGGAAGGGGAAGGGCAAACCGGTAGTTCCTTCATCGGGAAGGCAATCGTCGCGAGAAGAGTAAGCGCATCGGCACGAGTTGGGTCGGCGGCGAAAATTGCACGGCACATTGACTTCGCCTGTGCTGACTTACCTTGCGCGCATAGCGCACCCGTGTATCTGAGCGTTAGTTTGGGATCGATGCAGGCGGTATCCGCCGAATTCTCGTAGTTATTGGTTATGGACATATGCTCTAAACGGTTTATTTTTGCGATCCGCCCGCGAAGATGCTTCTTCCAGCGAAGGCGAACCCCAGCAGTCGTTGCGCCATCCTGACTCCGTATCGATCGGTTATCGCCAACGGCACGACCCCGAAGTTAAGCGCCGGGCTCGGTCGGATCAACGGAAACGTTGATGAAATATCGTCAATCGTCCTGTAAGCGCGAGATGGCCGGCAATCGCGTGGCCGTTCCAAGGCAGTTGAAAAAGGAGCATTCCAGTACCTGCTGCGCAACGCGCTTTGTCCGGATGGGTACAAGTTCCCGTGCTATGGACGCGACTATGCATTTTTGACGCAAATCGGTTTGCCGAAGGCGTTCCACCGGTTCAGCAGGTTGGCGATGATTACGCCTTCACCTTCCTGCGACGCAAGCCCCTGCGTCAGCAGGCGCTCGCCGATGCAGCGCTTGATGCGCGAGATCTGTGCCTCGACCAGCGAGCGCACACCGTAGCCGTATTTCTTGTGAAATGCATAGATGCCTTTGTCCTCGACGTATCTGACGATCTGGTCATGCCGGCGGGTTCGCCCCTCGCCGTGTACGACAGCGTGAGCTGGCGGTGGGATGACGGGCGTCACGCCCGCGCCTGAAAGCGCTTCGGTACGCTCGATGCTGTAGTACGCGCCATCGGCAATCACCCGATCCATCGGCACGTCAGCGGGCAGCACGGCGTCCATTCGTTCGCTGTCCGATACTTCTGTAGTGGTGATGCGGATCGCGTGTACGTTCATGTCAGCGTCGATCGACAGATGCATCTTGCGCCACGGCGTGCGCGCGGCCTTCTGGGCGTACTTTGCCTCGTACCACTGGCTCGCCCGCCCAAAGCTCAATCCCGTGCTGTCGACCATGAGACTGATCGTCCCGCCGCGCGCGAGACGTCGGGCCAGCTGTTCGCAACGCTGCGTGACGCTCACCTCCAGTGAAGCGAACCGTTCGCCCAGCTGACTGGCGCTGGGCACCGGGATGTCCAGCCCGCGAGTCTTCCAGTAGTCCTCCATATAGCCGGTGATCTGCCCCATCCCCCAACCGAACAGCCGGTAGAAGGTAAAGATCAGCTCGATGTACGCCGTGGTGTAGGTCGGCTCACGCCCCGACACGCCCGGCGTACGGATCTTTGCGTTGATAAGCTGCGCCTTCAGATCGCCGCCCGGCACATACAGGCTGATCATGCCGCCCTTTCTCAGGCTCTGGTTATACGCCCGCGCGTTCGTCACCCGGTACCCCGGCTTCTTGCGCTTGCGCGGTTCACCCGTCTTTAGTCTGGCTTTATATGGCATTATTCAACGCTGGCTTCATGATGTTGCGCTTCTACACAACCCGCACCATCTTTGCAATACCCCCATCCGGACAAAGCCGACATGCTGCAATGAGCAAAGGCCGGACGCTGCGACAGCGCAGCCATACACGCAAAACATGGATACAGGGTCATGCAAAACCCAACCTCACCACGCCGCAAGCGCGGGCCCCGCTTCCTCGATATCGCCGAAGCCGCTGGCGTGAGCCCCGCAACGGTGGACCGCGTGCTGAACGAACGGGGCAGCGTGTCCGCCGCGATGCGGGCACGCGTTGTGGCGGCCGCACGCGAACTCGGCGTGCCTCGCGTGCTGCCCAATCCAAGGCACGGACTCCTGCATATCGACGTGCTGATCCCGCGCAACGACACGCCCCTCTTTCAGCGGATTAATCTCGCGCTGCAACGGTCGATGCAAATGCTCGATCGGAGAATCGTCCTGCATCGGCAAATCGTTCCGGAGGCCGACGACGAAGTCATCACGCATGCGATCCTTCGACCGAATCACAAGCGTGCCGGGCTGATCGTCACGACGCACGACACACCCGCGGTGCGCGATGCGCTGCGCGCAGTGATCGCCCAGGGCGTCCCCGCGGTCACGATGGTGACCGATATCGCCGACATCGGCCGTTTGCATTACGCCGGTATCGACAATGCAAGCGCAGGCCGCACGGCTGGGTATTTCGTAGGACGGCTCGCGACGCAGCCCGGTCGCGTGCTGCTGCTTTGCTCGCACAAGGACTACCGCGCGCACGTCGACCGGATCAGCGGATGCCGCGCGACGCTGGTCGAGTCGTTTCCGCACCTCGTCTGCGAACACGAAGAGATGGAAACGCTGGATGACCCAGACCGTTGCCATCGTGCCGTACTGAACGCACTCAAGCGCAGCAACGTGGTCGGCATCTACAACAGCGGATACGGATCGGAAGGGATCGAAGCGGCGTTGCGCAGGGTGGGCGCGGCGGGCAAGACGGTGTGGGTCGGCCATGAAATGCTCGACCGCCACAGGCAATACATTGAGCAAGGCACGATGGATATCGCCATCGACCAGGACCCTGACGGGCAGGTGATCTCAGCATTGCAGCATGCGCTCAATGCGTGCGGCGTGGTGGACGCGCCCGCGCCTCCCGGGCCCGTCGAGTTCCGCATTTTCTGCTCGGCCAACCTGCGCCGAAGCCCTTATCTGGTCGACCACCTTGCGAGGTGAACCCGATCCTCGGCGTTTCGACGAGCTGAAAGGCTTCACATCGACAGGCTTTGTTCAAGAGGGCCGCTTGCGCGGCGGCCGCGGGTCGGGTAGAAAGAGTCCGGTGATCTATCCGACGAGCGAGCTTTCATGCCTTACAAGACAAGACTGAAGACGGGCGAACCGCGCAAACGAGCGAAGCCGGGCTATGCGGTAACAAACGCGCACGAGTACAACGAAAGCCTGAAGCGGCGCGGGCAACTCAGCCTGTATTGTCCCGACGGAGACCTGAAGGCGCTGTTCATCAACGACACGCCCTACCAGAAGGGCGTGTCGGGTCAGTCCCGGACGTACAGCGATGCGTACCTCGAACCGATCTTCATCTTCTACCGGCTGTTCGGCTGGGGCATGCGGCAGATCACCGGCCACATGCACGAATTCTGGGCGCTGCGCGGACTCGACATCGGGGTACCGAGTTTCGGGCTTCTGAGCGAGCGGTTCCGTACGCTCGAGGTTCAGGTCAAGCAACGCTGCGCTCGCGTGGCCGAACGCCTGCGCAACGGCGAAGCCATCAGCCTGATCGTCGACAGCAGCGGCATGAACTTTGGCCGGGCCAGCGAATGGCATCGGCAAAAGTACGGGCGCGACGCGAGCCAGACGCCGTGGCGCAAGATGCATCTGTCGATCGACCGGAGATGAATGTCCACCGGATCGCGATTACCGAGGACAACGTCTCCGACGAGGCGAGCCTGAATGCGATGCTGGCAGTCGACGCGAACGTCGACTGCGTGATCGCCGACTGCGTGATCGCCGACGCCGCGTACTACAGTATTGCGGAGACCGAGGCGTGGTCAGCCTGCGGCGTGCTGCCGGTGATTCCCCCACCGGCCAATGCGGTCGTTCACAATCAGCCGGCGACGCGCTGGCACGACCATCTCGTTCGGTACATCAAGGACAAGGGCATCCATGCGTTCCGCAACAAATACGGGTATGGCCAGCGTGCGCTGGTCGAGGCGCAGATCTCGCGAATCAAGCGTTGCATCGGTGCGCGGCTACTGACGCGCAAAACCGAATCTCAGCAGCGCGAGGGCGTGATTATCGCGAACCTCGTGAATTTGTGGAACAGCTTCGGCAAGGCCGTTTGCGTCAAAAATGCCTAGTTGCGTCTGCAACCAACTGCAGCCATGCCCTGCTGAACAAAGCCAGGAAGCTGCGGCTTTTTTTTGCATACGTTCTTGCTGCTTTGCTCGACCGCAGCATTGCGCCGGCCTGATGCGGGTGCATCGAAGAATCAATTGTTCAGGGCCGACTATTGAATTGGAAGAATTTCGAAAAAATCGGCGGTTCCAGCTTATAACCCCTACAAGCGAATGATCTCGTTGGCATCCCAATGGCCGTGCCACTTTCAATCCTCAGGTCCACGACCGCTGAGGCGAGAAATTTTCAAGCGCCAGAGCGAGTACGATCGCCAACGCGCAACGGCATTGACCCCACTGCTTTCGGCGTAGCGCCTGAACGACGGCGACGCTCAGCGACCGGCGATGACACTGCGCCGGTCTCCCACACGAATCTTGCGGGCTTGCGTTCAACGAAGGCAAACAATAGCAGTCCTGAGCCCAACGTAAACGATTGAATGTGACTATAGAAAAATCCTAAGAACTCAATGTCACGGCGATCAGTATAAAGGGAAATCAACTCGACGGAAAATGCGTCGATGTGGCATTCCAATTAGGCGGATCTTGCCCGAAAACATTGCGAACGAAGAAATCCATGAGCTTACGCTCGGTGAAGATACCGGGGGCTCCATGATCAGCACCGGGCACATAGACCATTTCGAATTCCTTTCCCGCCTTAATGAGACTGTCGGCGAGCGCAAAGGTGGAGGCCGGATCGACATTGTGGTCCATTTCGCCCACAACAAGCATAAGTTTGCCGTGCAGATTGTCGGCATTGTCGATGGCGGAGGACTGTGAGTATTCAATGCCGACGGGCCAGCCCATCCACTGTTCGTTCCACCATATCTTGTCCATACGGTTGTCATAGCAGCCGCTGTTGGCTACCGCAACCTTATAGAAGTCCGAATGGAATAGCAGTGCATTCATGGCGTTCTGGCCGCCAGCTGATGTACCGAAGATTCCCAAATTCGAGATGTCGTACCAGGGATATAGAGAGGCAGCCGCCTTATGCCACAGAATGCGATCGGGAAGGCCTGCATCTTTCAGATTCTTCCACGCGACGTCATGGAAAAGGCGTGAACGGTTGTTAGTGCCCATTCCGTCGATTTGCACAACGATAAAACCCAACTGGGTAAGGGGCTCTGTTGTGGTTGTGAATGACTTTGGGACGTGAGAGCCTTGCGGGCCGGCATATATATGCTCCACCACAGGATACTTCAGATGTGGATCGAATCTATCTGGTAGATGAATGATTCCCCAAATATCGGTCTTACCATCGCGCCCTTTGGCAACAAAATTGATTGGTGCTCTCCATCCATTAGATTCGAGTTGGGAGAGGTCGGTGCTCTCGATCTGCATCAGTTTAGCGTTGTCGCTAGATCGGAAAAGCGCCATGCGTGGGGGAAGGTCGATACGCGACCAGAGGTCGACGTAGAATCTACCGTCCGGAGAAAACTCGATGTGATGATTGGCCGGTTCTGGCGTAAGTGATGTCAGCCCCTTTCCGTCGAAGCCAATTCGGTAGGCATGAACGAAATATGGGTCCTCACCGAAATTCATTCCGCTTGCTTCAAACCAGATTTCCCTTCTGACTGGATCGATGTGGGCCACCCCGCGGACAATCCAGTCACCTTTGGTGATTTGGTTTTCTAAAACACCGGTACGGCCATTAAAGAGGTACAGATGTTCAAATCCATCGCGCTCGGATGCCCAGATAATTTCCTCTCCATCATTAACATT
>NZ_JBKGUA010000113.1:0-9507 GCF_046543485.1 Paraburkholderia sp. EG304 | reverse complement strand
GATGTCATGCGCAACGCCAATCCTGACTTCCGGTCCGCTCGGTCACGTTCCCGAAATGACCGGTCACGTTGCCGAAATCGCCGGTCACTATCCCGAAACGGCCGGTCACGTTCGTCCGAAATACGCATCAATCCATACCTGGCCTTCGCGGGGTTGATCGCGGCCGGCCTCGCGGGGATTACCGAGAACCTCGAACTGCCCGGTCCATGTCATGGTGACGCGTACCGTGATCGCGATCTTCCGGATATTCCCAAAACGCTAAGAGAATCGATCGAGGTTGCATCAAATTCAGCCTGGCTGCGGGATGTCCTGGGAGATGATGTTGTTAAGCATTACGTGCATGCGGCCCGGTGGGAACAGTTGGAATATGATCGCCGAATAACAGACTGGGAACTCGGGAGAGGATTCGAGAGAACCTAGGGGCAGGCTTACCGTTAGCTTGCTGCGGAGAACTGAGCATGCCCGATGCTACAGAAAGGGAAATGGGCGGCAAGTAACCCGAAAACTGCTACTGCAGATGGTGAAGATTCTCGCTACGATGACAAAAAGCGTCCGAGACGTACCGATGCTGGCAGTTGAACTGCCAGCATGGCGTCCTTGGCAAGGACGGTAGTTCCTTCCAAGTCGGCTTCATCAGACGGCTATCGCGCCGGTCCTGTCATACACACAAAGGCTGTCAAACGCAGCTGTTGGGCCGACAGTGATGACGATGCTTCCGGGCCGGCCGCGCTGATCCATCGGACGCACTCATTCGAAGCGGTAGGCTTTGGTGACCGTGCCCCGAAACAATGCTTCGCGCTCTGCGGGACTCGCTTGCGCAGTCAACTTCTTGAAGGCGTTCCAACCGTTGCTGAAGGGATAAGAGCCCTTGTCCACGGGGAAATTGCTTTCGAACATGCAGCGGGCCGCACCGAATGCATCGATACACGTATAGATCCATGGCTTCCACGCCTGTGCCAATTGGTCCGACGAGGGTGGGCGTTCGCCCTTTTCGAACTCGAAGCCATTGATGCGCATACCAAGGCCACCCACCTTCACATAGACATTCGGCAGTTCGGCGAGTGTGCGCATTGAACGGGACCACGCATCGAATACTTCCTCGCGCTGCTTTGCATAGCTGGCGATCCGGAGAACGCCGCCGCAATGGTTGATGATGAAAGGCGTATGAGGATTCGACTTGGCCAGCTCGTACAACTCCGGCAACTGCGGAAAGAATAACCACGCGTCGTATGACAGTCCAAGCGAAGCTAGTTGTGCGACTCCCGCCCCGTAGTCCGGATCGAGCAGCAGCCCTCGCGGGGGCGCCGATAATGGATTGACAAGGGTCCGGTCGGCATCCCAAGTAACGAGGTGCCTAACGCCACGAAATCTGCCATCGCCAGCATGCAGTTCTGCCTCGAGAGCATCGCGCACCGCTGATCCGCGGCGAAGATCAGCGTAGCCGACCATGGCTTTTGCAACCTGCGGCTTGCCGCTCTGCAAAGGAGTCGTGACGCTTGCAACATATTCGATTTCTCCCACAGGGCGCAGTGCCTCGGGACCAGACGGGCGATACCGTGTCAGCGCCTGCATGAACACCGAGGCAGTAATGTTATGTCCCGAGCGCGCGTCCTCGAGATACTCGTCCAGAAGGTAGGTCCATCCTGGGCGCTCGTAGAAGTGATGATGCGCATCGATGATCGGCATGTCGGGTTCGAGCGCGGCTTCGGTGCCGCGAGCGAGCCAGTCGGCCCGAACGGGAAGGTAATTGCTCGTTGTGCTCATGAGGTGCTTTTCCTCTCTTGCAAACGCATGGCGCCCGGTAACAGGGGAGAGAATCATGGAAGCTGAGGCAGTGCCGAGCAATTGCCGACGCCGCGGCGAATGTGATTTTTTCATGCCTGTTCTCCGGAAGCCAACGCATGAAGTGACAGTGTCAGCAATGTCGTGATGCCCAGCGCGATTGACAGGCCAATCATGCCGGCCGAGAACGTACCGAAACCGTCTTTCAGATAGCCGATGAGATACGGTCCGACAAAGCCGCCAAGCGCGCCGAACGAGTTGATGAAAGCGAGCCCACCGGCGGCCGCTTGGCCTGAAAGGAAGCTGGTTGGGAGCGTATAGAAGATCGTTCGCCCGGCAATCGTGCCGATAAGCGCGAGCGTTAGGCCGGCCATCGTCGGAAGCAGTTGATGAAAGTACGTCGAGACGCCGAGCGCGATTGCGCCGATCAGCAGACCCGCGGCCAGATTCGCTATCGGCCCGCCGCGACTGTCGACTCGTTTGGCCCACCAGAGCAACGCAACAGTAGCAAAGAAGTAAGGCACTGCCGACATCCAGCCCGTCTTTGCCACGCTCATACCGTGAGCCCTCAGCATCTGAGGGAGCCAGATACCGATGCCGTAAGAGCCCATCGTGAAGCCGAAGGAAATCATCGCCAGAATGTAGGTTCGCACGTCCTTCAATGCCGCAACGAAATGCTTCTTCTTCCGACTTGACGTGTCTTCTCGATCGAACGCCCCCTGCAGAGCTTGCCGTTCGTCGTGCGACAACCACTTCGCATCGGCGGGCTTGTCGTCCAGCATTTTCAGTACCAGAAAACCGAGGACGCACGCGGGCAGTCCTTGAACGACGAACATCCACCTCCAGCCAGCTAGTCCCAAGACACCGTCCATGTGCAGCAGGCCAGCCGAGAGCGGCCCCCCCACGAGCGACGAGAGCGGCGTGGAGACGGTGAACCAAGCCAGAACTCGGGTGCGATAGGCAGGCGGAAACCAGACCGCGAGAAAAAAGATCACACCGGGGAAAAAACCGGCCTCGCCGATGCCAAGCATCAGCCGGATCGCGTAGAAGCTTTTCGGGCCGACAGCTAGTGCCGTTGCCGCTGCGAACAGCCCCCACGTGATCATGATGCGGGCGAGCCAGCGCCGTGCGCCGAAGCGGTACAGCGCGAGGTTACTCGGAATCTCGAACAAGCAATACCCCGCAAACATGATGCCAGCCCCCCAGCCGAACTGCGTGGCGGTCAAGTCCAGATCGCGGTTCATTGTCAACGCCGCGAAACCGACGCTGGTGCGATCGAGATAGTTGAAGAAGTACGCAAGCGCCAGTAGCGGAATGAAGCGCCGCGCGGCTTTTCTGACCGCGGAGTGCTCGAGGGTGGAATCCGCCGCGCGGCCTGTGGCGATATTCGATGAACTTAATGCCATGCCTCGTCTCCGGACAAATCGCGGCGTGCAGAGGCCCGGCCTCTGCGGAACAGTGACTGCTTGTTTGCTTCGCTGGTTCAGGCGCTGGCGAGTTCGTTCGCCGAAGGATTCGACGCATCGTGAGGCTGGGCGTCCCGACACTTGACAATCCCAGCCTCGACCAATCGTCCGAGATCCTCAGCCGTGTATCCGAGATCTGTCAGAAGCGCCTGAGTATCCTGACCGAGCGAAGGCGGCGGCGCGCGTAGGTGCAGGCGCTCACCACCGAGCGTCAAGGGCAGCAGCGCAGTCCGTGTCGCGATGGCTTGCCCCGCATCGCTGGCGTCAGGCGGCAAAGTCACTTGGGCGAGTCCGCCGGTAGCGAGCAGGTGCGGATCATCGAAAAGGTCCTGCGGCTTCATGATCGGCGCATAAGGCAGCCCGCAGCGCTCGAAGATCGCGCTAATCTCCGCGGCGGTGAACGCTTCCAAATGTTTTTGAAGCTGCGGCAGCAACCATTCGCGGGCCTGCACGCGCAGATTGTTGGAGGCTAGCCGCTCATTCGACTTGAGCTCCGCCAGCCCGAAAGCGTCGCAGAACGGCACCCATTGAGTATCGGAGACGACCGCAAGAAAGATCTGCTCGCCGTTTTTCACCGAGAACACGTCATAGATGCCCCAGGCTGAAATGCGGCTTGGCATCGGCGCCGCGGCAGTACCGGTCACCGTGTACTGCATCATGTGCTGTGCTACGAGGAACACATTGTTCTCGAACAGCGCGCTTTGCACTTCCTGACCCCGGCCGGTGCGTTCGCGTTGTGCGAGGGCCGCCATCGCACCGATCGCGCCGAACATGCCTCCCATGATGTCGTTGACACTCGTTCCGGCGCGGAGCGGCCTGCCTTCCGGTCCCGTCATGTAAGCGAGGCCGCCCATCATCTGCACGACCTCATCCAGCGCGGTGCGATGGTCGTATGGGCCGGGCAGAAACCCTTTATGCGACACGTAGATGAGACGCGGATTGATCCTGGACAGTGCAGGATAACCGAGGCGAAGTTTGTCCATCGTGCCGCTCTTGAAGTTCTCGCTGAAAATGTCCGCCCCTGCAAGCAGCTTGTGAATGATTTCCACGCCGCGCGGATCTTTTACGTCGACAGCGATGCTCTTCTTGTTGCGGTTGAACGTGCTGAAGAAGCCCGCCCCGGACCCGCGCAAAGCGCGCGTGCTGTCGCCGGAAATGGGTTCGACCTTGATCACCTCCGCGCCGAGGTCCGCCAGCACCATGCCGCATGTGGGCCCCATCACCATGTGCGTCATCTCGACGACGCGTACGCCGCTATACGGCAAATCTTGGTTGGCTCGCACTTTGCTCATTGCGCTAGTCTGATCCGGTAGTCTTCCGGTTGCGGCGCACGGGGTGCGTGGCCGTCTGCATATGCGAATCCTTTGGGGAGCCCCGCGTCCTGCAAGTGTCCGTATAACGCTTCGCGAGGCAACGCATCGGCGAGAATGGCACGCGCGGCGATCAGCCTGTCGATGTCCACGCCCGTGTCATAGCCCATGGCTTCCAGCAGGAAGACCAAGTCCTCAGTCACGATGTTGCCGGTTGCGCCCGGCGCATAGGGACAGCCGCCGAGACCCGCCTGGCTGGAGTCGATCGTCGTCACGCCGACTTCAAGCGCTGCGACGACGTTGGCAAGTCCCTGTCCGCGCGTGTTATGGAAGTGTGCACCGCCAGCCTTTGAGCCAAGTTCCGTTTGGAGCCGGCGAAACAGCCGGCGAACCTGGGTCGGGTTCGCGTAGCCGCTCGTATCGGACAGGCCGATTTCATCAACACCACACTCGGCCATTGCCAAACACATGCGCATCGTCTGGTCATCGGTCACAGTGCCGGCGATCGTGCAGCCGAAGGCAACCGAAATGCCGGCCTCTATCTCTACGTTTGGAAACCGTTCGTTGCGAAGCGCGACGATATTGCGCACTTCCTCGATCATCTGCTCATTGGTTTTCTGCATATTGGCCAGCGAGTGTTCTATGGTCACTGACACGGGAAGCGTGACCTTGTGCACGCCAGCTTCGAAACCGCGCTGACTACCACGCAGGTTCGGCGCGAGAACCGCGACGCGCAAATCCGGAATAGACAGCCCATGCGCGACGACTATACGAATGTCAGCCATCTGCGGCAGCAGCTTCGTCGGCACGAATGAACCCACTTCAATTTCCCTAAGACCCGCAGCGGCGAGCGCGGAGATCCATCGCAGCTTCGCTGCCGTGGGCATCACGGTTTTAACGCTCTGCAATCCGTCGCGCGGCCCGACCTCGCTGATCAACACTTCGGGATTCGGGGTATTCAAGAGTAACTCCATGGTTCTATGCAATAGATCGTGGGTCTACGGGATAGAACTCTAGATGGTCGGGTTAATCTCGTTAATAGGGGTGAACCCTTGATGTCAAAGTGAAACTTGAGTTCTGTCAAGCGAAACCGTAAAGTGACGGCAATTGACCGAAGGGGAAGAAATGACTGGCATTGGGCCCGACGACGGGCAGCGTTCAGTCGACGCATCGAAGACAAGCAGCGGAGTCGCGGTTCTTGACCGAGCTTTTGCTATTCTCAGCGCATTCGGCCCGACCGACGACCAGTTGACGCTAACCGAGCTTTCGCGCCGTGCCGGGTTGTACAAAAGTACGGTCTTGCGGTTGCTCGGCGCTTTAGAGCACGGCGGATTTATCCGGAAGTTGAATGACGGTCAGTACTCTATCGGACCTCAACCGCTACGGCTCGCAATGCTTTACCAGCGGTCTTTTCAAGTCGGTCCAGTGGTGGAGCCGATCCTTCAGCAGCTCAGTCGGGACTTGGGCGAGACGGCATCTTTCTATGTGCGGCAAGGTGACCAGCGCTTAGTTCTGTACCGCGTGGAGCCTTCGAGAAGCGTGAGAGTAGCGATACGTATTGGGGAGGAATTCGCGATTGACAACGGCGCCTCCGGCAAAGTACTGCTCGCTTTCACTGAATCGTCAGATCCGCGCTGGAATCGGGTGCGGGAACAATTGTGCGCGGTCTCATACGGTGAACGCGATCCTGAAACGACATCAGCATCGGTGCCGGTGTTCGATTCAACCGGTCAGCTAGTAGGCGCTCTGACTCTATCGGGACCGAAGGGCAGATTCGACACCCCATCTACGATCAAGCTTGCTCTTAAGGAGTTGCTTCTCAGCGCGCAGCGAGCGACGGTTGCCTTGGGGGGCAGGGGCGCGAAATACGATGCAAGCATCGCCAGATTCGTCCAGGAAGACGCCCCAAATCTTGAAGGACTGGATATCGATAGAAGCAGCTAAATGCGTCTCTTCATCGGCGCCTTTTGGTTGGTCCGCCTCGCCAACCGCTCTAGGAGCAAGACGACCTTACGGTCTCGCTGCTTCTATATTCGATAGAGTTTTCTGATGAATTGCCCACGACCGTCCGTGTGTAATTTATCTGCGGCGCTGATCGCGGGCATCGACGCGAACATCTCCTGGTTGTGACTGATCCTTATATCGACGAACTCGCCAAAGAGCAGTGCCTGCCGGTCACACTGTTCACATGGTGGTTAGTGCCTGCGCGCAACGTTAGTCACCGACCGGGTGGCGCGTGGTGTTGATCATCGGCTCCTGGGGTACGCTTGTCATGTGGGCGATCCGCCGCCAACTGCCGTGAAAACCGGCGCCGGCTTGCGCAGCACGCCATCTACAGGCAGCGGACAGTGTGACGTTCACGCTCACCTCGGCTCGTGGGCTAGCATGAGACACAGCGCGTGCATGGTATTCGCAAAGCAGCTCATCGTTGCGTGCCTTCCAATGACGCTAGGGGTGCTATTCCATTGCGGGGCGGCTGCAGCAACGCAAGTCAGCGTGTCTGAAATTGGCTGGAGCCCGCTCGACTCGCTCAGGACAGTCAGGTCCAACGGCGTAGCTTGTCTCACTTGCGCATGCGAAATCGCCGCGTCGGACATTATCAGGAGCGCAAAGGCGCCCACGAAGCCGCACCGTTGGGCCCGGATGAAGCATGCATCTGACACTGATCGGCATTGCATCTTTGTGGACTAACTCACCAGGGAAGCGGACCCGTTGCGTTCGAAAAGGTGCCGGTCGGCCCGTTTGTGTCAAGGAGGGCAAGGCGGACCGGCTCTCGGGCCGCATCTGAACCGCACCGGGAATCGTGGAGGCCGGTTGGGTCAAGTTAATGCGGGCATGTCAGCGGCACTTCGGAGTTGCCTGTAGTAGTGTGCCTCAGCCTCAGCGGGAGGGATATATCCGAGTGGTTTCATCAGCCGACAGTTGTTGTACCAGGCGACCCATTCCAGGGTTGCGAGTTCGCGAGATTCGCGTGTCTTCCACGGGGCGCGCCGATGAATCAGCTCTGTCTTGTACAGGCCGTTGATCGTTTCAGCCAGCGCGTTATCGTAGCTGTCGCCACGGCTGCCGACGGACGGCTCGATACCCGCCTCGGCTAACCGTTCGCTGTACCGAATGCTGACATATTGAGCCCCCCTATCGGAATGATGTATCAGGATCCCGTCGTCGCCTGGTTGACGTGCGTACAGCGCCTGTTCAAGTGCATCAAGAACGAAGTCCGTAGTCATCGAGGAACTGACCCGCCAGCCGACGATGCGGCGGGCGAACACATCGATGACGAACGCCACATACAGCCAGCCCTGCCATGTCGAGACATATGTGAAATCCGAAACCCACAGCAGATTCGGCCGGTCTGCCTTGAACTGCCGGTTGACTCGGTCCAGCGGGCGAGGCGCGCTCGTATCGGGGATCGTCGTGCGAAGCCGCTTGCCGCGTACAGCGCCTCGCAATCCCTGCAGCTTCATCAGCCGCGCGACCGTGCAGCGCGCCACCGCATACCTTCCCGGTTCATCTGCTTCCAGACCTTCGGCACGCCGTAGACCTGCATATTGGCCTGCCAGACACGCCGGATCTCCGGTTGCAGAGTATCGTCGCGTTTCGCGCGGGCGCAGCGCCTGGACGGATCTCGGAGCTGCGCCGCATGGCGTCGGTAACCCGACGGGGCAATCTGCAGGATCTTGCAGATTGGCTCGACCCCAAAGGTATCGCGATGCTGGTCGACGAAGGCCTTCAGGATTTCAAACGGCGGTCGAGCTCCGCCTGGGCGAAAAACGCGCTCGCGACCTTGAGAATCTCGTTGGCACGGCGGAGTTCCTTGACCTCGCGCTCGAGGGCCTTGAGGCGCTCGCGCTCTTCTGTGGTTACGCCCTCGCGCTCTCCGGCATCAATCTGATCGCGCTTGACCCAATCGTGCAGCGTCTGCGGCGTGCAGCCGATCATTGGCGCAATCGATTCGATCGCTGCCCACATTGACGGATGTTCGCTACGCTGCTCGCGCACCAGACGTACCGCACGCTCGCGAACTTCTGGGGAAAATTTGGTTACCTTCTTGTTCATGGCTCCATTGTCTCAAGAGTTGGAGCCTCCACAAAATCCGGTGCGGTTCACATCCTCGACTGACCCAGCTCTGGGTGCGTGGTTGCTCAAGTCAGTGGCTGTGAACCCTGGACAGACTGCATTGACCTTAATACCGGTTCCCTCCAGCTCAATGGCGAACGCCTGCGTTATCGCATTGAGTGCTGTTTTCGAGGTCTGATAGACACCGACATACTGCCTAGAGTAATCCGACGGGTCGTCCTTGAGCGTGAGGGAACCACCTGCGCTCGAAACGTTGACTATGCGAGCCGCCGGCGCTTTTCGAAGAAGCGGCAGCATCGCCTGCGTAACGGCGACAACTCCAAACACGTTCGTCTCGAAGACCAAGCGCATATCGTCAACGGTTGCGCGGCTCACCTTATCCCCGTCTCTCATTTCATTGGCAGGCGTCCCCAGCTTGATTGGACGTGATATACCTGCGTTGTTGATCAGGACATCGAGACGTCCCCAAGTATTCTCGATCTGCCTGGCAGCCGCGGTAATCGAGGACTGATCGGTCACGTCGAGTTGGATCGCTTGGCTGTCACCTCGAAGACTTCTTGCCGCTGCCACACCAAGGCCGAGTTTGCGTGCGCCGATGAGTACCTCGAAGCCTCGGGCCGCCAAGTCCTTCGCGATCTGAAGGCCAATTCCCTTGTTTGCGCCGGTAACGAGCGCCACGGGGGTGTTATGCATGTTTGCTCCGTTCAAGATGATGGTTTCGAGCTGTCGAGCGTGATTCGCTTACGGGTAAGCGGCTCGGCAGGGCCGATCCCCGATCCGCGCGCGCGTGGGGCATGATGTGAGAGCGTGGATTGTTTGCATGGTCGTTGACACGACCTATCTCGATCTACCCGGTCAAGCGGTGTGCGTGG
>NZ_JBKGUA010000112.1:0-9595 GCF_046543485.1 Paraburkholderia sp. EG304 | reverse complement strand
CCCAGACGGCCTCCACGGCGCCCATGCTGACGTAGTTCTCCACCCCCGGCGCGAACACCGGCGAGCTCTGGCTCAGGGCCTGCAGTTTCTCCAGCGCTTGCTTGGTGACGCGGGCCATGGCGCGCAGATCCATCACCCGCACCTGCGCTTCGGGCAGGGCGAAGATGCGATCGGCCATCAGCCCGAACGACAGGAAGCCACCGCTGACGGATTCACCGTAGACCAGGCTGACCAGCGGCGCACCGCGGCGGCGGGCCAGATCCAGGGTGCGGGCGAGGTGCGCGAAGTAGCTGTTGATGCCGAGCATCTCATCGCGCCGCGCCAGACGCTGGCCGGCCGTGTCCACCAGCATCACGATCGGCCGCTGCGGGTGCGCGCGGGTGCTGGCGAGCACCGTGGCTGCCAGCGCGAGTGCGTGGTCGACGCCGACCTCCAGCTTGTTGGCGGTGCCGATGACGGTGACGTCCCCGGCAGCGGTGGTGGCCGTACCGCCCAGCACATCGTCATCGCGGGTGACCGCATGGCCGAGCGGGAACAGGGCATCGAGCAGCGGGGTCAGTTCCATGGCAGGCTCCGCTCCTTGACGGCGTCTAGGAAGTCAGCGGTGTCCAGCAGCGGCAGCTGCGCGGCATCGGCGATGCCCTGCAGCTTCCAGACCTCGAGGCCGTCGCGGCAGTTGCCATAGGCCTGCAGCCGCGCGCCCAGCTGGGCGTGTGCGTTTTCGAGCGCCTGCAACGGGTCTTCGGTCTCTGTGTGGGCGTCGATGAGTGACAGTGCCGCCTCGGCAAACGCATCGATGCGGTCCGGCACCAACTGCACGGCATCGCCGATCAGATAGCGGTGCTTGCCGCCGGTGACGCGCCAGACCAGGGCGCGGTCGCGGGTGGCGGTGGAACTGTTGCCCTGCAGATCGATCTGCAGCGTGGAGCCGATGAACATGTCGCACGCATACAGACCGGCGGTCTGCGAGAACGCGCGGTTGGAGCGCATGCTGCCGTCATTGCCGGTGAAGAAGACATCGGAGCGCGCCTCGATGTAGCGCTCCATGCCCAGCTCGGAGCCGAACGAATGCACGGACTGCACGAAGCCGGACTCGATCGCCGGGATCAGCGCCGGATGCGGATTGAGCGCCCAATGCGTCCCGATCCTGCCCTTGAGACCCAGCGATTCGGCATAGGTGGGCAGCAGCAGTTCGATCGCGGCGGTATCGAAGCCGATGCCGTGGTTGAGGCGCTGCACGCCGTACTCGGCGTAGATGCCCTTGATGGCCATCATCGCCATCAACACCTGGATCTCGGAGATCTGCGCCGGGTCGCGGGTGAACAGCGGCTCGATGTAGTTCGGGCGCGGCGCTTCGGTGACGAAGTTGACCCAATCGGCCGGAATATCGACGCGGGGGAGGGTGTCGACGATCTCGTTGACCTGGGCGATCACGATGCCACCCCGGAACGCGGTGGCTTCGACGATCACGGGAGTGTCTTCGGTGTTGGGGCCGGTATAGAGGTTGCCGTGACGGTCGGCGGCCTGGGCGGCGATCAGTGCGACCTGTGGGGTGAGATCGATGAAGTAGCGGCCGAACAGTTCGAGATAGGTGTGGATCGCCCCGATCTCGATCCGGCCCTCGGCGACGAGATTGGCAAGCCGGCCGCTCTGCGGACCCGAGAAGGAGAAGTCCAGGCGCTGGGCGATGCCGCGCTCGAAGACGTCCAGGTGCGAGGGCAGGGAGAGCACGGATTGGACCATGTGCAGATCGTGGACCTGCGCGGGGTCGAGCTGGGCCAGGCACTCAGCGAGGAAATCGGCCTGTTTCTGGTTGTTGCCCTCCAGGCAGACCCGGTCCCCGGGTTCGAGCACGGTATGCAGGAGCCGCGGTACCTCGGCATGCGGCACCAGGTGCCCGAGCCCGGCATCCGTGGCCCGCTGCAGCCTTGCCTGGCGGCGGGTCGCCAGCGTGTTCCAGTCTCGAGCCATCTGCCGCCTCTTCATAATTACGCTGTAATTACACGCTACCACCGTGGATTCTGGGCGGCAAGAGGGGGACTCCAGGTGAGGGTCCGCGGTGCGTATTCATTATCAGACGGCGCGCCGGCGGGACTCGTGTGGCACGCCGCCTAGGTGAAATGAGGGCGGAGGAAACCCGGCCTTCGTCGCAGCACAACGGACGGAGAGCACCGCTATGATCCGGCATGACGGCAGATCCGCTCCGCGATAACATGCGCCATCGCCCACCACGGAAGGACGCTTTGATGAAGCTCACAGGGAAGTGGATTGCCACGTCTGCATTGATCATCGGCCTAGCAGGATTGGCTGGATGCAGTCCATCGGCGACGGAGCCGAACGCTGTCTCCAATGACGCGCCGGCCGATCAATCGCTGGAGCTCATCGAAATTGTCGCGCGCCCGGCAGGTGAATCAGCCACTGGGGTCGCACGCCCCGCGCATCCGGCCGATGCGGTCGAGCTTGCGATCCGCACCAAAGGCACAACCAAGGGCGCCGACCTGGCGGTCAAGATGATCGCGCTGGCCGATGGCAGCACCGTCGATACCGGCAAGCTGCGGCTCAACGCCGGCAATGCGGCGGCACCCAGATTCCAGTTTGAACCGCGCGGCACATGGCCGACCGGTCGCTACCTCTTCGAGGTCATGCTGGACGGGAAGCTGGCCGGGAGCCAGGAGTTGGAGATATTCCCAGCCGACGACGTGGCTCCATCGCCGTAGGCGCCTGGCTGCCTAGGGTGTACTGAGCGTGGAGAGGAAGGCAGCCAGATCGCTGCGTTCCTCGACCGTCAGACTGATGGGCCGGCCGCTGGTGAGTCCGCGATAGTAAAGCTCGTGCTCGATGGCTGCTTCGAGGGACTGGATGCTGCCGTCGTGCATGTACGGCGCGGTGCGCGCCACGTTGCGCAGGCTCGGGGTCCGAAATGCGCCCATATCCTTTGGATCGGACGTCACCGCGAATCGACCAAGCTCGGCGATGTCAACATCTGCCAGGACCATCCTCCCAAGCGGCTGGCCAGAATGGCGCGCCTGTTCCAGGCGAGCCAGCAGCGGCCGGATGTTGCCCGCAATGCGTTCGAAGCCGACGCTGGCATGGTGGAACTGCTGATCACTGAATGAGCTTGACGCATCCATCAAGTGGCAGTTGGCGCATTGGGCCTTGCCTTGAAAGAGCTCTAAACCACGCTTCGCTCGAGCACCCAAGAGGGTGTAGTCGCCGGCTGCGCGGGCACGCTCGAACGGGCTGGGGGCTGCGTCCAGGCTCATGAGATAGCTGGTCAGCGCTCCAGATACATCTGTCGCCTTGATCTCCGCGCCAAAGAAGGCCCGGTACTCCGGCAACGAGGCGATGCGCTCCATGGCCGCCGCTACCGTGTCATGGCCCATCTCCAATGGGTTGCCCAGCGGCTGCATCACTGCCTCGGATAGAGCACCCTCACGCCCATCCCAGAACTGCGGCCCGCGCTCAAACAGCCCAACAAGGCTGGGCGCATTTCGTGTGCCTTTGCGTCCGAATGCTCCGACCGAAACGGCCCGTGTGTCGGTAAATGCAAATTCTGAAAGGTGACAGGTGGCACAGTTTGTGCGCCCGTCAGCGCTCAGTCGAACGTCGTTGAACAATGCTTCCCCGATCTCGGCGAGGCCATCCTTCTGAGGCGGCGAGGGCGTCTCACCCCCTGTGCAGCCGGGCAGAGTCAAGATAATTGCGAGCAGCAGCGTCAGCTTTGTGGTGGCCATCCCAGTCCCGAGTCGCACGTCACTGTCTGCCTTGACAGAATCTTGGGCTGAACTGTATATCGTCAAGGCTGGATGCGCCACGGAGGCGCTCGCAATCCACGGAGCGGCCAGATGGCCGCAAGCTCAGGGGCGAGCTGATATGGAATCGATCGCACGACGCGGTGCCGGCATTGTCCGGAGCTTGGATGCAGTCCATGGCAAGGTTTCACGGCTCTCGACGCGCTTTGCGGCCTGGGTGGTGTGCGTGCTTGCCCTCATGCTGGCTTTGCCAGTGTCGGCAACCAGCTATGTCTACGACGCCAACGGTCGATTGATCGCCGTGACCAACGATGCCGGCGAGTCGGCGCGTTATGTCTATGACGTGATGGGGAACATCCAGAAGGTGGATCGCCTGGCTGCCGATCAGCTGGCCCTGTTCTCGGTCACGCCCGGCCGGGGCGTCAGTGGAATGCAGGTGCGCCTGCAGGGCCACGCGTTCAGTGCGAATGCGGGTGCAAATCTCGTGCGATTCTCCGGGGTCACTGCCGCCGTGCTCACTGCCAGCAGCAGCGAACTTGTGGTCATCGTGCCGGTGGGTGCGGTCACCGGTCCTGTCTCCGTCACCGTAGGAGCGCAGACGGCCACCAGTAGTACCGACTTCATCGTTGACCAGAATGCCCGGACGCCTCGCATCGATGGTATTTCCCCGCAGGTGGCTTCTGCGGGCACTACCATCAAAGTAACCGGTGAATCACTGTATCCCGTTGCCTACCAGACCACCGCGCGGATCGGCACACGTGCCGGCGTCATCGGCGCTGCGCAGAATGCCGAGCTGGACTTCGTCGTGCCGACCTTCGCCGCCAGCGGCAAGGTGTCAGTCTCCACGCCTTATGGCATGGCGGTCAGCCCGCAGGACCTGTTTGTCCTTCCAAGTGGCATAGCCGCGGCCAATATCGCTTCTTTCCGGCGCATTGCGCCGGATGCACCGGCCAGCGCGTTCGCGATCTCAACCACCGGACAGCAGGTTGCCATCCTCGTGGAAGCCGGGGCAGGGGAGTACCTGGACGCACAGTTCTCTGGAATCAGTGCTGGCAACCTTGGCTACACCCTGTACGACCCATCCAACCGACAGGTGGTTACTGGCACGGCCAACGCGGGCAGCCCCACGGTGCTGTTGCCTCCTGCCGCCAGTGCAGGCACGTACCTGCTGCTGATCAAGCCGGCCCAAGGTCCGGCAAACTGGAACCTGGCGATCGAGCGCAGCGCGGGGTGGTTGGACCAGTGCGATGAGCCGACTGGTAAGGAGGTCGATGAGCATCTGAGAGGCTTTGGAATGTCTGGAGCGGGTGGTTATTACGGCGTCGGCGGCAGCAAGAACTGGTCACCAGGATCCGGGACATCTACTCAGCTTGGCTTAGGTATCGGCGGAGGATTTTCGCCGGGCGAGCTTGCAACGGAAAACGGCAATTGGGGAGGTCGCTGGTGAAACAGGGTAAGGTCTTCGCTGCACTGGCAGTAGTTGCCGCAGGATTGGTGTTCATACTGAGCGTTGCTTCAACGTTTGAAACTGCAGACTGGGACAGCAGGCCCGATGCTGACCAACTCCGGCGCGCGGGCGAAGAGCTGGAGTTGCCAGCTGGTTCGATTGGTGGCCCGCTGAAAAGTTTCTCAAAGGTTACTTTGGTTGGGGCGCGAAGAAATGTGGTCACGCACCTCCAGATGGATGAGGTTAAGCAACATTTCAGCAGGGTGGCGAAGAAAAATGGTTGGACTCTGACCTCGCGGCAGTCTGGAGGCGGAGAGACTAGCTTGTCGTACTGTGCCGGAGATTTCGCGCATATTGTTGCCTTTCATCGCCGCGGCGATGAAACTGCAATTTTTGCGGCCACCTACTGGGATTCTGATCGTTCGACAGAGTTGTACTGCCGTAAGAGCACTCGAGGCTGAAGTAGCGTTGGCCTGACAGGAGTGTGGGGCGCTCAATTCGAAGCTCAAGGATATGTGCGAGGGGAAGATTGCAGGGAAGGTCGACAGCATGCCCGTCGGCAGGCTGACGATTTATTCAAGAAAGCCTATGAAGGTCACCGAGACAAGCGCAAGCTATATGATTCATCAGCAACCACGCTGGACGCCGTCAGAGAAAAGGTCGCGGGAACTGGTACAACTTCCTGCTTGTGCAAGCACATCCAGGGGGCATGGACTATTTAAGCGCTCCTCGGCTCCAGCGTTCGCGGCTTTCCTTGTTCTTGTCCTCTACACCTTGGCAGTGCAGCCGATATCGATGCTGAACCCGGAGTCGTTGCTTGTGCTTGTGCTCACCGCCGCCTGCATCGTCGTTGCCGAGGCGATGGCCGCCGCAATCGTACGCAAACGCCCCGTCGCGATGGTTCTACTTGCGCACGCATTTATTACTATTTTGGTGGGAGTAATCTGGCAGCGATAGATCGTGCAGTTGCTCAATGCCAGCTCTGCGCATATCGGCGGGTTCGAGGTGGTGCAGGAGTCGCACCACCTCGTCATACGGCACCAGTCGTGGATTGGGGCGGCAAGGGGGACGTGGTGCGCAAGGCTGGGCAGACGTATCCAGGTAGAGTGGCGCGAGATCGGGATGAACGGGGGTTTCAATCCATGTGGCGACAACTTGGGGCTTTGCTTCTGGTGCTGGCATTGGTATTCGGGGCCACGTACTTCCTGGGCATCTCAGTAGTGGCTCGAAGTAATTTTGCATTCGACACGAGCGACGTGCTGTCCTCGGCTGCCGGCATGTGGTTCGCGCTGTTTGGCGGGCTAATCGCAAGGCAGTACCGGTTCGCGATCATCGTCGGTGTGCTGTACGTCTGTCTCTGGGGAATGGCGACTTACTTCGTCAACGCGGGAACCCAGGCAGGCTTCCTGCCAATCTTCCGCATCAATGCGCCGAACATCGTGGTGTCCGTCCTGAGTGGCATGGCTGGCGCATGCGTTGGCGTGTTTGTTCGACGTGGTCAACGCCGCTCTGAAGCAAGCGCCGCTTAGCGTTGATCGTTCGACGAACAAACGCCCAACATATGCCAATGTACGCAGAATTGATCATTGCGCGATCTCTGAAGCTTGCAGCAATTGCGGCTGCATTTGTTGCCTGCTTCGCGCTTGCGCGCAACCTGGTTCGCATGAGTTGCCCGCTCGACGCCTACCCGCCGAGCGTACTGGCGGCGATGTATGCGGCTGTATTGATGCTGATGGTGTACTCGAGGTTCAAGTTTGCATCGAGGGGCCTGGTGAAGCTGCCTGCATCATGGGTTGGACGCGTGCTCGGTGCGGCGGTCGCGGTTGAACTGGTCGGTGTCGGCGTGCTGCTTGCGTGGAACCGTGACTGTGGGAGCATCGTTCGCGCACTCCCGGTCCCGGCAGTGCTTCTGATCTTCTACACGACGGTAGGATTCTCGTTGCTCTTTGGTGATGCCCATCTGGGCAGACTGAGGAACGTGATTCGCCTGGGCGTCAAACCGAAGGACTTCCTCCGGGACGGTGATTTGAGATGATTGCACTCAGGTACGTCGTGTTGGCTGCAGGAGCGTTGTTGGCAGCGTGTGGCGCAGATGATGCGCTGACACTGAAGCTCGAGGACGTCCAGTTCTTCAAGGCCCAACAGAGCCGACCAGGGGAGCTGTTGCTGTCGGGCCTCGCGTTTCATAGCGCGCTCGCCGTTGAGCGGATCGATAGTGTGCGTCAGGGGGATGCGATTCAAGTCAACGTGATGCTGGTGCCTGCGAAATCGGGCATGTCGGGCAGTTTCACTTACGCGCTTCCCCTGGATGACAAGGTGGATCGGGTTACATTCGGCGACGCGGAGACGCTTGTCTGGCGTCGCGACGGCGGCGTGGTTCGACGACCATAAGCTTCGCAGTAGCGCTGATCCTGTCCCGTCGCCCATGGAGGCGTAGACGTACATAGGGCGTTCTCGACGCTTCGATCAGCCCGGCGCCTTACCCGCACGCGGCCGCCGCGGCTTCGCCCCCCGCGGCACCACCTTCGGCGTCGCCACCAGCACGCCCCACTGATGCAGGTGCTCCATGCCCGACAGCGCATCCAGGTACGCCATGAAATGCGTCAGGTAGCCGGGCGAGGTCTCTTTCATCAGCGTCAGCGCGCGATGGACCAGTACACCGGAGTTCAACGGCCCCCCATTGGTGGGCATCTGGGCCAGTGATTCCTTGAGCTGGCTGGCATTGCGAAGCCTGGCCCACGTCGCCCGGACCTCGCCCAGCACCGGCAATTCCGGATACGCAGCACTGTGCTGCCCGGTTAATTCCGTGACCAGCGCCTGCAGGCCGATGCGACCCGATGACAGGCCCGGCGCGGTCACTACCGATGCCGACGCCTCGGCAACCCGCTCAGCGTAACCGGCGACCAACGCGTCCAGCTTCCGCTGCAACAGCGCCCGCACCTCACCGTCATGCATCTGTGCGCGGGCATGCAGGGCCTCGATCACCGCAAAACGCGTGCGGTCCAGCCCGTCGAGCTTGTCCGCTCGCCAGTTCTCGAGAGTCTCAGCGGTTGCGACTGGGTTACGGGGCATCCGCGGCCTTGCTCGCCTTGGGTTTGGGGATCGGGGCGATTTCGACGCGGCGGTTCTTGGCGCGGCCATCCTCGTCGGCGTTGGAACTCACCGGCTGCTCCGAGCCAAACGCCGCGGCAAATACCGCATCCGACGGCACGCCCTCGGCGATCAGGGTGCGGGTCACGGTCAACGCACGCTCGGCAGAGAGTTCCCAGTTGTCGGCGAAGCGCCAGTTGCCATCGCGCACCTGCTGGTCGTCGGTGAAGCCGCTGACCATGAGGATTTCCTCGCGCGAGGCCAGGTAGCCCTTCAGCGGCCCGGCCAGGCTCTTGAGGACGTCGGCGCCCTCGGGCTGCAGTTTGTCGGAGTTCAACGCGAACAGCACATTGCCGCGGATGCCGATGCGGCCATCCACCAGCGTCACGCGCCCGGCCGCGAGCGGACCGGCCAGTGCCTGCTCCAGCGTCTGGCGACGCTGCACTTCGGCCTGGCGCTGCTTGACCTCCTCATCCAGCCGGTTGGTCAGCTCCAGCTGCAGCGCGACCACGCCGACCAGGATCAGCACGAACGCACCGAGCAGCACCGACATCAGGTCGCCGAAGGCGGCCCAGATCGGCGCGCCTCCGTCGGCCTCGACTTCGATCTCGTCGCTCATGCCGAGGCGGCTCCGGCCTTGCTGCTGCGGCGGCCGGCCAGCTGCTGCAGCTCGTCGATGATCTGCTTCTGCGAAAGCACGCTGAGGTCGATGACCTCGCGCGCCTGGGCCACGTAATAGGCAAGCTGCTCGTCACTGCGTGCCAGCGAGCCGTCCAGCGAGGCGGCGATCTGGGCCAACCGCTCGTTGAGGCCGTCGCTGGCGGTCCCGAAGGACTGCACGGCGCTGCCGAGCGCATCGGCCAGGCTCGCTACTTCCACCGCGCTGCCGGTGACCTGCGCGGCCACGCTGCCGAGCTTGCCGGTCTCGGCTTCGATGTGGTCGGTGAAGCGCGTGCCGACCCGGTCCAGCAGCTCGGCCGAGGTCGATACCAGTGCATCGACGGCGACGCGCTGTTCGTTGGCGGCATGGTTGACCGCATCCAGCAGGGTCTCCACGGTCGCCAACAGGCGGCTGCGTTCTTCCAGCGTAGCGGTATCGCGGACCAGGCTGTCGGACAGTTTGCTGCGCAGTTCGGCAACGACATCGGCCGCCGCCTTGGGCGCTTCCGACGCCGCCTGGACCAGGCGCGCGATCTCGCTGATCGTCTCGCTGGCGTGCGCCTGTGCCTGCTGGGTGATGTCGTTGGCGGTACGGGCGAGGGTGTCGCAGATCTCCTGCTGACGGCGGGCCACGCTGTCGCCGGTC
>NZ_JBKGUA010000111.1:0-9687 GCF_046543485.1 Paraburkholderia sp. EG304 | reverse complement strand
GGAGTTTGCTATGTGGGACAAGATCGCTTGCCCGCCCGACTGTCGGAATTCGACGTGGAGCGCTACTTCGCGTTGACTGACAGCGACGTTGCCGCGGTCAAAGAGCGTTTTCGGCGCGGTCAACGTGCCGGCGTTGCGATCCAGTTGGTCTTTCTGCGTGCCAGTGGTCACACTCTCGATCATGTCGGCACACTGCCGCGCCAGTTATTGCGGCATGCCGGCGAGCGGCTCAGCCTGCCCACCCCGACGATCGCCTACCTCCGCACGCTCTATCAACGCTATAAGACACTGTACGAGCATCAACTCTGGACCTGCGAATATCTCGGCATCACTTCCACCGGACCGAAGCACTGGACGGAACTGGAAGCGTGGATGCGACAGGACGCCGCCGAAGCGCTCGCGCTCGACGAACTGCTTCACCACGCCCATTGCTGGCTGTATGAGCGCCGCATTCTGACACCCGCAGAGCGGAAGCTGCGCGATTCCGGCCGTTCGATCTGGTCGGACGTTGAACACAGTCTGCGAGCACTTATCGAGGCAACGGTCACGGAAACGCAGTTGATGCACGCCGATGCTGTCCTCTCCGCGCAGCACGGGAGCTCCGGCATGAGAGTCCTCGAATGGCTCAACGGCGCGACACAACCCCATAACGCTCACCGAAACTCTCGCAAAGGTTCGCTTCCTCAAGGAACTCGGCGCGCATACGTGGCTACTCGACGCCGTGCCAATTGAAAAGCAGCGTGCATACGCAGCGCATCCAGGCTCGCCGTCCTGCAAGGTCCGCGAACTCAAGGCATCGACCCGCACCATCGAGCTGATCTTCTTCCTGCGCGTCACGCTGCTCGAGCTGACGGACGCGCTACTCTACCAAACAGGGCGCCGCGTATCCGACCTCGTCCGGCAGGCTTACGACCGCACGACGGTCCGACAGGCACGCTCTGCTATCGAATACCGGCAGCAACTGGTCGCGATAAGGACGCTGGTTCACGATAGCGAGCGTGCGACGCAAGAGCGTCTCGACGATAGGGACAAGCTGCTTGAGCACCTCGTAGACAGGCCCCCGGCAAGTCACGCCGCCAGCGTACGTGAAACGCTCACCGACGATCACCACCGCATCCGGAATCTGCTGGCGCCGTTACGGGAGCTCGGCTTCGTGGAACGCGACGCGGAACCCAGTCTGCGACAGCTCGATCTTGTCGGCACGCTGCACGACAGTGGCGCCACCGAATTGCCGCCCGACTGTAATGTGCCGGTCAGTTGCGCATGGCACGATCTCGTCCAGGGTGACGATCGGGCGCGCGCGTTGCGGGCACTTGAGGCCTAGGCAATCACAGGTCTGCACAAGGGGCTGCGCCGTGGGTGGGTCTGGATCAACCACAGCCTGTCGTTCCAAGAACGCGACCAGTTGCTGATTCCACCCACGCAATGGGAAAGCGAACGTGACCTCTACTTGGCATCGCTCGGATTGCCGGGAACCGCGGAGCCGTTTCTCGAACGGTTGAGGGAACGACTCAAGGCAGGCCTGGCCGCGCTCGAGGAGGCACGCGAGGCAGGCCGCGTGTCATTGGCACGGACGGCGCAATTCACCTGTCGGCGATCGAAGCGTTGTCGACCGATGACATACCGAAACACGCACGCGATCTGATATTCAGCGAGATCGGCAACGCGCCGTTCGCCGACATGATTATGGAGATGGACGCTCACACTCGCTTCAGTGGAGTGCTCCGGTCACGCAAGGGCGCGCGATACGAACGAACTCGTCTCGCTGTCCGCCGCGTTGATCGCCCACGGCACAGAACTGGACGTGAGCAGCGTCGCCGCCATGATCCCGCAACTGGACGCGGCGCACATTTCAACGGCAATGCGCTTCCTTGAAATGCCCGGTCGGCTGCCGCGTGCAAACGACCGCGTGGTTGAATTCCAGCGCACGCATCCGATTACTGAACTCTGGGGTAACGGAAGGCGGGCATCGAGCAACCCCATGAGTCTGGACACGTCACCGCACCTGTTTTATGCACGGGTCGATCCGCGACGTCGCACCCACGCGGTAGGCATGTACACGCACGTGCTGGATCAGCACGGCAATGTCTATAACCAGCCCATCGTGCTGAACGAACGCCAGGCTGGCGTGGCGATCGAGGGCGTGATCCGTCACAACGAGAACCATGACGACGGTGGACTGCTGCGTCTTTCAGTAGACACGCACGGATACACGAACGTAGGGATGGCGGTGTCGAAGCTGCTCGGTTTTGATCTCTGCCCGCGTTTGCGCAACCTCTCGGAACGCAAACTGTATCTGCCGAGAGCCATGGCAGCGCCCGAGGGGCTGACAGCGGTCGTCGCCCATGAGATCTCCATCAAGGCGATTCGTGACGGCTGGAAGGAACTGCTGCGCCCAGTTGCATCAATTCACGCGGGGCGCGTGAGCGCAATGGTCGCCGTGCAGCGGTTCGGAAGCCTGGCGCAGGGCGACCCGGTGTACCGGCCAGCCGACCACCTCGGTAGGTTACTGCGCACGCTTTTCCTGTGCGACTACTTCAGCAACATTGAATTCCGGCGTGAAATGCATACGCTGCTCAATCGCGGTGAATCGGTATGTTGCGCCGTTCGTCAAGACAAACAAGAACGACCGCAATGATGCGGAGGCGATCGTCGAGGCTGCCAGCCGGCCCACGATGCGCTTGGTGACGATCAAATCTGTCGAGCAGCAGGATATCCAGGCAGCACATCGCATGCGCGCAATTCTGCTGCGTCATCGTACCGCGCTGATCAACCAGATACGTGGCCTGCTCGGCGAACGGGGGCTGGCTATTGCGCGCTCACCGGAAGCCTTCAGGCGCGCGATACCGGAATTGCTGCGCACGAGCGCAGATGAACTGACCTCCTTTTGCCAGACTCTGCTCACCGAACTTCTGCAGCACATGCGCGCCATAGAGGAACGTGTTCATCTCATCGAGGCATCCATCCAGACGTTCATGAAGAAATCCGCGCTCTGCAGGAAGATCGCCGAGATCCCTGGTATTGGCCCGATTACCGCCACGGCCGTTGTCGCCGCGGCCGGCGATGCCAGGCAGTTTCGCAACGGCCGGCATCTGTCCGCCTGGCTCGGCCTCGTGCCTCGACAGTATTCGTCTGGCGGCAAGCCTCGCCTGCACGGCATCAGCCGACGCGGCGACACATACCTGCGGACCTTGCTCATTCATGGTGCTCGGGCTGTTCTGCGCTATGCACCGAAAAAAACGGATCCTCAGAGCATCTGGCTTCAAGAGCTGATGGCTCGACGCGGGCATAACTCGGATACATGCATGCAGACCGTTTCGACATCACGAAAAAGAGGCTTGCAAAAGGCGTCGGGTCCATACAAGCACGAAAAGGACGAACACCCCGATTTCGGCGCTTGCCACCGCGGATCGCTTCGTAGGGAAGCGGTCGGGTGAACGTATGCACACGGTCGTGCACGCAGCGGAAGTTGAAAAACGCCCACTAATCCATGGAAGACGCACGACCTTCGTTGAGCGTTTCGACAAGACGCGCCCGGTGTCGCACCAGATTCGCTATGTGCTTTTCGCTCGACCGCAGACGCTCGCGATGCAACGCCTTAGTGTCGGGACATGCAGCCGTGCCTTCGATCAGGAGCATGCAGTCGGGAAACGAGCGGATAGCATTAAATACCGAGGCGTTTTCTTGCGGGAATGCTCTGCAGCGCCGCATAAGCGGCCTCGCTCAGAGATCGAAAGTTGAAGCAGTGTGCGCCGGAGTATCAACGCGGCGCTGCGGCATGAACGCAAAGATGCGGTCGGTGCCCATTACATCAAGCGAAGCGCGATTCTCTGAAGAAGGGAGGGCAGGTCGCGTCGCACGTCCACCACGAGATGAATGAAAATAGTATCGTCGCGGACCTGATAAATGATCCGATTCTTGCCAGAAAGGGCCTGCCGGAAACCGTCCTCGAAAAAGCCCTCGAGTTCGGTAGGCGTATGGCCGCTAGCGGGAAACTGCCGAACCTGCGTGATCGTTTCCTGCAGTTGCGCCGATGTCTGACGCCATGTTTCCCATCCGAATGTGCGGACGACATAGCTTCTGAGTTCGTCCATGCCGATCCGCGCGGTCGGGAGGATGCGGTATTTCAGCAGCGGTGCCACCATCAGCGGAGCTTTTCCTGACGATCGAGCTCATTGAGTTCCGCAAAGAACTCATCGCCATCGACGTGATCCCCGCGTTCGATCTGTTTCTGGCCGACAGCCAGGATTTTCAGGAGCGCAAGGGTCTGCTGCGTCGATTCATAGGTTCGCACATCCTGAACGACGAGCTTCGCTTCGCCGTTCTGCGTGATGATGAGCGGCTCCCCCGACTCAGTCAGGTCTTTGACAATTTGCGCCGCTTCACTTTTGAGGTAACTGATTGGCTTGACATGATCGCCGAGATGCATCCAAGGCTCCGGGAGATATACAAGTAAGACCGAATTTAAACCATTAATGGTCCGACCGCAAGCTTGCCCTTGGCGCGCAGTCGGGCAAGGTAATAGGCCTAGTTAAGCTTGGCATTATGAATTAATAAAATACGTAATTATCGATAATAAACAATTATGTCAACTATGGTCGATTGTGCAACGGACGTCGATAGGGTCAAACGTGGCCGGCGTTTGGGTGAACACTGACAGCAAACACGTGAATCAACTGGGTGACTGGGAAAGGGCTTTCGAGGAAGCCGGAATGCAGGCAGACTTCACGGACGGGATGCTTAGCTCGCTTCAGCCCCGAGCTAACTGGATCGGCGAGAAATAGCCCGCGACCAGCATGCAATCGGTAAGCCCTGACTAAACGGGACAGAACACACCCTCACACAAACTCCATTATACTGAATCACATGAACACACCACTAACTTCCGCTGAATCGCAGTTCGCGACCGAAGAGGAAGCGCAAGCGCACGACCGTTGGTTCCGCGCCAAGGTCGAGGAAGCGCTCGCCGATCCGCGTCCGACTGTACCGCACGACGAGGCAGTCGCGCGCATCCGGCGCGCCATTGATCAAGCTAAAGGCCGCGCGGCCTGATGCTGCCGATCCACTGGACTGAAAAAGCGATCGAAGAACTTGAGGAACGGATGGCGTTCATCGCTCTCCGTAGTCCACGCGCAGCTGAACAGCTCCTCGATCAGGTTATCGACGCCGTGGTCCCGGCGTCCGAACACCCCTACATTTTCCGAGCCGGCCGCGTGCCGGGTACCCGGGAGATCGTTGCCCACCCCAACTATATCGTCGTCTACCGTGTCGCAGCTGACGCGGTAATCGTCGTACAGGTTCTCCACGCCCGCGAGCAGCATCCGCTTGTCCAGCCTCGCTAAATGGTCCGACTGTTTGAAGAGATATAGCGTCCGTTTTGATTGCGCTCGACGCGCGTCATCTCATCTCGGCCAGTCAAAAAATCGCTGCACCTTTTACGCCGTTCGATGGCATCGCGACCAAAAATCTCGGAGCGATGATGCAGTGACGCTCCAATCAGGCTTCGTTCAAAATATTCTTCGAACTGAGTCGCAGCCCGAATCTGGGCCGGTTGGTTCGTCGGACCGATCGAGCGCACCAGGTCGGTACCCTGCGGGGAGATCATCGCAAGCTCTATTTTTCGCCAAGCGATTTCAGGAACGCATTGAACTGCGATTCTTCTGCGTATCCCGACAACAGGACGCCGAAGGCCGCAAGATTCGCTGGCCGCAGAAGCTCACGGTACTTGGAGACGATTGCCTCAGCCCGTTCCAGCACGCCATCAACGCCGCCCGCCCATTTAGCCCAGTGCCGCAGTTGGACGTGCGAGAGCTGATCGATGTCTAGTCGCGAAAAAGCCTTAAGATTTTCATCTAAGTCAAACACAAGCATTTCCCGAAGGTCATTTTCGGGGTTTAAGGCGTCAAGATAGCCGACGTGACCGGCGCTTTCTTCGAGATAGCGAGGACGATTGAGACGACGACCGATCGCAGCCTCCGCACGGGCAATCTCAGCGTCCGTCGCTTCGCGTTGTGTCATCACTTCGGATACGCCAGTTTTCGACATTTGAATGACGCGGCGAACAACGACGTCTGGACAGCCGTGGTTATGATTGGGCAGAGCACGCGAGCGCTTGTAAAGCAAGTCTGCTCCCGGGTTGCTTCCCTCCCCTTTGCGGATTCGAGCAACGTCACCGAAACGGTATCGATCCGGAAAGCAAAACTCCAGAGGCGCTCCCGATTCTCCTTGGCAGCTATATCCTTGTCGAACTGCCAGGACATGTCTTCGAAATCAACACCAAAGTAACGCGCTCCGCAGTCCTTCCCAATGTTCGTTACGCGTGCGTCCTTCGTCGCTACGAGATAACCGCGGCCGTGCTTCGTACGGCAGTTTGACAGGCCGCAGGCAATGTAGTCGGGAAAGACATAGCTGCCAATGATCGCCGCCAACTCATGAGCGGCAGGATCGAGTTGGCCGTCGAAATCGGGACGCGCCTGAATATCCTCCCAACTCCCGACCCGAATCAGTTCCTTGTCGCCGTTTAGTGTAATCATCGTGCACCGGTGGGCTCTCAAGTGATTAGTCGTCTTCAGCGCATTATATGGCGAGCGGCCGCCGCCGACGGCTGATAGCAGAGGTCGCGGCGTTGAGTATCCTGATGGCGGTCCGGTCCAATGCGCGTTGACCAAATGCGAACGTAAAATCAAAGTCCGTTCATTTCACCAGATAACTTCATGCCGACAGAGTGGACCTCCTTCGTTCCAAACGTTATTACGGCAGTCTCAGGCCTTGCAGGCGTGGCGCTAGGCGGCTTTCTGACTTCCAACCGGGAACTCTCTCGCGACGCTGCCAGTAACGAGAAGGCAGCCAACTACCTCGCGATACTAGTTGTGGCCCATCTGGATCGCTTTATCGATGGCTGCGTGAATGTCGTGGGGGACGACGGTACATCGTATGGCCAACCTGCGGGCGAAGGCGGCGTTCATGAGCCAACCGTAGACCGGCCGAAATTTGATCCACTCGCTATCGACGTCGACTGGAAATCTCTGCCTGCCGATCTGATGTATCCGATACTCAACCTCCCCTATCAGATTGAAACCCTCGAGCATCGCATCAGCAACGTCTCGGAGTTCGACAATCCTCCTGACCATGCGGATACCTTTTGGGCCCGCCAACATGACTATGCGCTGCTCGGCTTGGAGATATCGTCACTGGCAACACGCCTTCGCAACCACGCAAACCTGCCGGCGTTGCCACGCCTCCAGTCCGGCTTGGACCGCGACAGATACCTTAGCGAACAGAAACACCAGTTGGAAGAGAAGCGCTCTCGATACGAAGCCGCCTTGCAGAAAGCGAATGCAGATCTGGACGACCTCTAGCCCGTTCCGCTGCCAGAGATCGACGATCAAAAAAGCCAGTCACGGCATGGTGACTGGCTGTTCGCTTAGGCGCCCATAGATGGCGTCTCAGGTTCGGCGTCGTCGATGTCCAATGCAAGGCTTTCATCACCCCACGGGCCTTCGTCCACTTCCGTGTCGTTGGCCACATCGTTGATCAGGTCATCCGGATACTTCCCGCCGAACTCGTTCTGCAGTTCTTCGTTCAGGTCGACGCTCGTATCCGCGCTTCCCCAAGGTCTTTTCGGCTGCCGAATTGCAAGCCTGCTATACGCCGGACGTCGAAGAGCCGGAGCGGGTGCGTCGCAACGCGCGTGGCCAGTCTTCGCGATTGGGGCTGCTGGTCCTGCTGAAGGTTTTCCAGCAGCTGCACTACTTTCCGTTCCTCGATGTCGTTCCCGACGCCGTAGTCCAGCACATCCGGACGAGCGCGGACTTCGGTTCAGATGTTGAATTTGGCTACGACAGGGCCAGGTCATCCTCGTTATTTCGTCACTACGCGGCGATCCGGGAGTTCTTGGTATCCAGTCCTATTACGGTACGGATGCCAACGAAATCGCGGTGCGTGCAGCGCACGAGGCCGCGGAGATGTTGGACCAGCCGGTGGACATCATCAATGCCACCATCGACAGCCTGATCCAGCAGCAGGTCGAACTGCCGGCATTCTCGACGCTGGATTTGATTGTGGAACAGGTTCATGCGCGAACCCAAACGGCACTGTTCCGGCGCGTCTCGCGTCGCCTGACCGACGATGAGGTTCAACGTTGCAAGTTCAGCCTTCAGTTCCAGATACCTCGACATGCGTCTGTTCCAGTTTTCCGTTTTCCGTTGTGTCCGTTGCGCTGTCCAGTCGTTCCCACTGCCGCGGTGGCGGCAGTGCTGGCGCACATGGACCGAATCAGAAGCTGGACGGCTCCACCGGGTCGGAATCCCGAGCCCATCCGAGCGATTGGTACGACAGAGACCGTGACCATCGACAAAAGCGGTTCCAATCTGGCCGCACTGGATGCGGTAAATGCCGATCGCGAGACGCCGACCAAGGTCCGCCAGATCAAGTACCTGAACAACATTGTCGAACAGAACCATCGGGCTATCAAACGCCGGACCCGGCCGATGCTGGGATTCAAGAACTTCCACCGTCCGAGGGTCATTCTCGGCGGCATCGAGGTAATGCACATGATCAGGAAAGGACAGGTGAAATGTGCGGGCAAAGA
Organism: Paraburkholderia sp. EG304; assembly: GCF_046543485.1. Lineage (NCBI taxonomy): Bacteria > Pseudomonadati > Pseudomonadota > Betaproteobacteria > Burkholderiales > Burkholderiaceae > Paraburkholderia > Paraburkholderia sp. EG304. The sequence goes on along the minus strand of NZ_JBKGUA010000111.1, from coordinate 1,097 downwards.
CCTGTCGTCTACTTCCCAGCAGTTTTACTCCCTTGTGTCATAAGCAATAGTTACCATATCGACATTTCTCGTCCCGACACCCTTACTGCAACAGAACCGACCGTCTTCCCTCAAGGACCTGGACGGACGCCTAACTAGGCTTAGAAACGGTTTCATAAAGACTGCTGGGCACGCTTGAGCGTGTTCCAGCAGATCAAGGAACAACCGAGTTTGAGAAACGCCTCATGAATGTCGGCTCGACGTTCAAAACGGATGCGAAGACGGCGGAAATGATGCAACCAGGCATGCGTACGTTCGACAACCCAACGCACTCTCCCGAGGCCACTGCCGTGGGGTTGGCCACGTCGGGCAATGCTGGTTGGGATGCCGCGCTCGTGCAGGATGCGGCGGTACTTGTCGTGGTCGTAGCCCCGGTCTGCATAGACACGACCGGGTCGGCTCAGTGGTCGTCCACGCAAGCCACCGACGGGCACAATGGCATCGACCAGCGGAACCAGTTGCGTCACATCGTTACGGTTGGCACCGGTCAGGATGGCGACGAGCGGTGTGCCGTTCGCATCGGTCAGGAGGTGGTGTTTGGAGCCGGGTCGCGCGCGGTCGGTGGGGTTCGGTCCAGTTTTTCGCCCGCCCCAACCGCGCGAATCGACGAAGAATCGACGACCATGCGCGAGAAATCGATCTTCTCGGCTGCACGCAGCTTCGCCAGCAGGACCGCATGCAACTGGTCCCAGACGCCTGCCTCCTGCCAGTCGCGTAGCCGACGCCAGCAGCTCACACCCGAACCGCAACCCATTTCGGCGGGCAGGTCGCGCCAGCGGATGCCGGTTTTCAGCACGAACAGAATGCCGGTCAACGCTGCCCGATCCGGTACCGGCTTGCGGCCCGGATACTTGAAGCGGCGTGGCTTCGGTGGTGGTAGCAGTGGCTCGATCAGTGCCCACAATTCGTCGTCAACGATTGGTTTTCCCATCTCCTCGATCCACTTGTCACAACGACCGAGGTTAATCTATGGTCACCCCCGTTTTTGCAATGCTGAATTTTTTGGCGCGTTGGGTTTGCGTAAATCTATCCGGCGTCAGAGCGGGATGAGCCGTCGC
>NZ_JBKGUA010000110.1:0-9701 GCF_046543485.1 Paraburkholderia sp. EG304 | reverse complement strand
CGAAACCCGCACCTTCGTCAGCTTCCATCGCCAGCGTCTGCTGCTTCATCCTGTTCTGCCTTCCTTATCCACTCCGCTCTATAACGCTCCGAGTAGCTATGCGGTGGACTTGATCAGCAATGCCCTAGATCCATTAACCCCGTGGGGCACGCCCCTCGGGGCATGCCTCGTCTATTTTTCGGACCTTGGGCATGAGCAAAAACGCCGCACAACGTAAGCACGATCTGACCGCGGATTCGTGCCAGAAAGAGCTGGTGAAACTGATCCAGTCGTTCTCATACGGGCATCATCTTCATACGGTGTTTTCCGACTTCGTCGAGTTGAGTGCGCTGGCGATCAGCAACAGTGTGGATCGTGCGCAGTTCGATGCCCGCGAGAAGCGCTACCTTGATATCGTCGGCAAGTACAAAAAGGAGGAAGTCGCGAAATTCCCGCAAATGCTTGGCCTTCTCGTTGAGTCGTTCGAGCTGCGTGTGGCGATGATCGGCAAGCCAACGTCAGGCGGTCAATTGATCGGCGGTGGCCTGACGGACGTTCTCGGCGAGACCTACATGATGCTGGGGCTCGGAAACGACAGGGCAGGCCAGTTCTTCACGCCTTACACCGTCTCCCGGATGATGTCGATGATGCTGATGGGCGATTGCGGTGCCGAAGTTCAACGGCGCGGCTTCATCCGGCTTCAGGAGCCCGCATGTGGCGCTGGTGGCATGGTGATCGCTGCGGCGGAATCGTTGCATGCTGCCGGCCACAACTATCAGCAGGTGATGCACGCGACCTGTATCGACATTGATCCGTGTTGCGTCCACATGGCCTATGTGCAACTCTCGCTGCTGCACATCCCCGCCACCGTGGTACATGGCAACGCGCTGTCGATGGAGGTATGGGGCACGTGGTACACGCCTGCGCACGTGCTGGGCGGCTGGACCTTCAGGCTGCGACGGAGGGTCGAGGCAGAACTGCTTCGCGATGCTGTCGCGCTCGAGCACGACGAGCCAGTCGAAGAGATCGCAGTAGCTGCCCGCCACGATGCGGGTGGCGATGCGGTCGCAACCGGAATGGATGAACCCGATGTCGCTGTACTGGAACGGGCAAACGGCAACGCCGCAGACATTTCTCCTGTTCGTGAGGCAACCTCTCTGGCGGAACTGTTCGAGCAGTCGCTTGCGAGTGGCACGCGCGAGCGCTCGGTGTTCGATACGATCGACCAGTTGACGCTCTTTTGAAGCCAAGGCCCACCCGAGAACGGTGGGCCTTTTTTCTTAGCGATATGCAATTGTGAAGCTTTCCGCTGAAACGGCGGCGGATCGTGACGGTATCTTTGATGAACCTACCGCGTCTCTGACGCATCGACCCAGCCGGCTCGCCCGGCATCGTTCATCATTGACCCCATCGGGAACCACTCCCGATAGGGAGCAGGTTCCCCTTTCTGGAGAACCTGCAATGCAACAACTTACTGCACCCCTGAAGCGCATCAAGCTTGGTCGTAACCCGCGTACGTACTTCGATCCGAAGGCGATGGCGGAACTGACCGAGTCGATTCGCGCGCATGGAGTCGACACGCCGATCATCGTTCGCCCCGTTGTCGAAGACGACTTCGACTTCGAGGTAATCGCGGGTGGTCGGCGCTATCGCGGCGCCATGGACGCTCACGGTGAAGACTTCCCGATGCCCATCGTTGTAAAGGACGTCGATGAAGTCGAAGCGCGCCGTATTGCGCTCACCGAGAACATCCAGCGCGACAACCTCTCTCCTGCCGAAGAAGCCGTCGATGCGGCCGAGCTGCTCGGACTGCATGGCGGCGACCGCGACGTGACTGCCAAGCTCCTTGGATGGTCACGCTCGACACTGGACAGCCGCCTTGCGCTGCTGAACTGTTCGAAGGCGGTGCTCGACGCGCTGAGCGAGCGGAAAATCAACATCGCTCACGCTGAACTGCTGGCGGCCCTCTCGAAAGAGAATCAGGACAAGGTCCTGCCAGTCGTTGTCTCGGAAAAGCGTTCGGTCGCCGACGTGAAGAAGCTGGTGGAACAGGCGTCCTGTGCGCTGGGCTCTGCCATTTTCGACAAGACGGACTGTGCGGGGTGTCCGCACAACTCGTCGACGCAGGCGCAGATGTTTGGCGAAGCGATCGGCACCGGAAACTGTACGAACCGCGGCTGCTTCAACGACAAGACGGAGAAGCAGCTGGAGGCGACGGCCGGCGGGCTGCGCGATGAATTCCAGACCGTGCGGATCGTACGGCTTGGCGACAACAACACGCGCGTGCAGCTGGCTGTCGAGGGAGCGAAGGGCGTCGGCCTTGAACAGGCGAAAGCCTGTCACGCCTGTGCGAACTACGGCGCGGCCGTGAGCGGCCTGCCTGATTCTGTAGGCAAGGTCTATCGCGGCCAGTGCTTCGACACCGTCTGCAACATGAAGAAGGTGGCGGCTCGCATCCAGGCGGAGAAGGCTGCATCGCAGCCGGCAAAGCCCGACAGTGCAAAGTCCGCACCAGCAGCCAAAAACGCAAGTGCGGGCAGCAAGTCAGCCAGTGCTCCGGCGTCCACGAATCCCTCGGTCACGGTCATTGCAGAGTCCGAGAAGGTGAAGGCCTATCGCGTGAAGCTGTGGCGCAAGGCCTTGCGTGCTGACATCGGCATGAATCATGAACTGGCCCGCCAGTATCTGATTGCGGTCGTGCTCAGTGGTCATGCACGTCAGGTCGACGATGCTGCGTTCCGCAATTTCTTCGAGCGGATTGTTGGCAGCGAGGCACCCGTGTCCAACCTGCCCAAGGCGATCGACGCCGTGCAGGCAGCGAAGGAAAGCTCACAGGCGGACCTGATGATTGCAATGCTGTTCGCCGCAATCGAAGGTCTGGATGTGACGTATCTGACGCAACTGTGCAAGTCGCACAGGCTGGACCTGAAAAAGCACTGGAAACTCGACAAGGAGTTTCTGGAGCTGATCACAAAGTCCGAGATGATGGTGCTGGCCGACGAGATCGGCATCCGCGCCGCGCTGGGCGACAACTTCAAGAAGGTCTTCGCGAAATCGAAGCCGGAAGTCATCGAGGCGCTCCTCAAGGTCGATGGGTTCGACTACGAGGGCAAGCTGCCGAAGGTGCTGAAGTTCTGAAGTCGCGGGGTGCGTTCTGCGTTCCGTCACCCTTCTATATGTAGACGCCGCCATCGCGCGGCGTCTCTCTTCTTTCGAGGTAATCAATGTTTCAACAACTTGAAGCGCTGGTGCGAGCCAGCGGCAAGCTGCAACTTACGCTGAAGATGGACAACGACCGCATGGCGGTAGTGGTGGTGCCGCAAGGCGAGGGCAAGGACGCTGCGCTGCGCCAGCCGCTGGTGCTTACTGGTACGGCGGCCGAGCTCGACGAGGGCTTTGCTGCGGCGATCGGTTCGTACTCGACGGCTCATGCGTCGCTGTCCGAACAGGTCGCGGCAACCACCGCGATCCTGCAGGAAGCGGAAAAGAGCCAGGCGTCCAAAGCGCAGAAGTCTCTCGCAAAGGGCGGTAAGACGGCACCGGCGAAAGCCGGTCAGTCGAACGCCAGCAGTGAGGGCGACGAGGACGATGAAGCCGACAACGATGATGACGAACAGTCAGCGTCTGCGTCGGCCGCGCCGGCTTCTGCAACGCCAGTGGATGCCGGGAAGTCCTCCGGCACCGATCTTCTTTCCCTGCTCAGCTGAGGTGCGCCATGTCCATTTCCGTCGCCCGTCTGGTTCGCGAGTTCGTCTACAACGGCGTGAACTTCGTCGATCCCGGTCCGACCTTTTCTCCCGAAGAGGTGCGCGATCTGTATTCCGCCCAGTATCCGGAGCTGACCACGGCCGCCATTGAGGGGCCAGTCTGCAACGGGGAAACCGCCCGCTACACGTTCATGCGTGCAGCAGGTGCCAAGGGTAGCGATGCGTAAGCGCGCGCTCATGCAATGCATCGCCGATGAGGCAATGCCATCGTCCAATGAACCGCCCGAAAGAGCGGTTTTTTTTCATGACAAGGAGATCGAGCAATGTTCTTCGATCCTCGGCCGGCTGATGCGCACGTCGCTCCTGACGGCGTCAGCTGGCAACCGCAGCGCCGTGCCGTTGCCCGACGTCGACCTGCCCATGATTTTCTGACGCTTCCGGATGTGTCGTGCGACGTGGTTGCGCGGCCGTCGATGAAGTGGCCGCATGACGCAGGAGTAGCACGGCTCGTCGCGACTCATTTCGAGTCCGGCGCGCTCCGGGCGTCCGATGTGAGCAGTTACGAAGGCGCCGGCCACGCGATGGCGCAGGCGCTGTTCGCCTGGATCAGACGGCAGTGCGGCACGCTGAAGCGCCTCACATTCAGGCCGGTGCTGCTCGATGCGGCGTCTGTCCAGGACCAGATCATGTACCAGGACAACGCGTCGGAGTTCGAGGTGAGCTCGCCGCTGTATCTGGGCATCGATACCGTCGAGGACTACATCTACATGATCGACGACCGGGCGGCGCCGTTAATCCAGGCGCATCCGCGGCTGCTCTCGACGGCGCTGATCCTGATCAACCGGGCAGCCTTTCGCACGCTGTGGATGCGAACTCCGGATGACTTCCTTGGGATGTTTTCGCAATGGCATTGGGATGGCGATCCGTGGTGCACCGACGAGGAGGCGATCGAGCAGCTGAAAGACCGCTTTGGCGACGACCCACACGAGTACGAGCAGTACCTGCCGTCCGTTGTGCGCGACGAACTTTGTCCGGACAGCATGGAGATCGGCCGGTACGACCTGCGGGCTCGCCGGTGGCGTTCGTTTCCCGCCTTGGGCATCGAGGCACTACGGCGTCTTGGCTATACCGAGCGTGGCTGGATACGCGAGCTGTGCGCGGAACTCGAGCATCTGACGGCTCTGCTCACAAAGGCTGGTCGCCGGAACCTGTTTGACTGGGCGTTCAGGCCCGAGGCGATCTATGCCGCCACGTCCATCGCGGCGTGCGACGGCCCGTATGTCGGTGATGTGCTCGATACCCATTATGAGTACTTCAGTAACGGCGGCGACGGGTCCCTGTTTCACGGGTTCATTGCCCTTGCCCAGTCACCCGATGACATCCGCAGGCAGTACGCGGACCTGTCGTTGGGCTTTTCCATTCTTCGTCAGGTTGACCGCGTGGTTTCACTGATCACGCGCGATCCGCAGGGAACAAAACAATGAAAGACGTTTTTCTGTCGACGGGGCATTCGGTCCCGCTGTCGGTGACGGGTGCGATCCTGTTGTATTCGGGTGCCGCGAGCACGGACAGCCCGGTCTACGCGACGGCGCATCCCGTCACGATCAAGGGCAAGCGCCCTGTGATCGGTGCCGGGCGGCCGGTGGACCGGCAGGCGCTGTTCACGGCGCTCGATTCACTTGCCGAACGCTGTGCGGCCAGGGCGGAGTTTCTGCCGGAAACGGTCCTCGCGATCGACCGCACCGCTGTGACCTGGTGGTGCAGGCCGACGATGCGGCGGGTGTTTTTCGACTGCCCGGAGCTTGGCAACGTCACCGCGGTGGTGCCGCATCCGGGCCTGGTCTTTCAGGCGCGCAATAGCGGGTTCTACGTGTATGCAGTTGACGGCGCCGCACGGCCGACACCTGACACGCTGCTGTATGAACCGCCGTACTTCAACACCTGGGACCACGGTTCCATCTGCATTGGCTCCGCACGTGTTCCCGATCGCATCGACATCGCGTCGATAAGCGGCTGGGAAAGTGGGTTCTTCGAATCGGCGTTCACCCACCCCAATGCGGGTGGCAAACGTGTCAATCACCCACGAGGCGAATTTGCATTCTGGAAGGAAATGCTGGCCGGCAAGTACGGCGAGCAGTTCCCCCTGCAATGTCTCGTGCCCATGAAGCGGACGCTCGGCGATCTGATCGCGCAGGGCCCCAAAGGCTAAAAAAATGAAAAAATGAACATTCCTGATTTGATGTTGCAACGGTCCTTTCCGACCGTCATGGTCCCGCGCAATGAAGCTGTCACAGAGATGCTGACCGCGGGTGAGCGGTTGCTGGTCGCGGAAAACGGTGTGTTCCTCGAGGTCCGGCGTCCCTGGCTATCGCTGGTGCGCCAGGTCGCGGAGTTCAATGTCCGCATGGCCATCCCGTATGGACGGGTTACTTCGTCCACGCGGCTGCTGTGCGAAACCATTCCGGCTGACCTGGTAGGTGCGTTTGCCGAGATGGCCCGTAAGGCGCATCCCATGGAAACCGGGGCGTGGATTGTGTGGAGTCCGTCGACGCAGGCCTTCCGGCTCGCGCCGGTGGGTATCGTCACCCACACCGGCGGATCGCTGAAGTATCAGCCTCCGGCTCTCGCCGGCGACGAAGTGCTGGTGATGGACTGCCATTCGCATGGGAGGCATCCCGCGTACTTTTCGTCGACCGACAACGACGATGACCGGCATGACGTGAAGATGGCGCTTGTCATCGGCAACTGTGACCGTTCGACCCCGAGCATCGCCGTGCGCTTGTGCGCGAAGGGGATCTTCGAGGAGACGGAGCGTGCGCCGGCGTCGTGGTATCAGGCAGTGCGCGTTCGGGAGGCGGTATGACGGACGCGATCTGCCATGAACTCCCGGCGCACATGGTGCAGCGCCCCTGGAGAATCATCGTTGTCGGAGCGGGCGGGACGGGCAGTGCTGTATTGCCAGCACTCGCCCGGTTGCACCACGCCATGATCGAACTGGGACACCCCGGCGGGATCGAGTGCACGGTGTACGACGACGATACGGTGAGCCCGACTAACGTTGGACGGCAGGGTTTCTATCCGAACGACGTGGGCAGTTACAAGGCCTCGCTGATCGTGAACCGGCTCAACATGCTGATGGGTACCAACTGGCGTGCGGTCACGCAACGCCTGAACGGTCGCACGGCACTGTTCAATGTCGATCTCGTGATTGGTTGTGTTGATACGCGTGCTGCCCGCAAGGCAATTCTCGACACCATCGGGGAAACGCACGCGTATTACCTCGACTGCGGCAATGACACGGATCGCGGCCAGGTGGTGCTTGGACAGACCATGCCTAGGGGTCAGAGGAAAGCCAGTCCGGACCGGTTGCCGCATGTGGGCGACCTGTTCCCGGACCTGGTGGACCCGTCGAAAGATGCTGACGACGACACGCCGTCCTGCTCCATGGCCGACGCGCTGCGCAAGCAGTCGCTCGTTATCAACTCCGCGATCGCGGTGCAGGCGTTCAATCTTCTGTGGACCCTGTTTCGCACCGGATCGTTGAAATACTCGGGCGTGTTCGTGAACCTGGCAACAGGGCGCACGAACCCGATACCGATTGACCCTGCTGCGTGGGCACGCTTCGGATACGAGGCACCCAAACCCAAGGAAAAGAAGGCTCGAAAGAGCCGGAAATCCCCCGCCGCAGACTGACCAGCCGCTTCCTTCGGGAAGCGGCTTTTTTATGGAGGTTGCAAATCGCTATACCTGAGAGCAGCGCATGTCGTTGCATCCCTGAGCTTCATTCCTCAAACACTTTTACGGGCACACACAATGCCGAACAACTTTTTCTCTAAAACCGCGCTCGCTCGCACCGCGAGCACTCCGTATGCGCATGCAAATGCGCTTGTCATTACTCTGCTTGCACTCTTTCTGGCGGCGTTTCACCGCTATGAAGGCTTCGCCGAGCCGTATCAGGTGTGGTTCCGTCTCGACGAAATCCACTATCTTGGGCGGTGGGCCCCGGGCGCGATTGAGCATCTGGCGGGCGCGTTCGCGCTCTGCTCGCTGTTCACGCTGTTCTGGGGCATTTTCGTGAGGCCGACCTCGCGTAACCGCGTGCTGGTCGCCGGTACGTTTGCCGTCGTGTACTTCGTCGCTTCGACGCTGATGCACGATGGAAGCCAATACCTGGCCAGCCACGATGCGGACCAGTTGATGCAGATGCTGGCGGACGTGCTCGGTCTCGGGCTCGCGCTGGTCTGGCTCGCGTGGCCTGAGGCACCGGAGGACGGCGAACCCAGCTTCGCCTGATTCCGTCCAACGTCGCTCCCTCCGGGAGCGGCGTTCTTTAGAAACCTTCCCGCGCGGACCGACAACCCGTGCGGGTTGCTCCGCGCGGCTATTTCACGAGGAGCAACAATGAACGAAACGGCCGCCCGTATCAAAGCCGCCGCACACCGCATGCAAGGCGTGATCATTGAAGTCGATGGCGACGAATCCCTCTCGATCGACGCACGCGCGCTTGACGGCATAACCGGCGAGGGCCTGTTCGATCTTGAAGGCGAATACGCGGCGAACCTGATTTCCGAGGCTCGCGCGTACGTCCTCATCGCCGACAACGAAGTGACCTTCGAAGATGCCCTGTCATCTGTCGTTGAAGGCTATCTCTCGGACTATCGTGAGACGACCGTCGCACAGGCGATCGACCTTGCGTTCTGGGACGCCTTCAAGGTCGACGGTAGCCATATGGCGACCATTGGCGCTATCGAGGCCAGGTCGTGCGTCGGCGAAGCCGTCGTCGCGCTGTTAAACGACGTTCAACGGATTTGCGTGCGTCCGACCGCCGACGGGGGCGGCATGGAACCCGACATGGTCGGCGTCTTCAAGGCTGGCGCGTATCGACAGGCGCGCGTCTGGTATTTTGGCTAACCCAACGTTGTTCTGAATTGCGCGGCCGCAGGCCGCGCGCGAAATCTGACATCAGCGCTGGTCCTTCGGGATCAGCGCTTTTTTTTTGCGCTACCGCTCGCGTGGAGCCCGGGTGAACTTTAAAAGCGAGGCGGTTTTCTCGATGTTTCCAGGCTGGCCGCGCTTCGGACTGCCCTAGACTGGCCGTATCACCCGCGCTTTTGCGCATCGAAAGAACACTCTGGCAAGCCAGAGTGCGTCAACCTTGGACCGACGACTGTCGGTCATCCACGACGGGCTTCCGCCTGTCTTTGACCCTGCTGGGAGCCAATCCCATCAGGGAATCGGCTCCCATTTTCTTAGGAGCCGCACAGTGCTGCATCAAGTCCCTGTTTCGCATGATCACGTCGCGACATCCCCAAAGGCGTTGGTCTCTCAGGCCGAGGCATATAGCAAGTCTCGGGAACTCCTGAGTCTCGTATACGGCCAGGGTTTCCGTCAGGCGACAACCGCCTACACCTACGAAATGTTTTCCATGAACCTCGCTCGTGAGTTCCCCGATGCTGTTTCTGCAAAAGGACGCATCGCAGGAAGCGACGAGAACGTGTCGTGGATGGTCGGTAGTCAGACAGTGGCGATCTGGAACCCGGAGAACACTGTCGGCGTCACCGGATATTCGAACCACGTTCGCACCAGTTAATCCTTCATCAAACCGCTTGTGTTACCGCGGTTGAATTCTTCCCGTCAGGGCAACCATCCCTGATGGGACGGTTGCCCTTCAATTCTTTGAGGCAACCATGTTCAAGATCATCATCAGTCTCGTTCTCGCATCCATGCTGTCCGCCTGCGCCAGTACCGATTTCGGCTCGCCGAATACGTATCAGCGTTACGACGTCCAGCGCGCCGGCACTGTCGAAGAGGCCACCGTCGTTCGCACCCGCTCAATCTCGATTGAAGCGGGTTCGGATAACTCCGGGCTCACTTCGCTGATCACCGCTGGTGTGGGTGCGTTCCTCGGTAGCCAGACCATCGGCAACGGCACAGGACGCTATATCGCGGGTGCCTTGTCGGGCGCTGCATCGGGCTTTGTCGCACAGAAGGTTTCACAGGCCATGGCGCAGCGTT
>NZ_JBKGUA010000109.1:0-9808 GCF_046543485.1 Paraburkholderia sp. EG304 | reverse complement strand
GGCAAAACGCCCGCGTGCAATGCCCGCAAGGGCCAAAAACCAAAGGATGACGGTCGGCTTCACGACCTGAACACCTCTACATCGCCGACACGTCGCAAATTCAGCTGCTTGTTCAGCGTAGCCTTAAATGCAGCCCGATAGATCTCCTGCGCGTGCTGCGGCAGATGATCCCGAACCGATTCGGGCAGATCGGCATTGCTGAAATAGGGCACTTCGTTCTCCGCTCGAAGAGTCGGCATGTGCGTCGCGTGCACGGCGGCAGATCACGCCCAATTGCAGATGACCGCTGGGATGAAAAAGCGTGACGCTCAAATAAGAGGATGAGCGCCTGCGAGGCGCAGGCGTTGACGTGTATCAATGATGGAGCATCGGGACGTCCGACTAAAGGGTCTAGTTCCGTTGAAACGACGTCGATTGTGGTTTTACGCCACCGGTTTCGAACCACGTTCCCCACGGATTTCATTCAGATCCCGGTGGGCTGATATGTTCCGCATCTTGTGGAACCTGCCGTATTCGCTGAACGTTGAAGCCCATACCGGCGAGTCGGGCAATCAGATCGAGGTAAGTCTCTTCGTCCATCGTTGGACTGCGCGAGAGCACCCACACCATGTTGCTGTCGACCATGCAGCGAATCGTGTGGTGATACTCAGGATCCACATACGCGGTCACAACCCGGACTTCGAATGGCCAGATGAGTCCGACTCGCCACGTCGTATTCCCCGTTCCACCCACAACCTTCGCCACGAAGTGGCTTCCTGTGACCGGCTGGTCGAATGAATGTCGTCGGCCGCGATAGTCGTCTGTGATTTTTCCATCGGCACGCAACGTCCATTCGTCGTAGCTGCCGACATAGTCGTTATCGCTGAGATATGGCGTTTCCGCAATGACGAACCACTTTCCCATGTAGCGTTGCAGATCGATCGGCGGACCCGCGACACACGCTGTGGGTTGGCCGGGGGCCTGCGGCGAAGCTGCCGGGATGTGCGCGCAGCCGGTCAGGCAAGCGGCGATGGCCGTCAAGCACGCTATCGAATTTTGCATTGGCGCAGTGTATGTTGAGCGGTCGTCATCGAAACGCGATTTCGCGAGACCAGCGACGCAGCGACGGTTGATCGGAGCGTTTAGCGCATGTCGCCATTGCACTCGCGCTGACTGCTGGCTCCGTTGATCTGCATCAATTCGAGCGCATCTCGATTGCGCAGGGCGATTCCGGCTCGGAACGAAGCTTTTAACGATCACGCGCGCTACGATAACTGCCCGACCGAGACGTCCCCGCAAGCGAGTCACTTACCAGTCTTGACCTGGATCAATTGACATGTCCCCGCCCGGCAGTCTGATAGACGCGTGGCCCTTTAGCCTGACTGACGCGTAGGCGGGCAGGTGCATCGTAGCCGGCGCCTGTGACAGGGGGACACTCCGTTCGGCAGAAGAGCACACGCGTGGTCGCCGTGACATTTGCTAGCACGGAGCAGTCAGGGCAACTACTATTGCGATTGTGGATTCGCCACGGTTCACGTGACCACGCGCAATGTGAGACTCTTGTAAGAGGTGAATTATGGGATTGCTTGCCAGTCTGTTCCATCCCATGCGAGCACGAGCTGCACATGTCGAAAGCGCGCGCGCGGCCGAGATGATCGATCGCGTCATTGCGATGAACCCGCGCCTGCGGCTGGCACGACATTACAGGGAACGTCTCGAGAAAGCCGTTTCCGTCTCGCTGACCTACATCGACGATCTGATAGGCTCGCTGCCCGCGCCCCACGAAGCCAATGCGGCCGCCTGGTCGACCGATCCATTGATTCGCGTTTTCTTCGCAACGCCCGATGATCTGGTGAAGGCCTTCAGCCGCTCCGAAGAACTGCGCACATATTTCGCCCGGAACTCTTTGCTGACAGAAGCCTACGCGACGCTTGGTATGGCGATGTTCGAACGCCACGTGCTGGGCGTTGCATCCGAGGGCGGCGAGGTGCGGCACGACGTCCCCCAAACCACGCTTTGCTTCAGTGACCATCGTGTCAGCGTCTGTGGCAAATCAGACGCCGACCTCCGCGAGGAGATTGCGCGCCGCCTGGTGGATCAACTGGCGCTGGAGGGGCTCGCCAGACTGGCCGCTGATCGTCACGCGCTTGTAGCAAAAGGCAGAGAGCTTATCGAGGCGCGCGTCGCGCTACTGGAACGCCGCGGCGTGGGCATGCGCTCGGTGGTCGGGGGCAGTCGGGACGCTGATTCGGATGAACTGGCGCGGCTCGAGAACCAGATCGCTGAGAACACCCGAAACCTGGCTGCACTTCGCGTCCCGACCGAACTTATTGACCTTCAACTGGACCGGGTTTGCGAGGTATTTTCGACTCCTGCCGAGCATATCTATGTCGAGAAGCGTCGCCTGCGTCTGGATTTGATGAATGTGATCCGCAACGACGATACCGAGGCCAGCCGCGAAATCGAGCTACGCCTTGCGCGCATTCCGGGCGATCCACCCCGCATGCGCGCATTCATTCTCGTACGTTTCGCTCGTGACGAACTATTGCCCGCGGGGTTGCATGTCGACGCAGCAACGCGCGCGATGTGACGCTTCGGACCTTGGCGTATGCGTGCCGTCGCCTGTTCAAACAATGGAATCCGAGCACGATGCAGTGTGCCGTATTATCTCCGTTGCAGACTTCGACAACTTTCGACGGGCGATCGTTACCACAATTGTGGATTTACCCGCAATAGACTCGAACGCGCCGCTCGACGGCACGAAGATCGTCTGGACCTCGAACCTGCTGTCGAACGGTAGCGAGGCGTTCAGCGTAACGCGCAGTTAGAGGTTCGAACATCCGCACGATCCGATAAGCCGATTCGGTATCGGGGGTTGGGTATTGCGAACTGAAACGGGGGCTTCATCTATTCTCCGGTTTACCTTCCCCGTACCGGTAACTGAATCACGTCAACATGGCCGGGTAAGTCTCCTGCCAGTTCACTTTCTGTGTAACTGAAATACAGGACCGATTGCCGGCTCGCATCGAGTATCCGGAATACGTGAAGGACCCTGAAAATCGGGTCCACGGATTCGTCGAATACCTGCGCCTGTTTGGGGACACGGTTCGAGGCCGTCAGCTTGCCCACTTGATGACAGGAAACTTCCGCATCAGGTGCCCGCGTCGGCTGAGATGTGCCACCCAGAGCATTTTCGTCGTGTGATTTGGAGACATAACAGGTGATGCCCCTCAAGAACGGATCGTCATACGCGGAGATTTCTATTTGCCCACCATAGCGGTGGGAATGCGTCGCGATTCTCGCCAATTGCTCGCCGGGAGCCGGATCGGGTAGCGAAATGGCCAGCGCGGCTGCCATACTCGAATAAAGGACGAGGCAACGTGTCATCACACATCTCCTTGATTCGCTGGACGGTATCGAGGAACCGTTCGGACGGTCGTATGGGTTGTTTCGGACAGACTATGGCCTCGTAAGTGCGAAGGCTTGACGCATGTCAACAGATGGCGGAAAGGGAGACACCGTGCGGGATCAGATCAGCGCGCCATCGCAACCGCGTGAAACTTTTGCACGCCTGTAAAGGCGTGCAAAAACGCGCCTGGCTGGTCGAATAGCCGTGTTCAATCCTTAGGGGGTGGGCCGCGCTCAGCGACGGGGGGAAGGCTGACTGAGCGCCGCCACCTCAGCTTGCGTTGCTCCATTAGCATCTTCCAGTCAAGTTTCATCAGGATGTACACAAAACCTAGCAAGGCCAGCTGGGAGATGACAAAGTAGCCGCTGAGATATCCGCCTTCGAAATCGGACTCCGAATCGATAAATGCGGAAGCGAACCGCCCAAGGTGGGCCCAGACGGAATAACTGATCGTACGACCCGCGAAGAATGCGGCACCGATGACGCGCAGGGGCAATCCCGACAGTCCATATGCGATGAACAGGAAGTTGGAAGGCAACGGTCCCAGCGCATATAAAAAGAACGCGCCCACGGTGAGCTTCCTGCGCTTCCTGAGCCATTCTTCAACAACAGCAATGTTTTCCCGGTCGGACTCGCGCATCAGCCGCCCGCGCATCAAGGATCGTGAAAACCTGGCCAGCACCAGCCGGCCAATGGTTGCGGCGCTGGCGGCTACGACGGCAAATACGAACGGATTGCCCTCGGAGATATTGAAGCCGACCCAGGACATGGCCATCCACGTAGGCGGCGCAAACGCAGGCGCGAGATTGAGCAGCAGCACGACAACGAACAGCGTTGCCAACGTCGACATGTCAGGGCCTCCTGACCGATTGACCACCTTTTCGAACTTGCCGTGCGACGGGAGGCGCGAATCGACACGGTTCGACCGGCGAACGGAAAGTATCGGATTGGCGGGGAAACGTCCGGTTTGACGCAAGTCAAGCAAATGTAAAAGATGGATCCCTACACTAATTATGATTCGGATCTCGCGTGATGCGCGCGCGTAGCGCTTCCTGGTCGACTGGACTCCTCTTCACCTGCCCGCCATGTCACGTCCGTTACCCGCAGTCGATCTGGCTCTCCTGCTCGTCTCGGGAGGGAGCCTGCTAGCCGGGGCTGCTTTCGCTGCGATCGGCAGGGGCGCGGTCGCACATGCGCTGTGGATAGCCGGTGCATTACCGATCCTGGTGGCGCTATCGATATCCATCGTCACGGCGCTGCGGCGCCACGAAGCGGGCGTCGATGTGCTCGCGCTGCTTGCCATTGGTTTCGCACTGAGCCTCAGCGAATATCTGACAGCGGCGGTGATCTCCTTGATGCTCGCGAGTGGGAGGGCGCTCGAACAGTACGCCCAGCAGCGGGCGCGTCGCGAAATGACCGCGTTACTAAACCGTACTCCGCGTCACGCCAACCGCTTCGAGGCTGGCGAGTGGCGCCAGATCGGGCTGGACACGGTGCGTCCCGGCGATCGTCTGCTCGTTCGCAATGGCGAGTTCGTACCGGTCGATGGCTCGCTCACGGGCCACGCGCAGCTCGACGAGTCCACACTGACCGGGGAATCCGCGATTCAGCAGCGATCGTCCGGTGAATCGGTGTGCAGCGGCGTAGTCAACGTGGGTGCGGCGTTCGAGATGGTCGCCGCGGCGAGCGCCGCAGATAGCACGTTTGCCGGAATCGTCCGCATGGTGGAGTCCGCGCAGCAGGAGCGCAGCCCCGCAACGCGTCTTGCCGACCGCTACGCGCTGCTGTTCGTCGCTGTCGCGCTGATGCTGGCCGGTGGCAGCTGGCTTGTCACCGGCGAGGTAGTTCGGGCGCTCGCGGTGCTCGTCGTGGCAACGCCTTGCCCGCTGATTCTTGCTGTTCCGGTGGCCGTCGTCTCCGGCATGTCGCGGTGCGCCCGACGTGGCGTGTTAGTCAAGGGCGGCGGCGCGCTCGAAACGCTCGCGCGAGCCAGTGTGCTGTTCTTCGACAAGACGGGAACCCTGACGAGCGGACGCGCGCGCCTCGTCTCGATCGAAACCGGTCCTGCTATTTCACCCGAGACCGTATTGCGCTTTGCGGCCTCTCTCGGCCAGGCGTCTGCGCACGTGATATCCGAAGCAGTGACGACGGCCGCACGCGCGCGCAATCTCGTGCTGCCAGCGCCCCGAAGGGTCGCGGAGCAGGCTGGCGCCGGGGTGCAGGGCGAAGTGGAAGACCGTGCCGTCGCAATCGGTTCGTTTGCCTACGTGTCGTCGCTAGCGACGCCAGCGCTGTGGAGCGCGGCGTTCCTTCAGCGCGTGGGCTATGGGGGCGCTTCCGCGGTGTTCGTTAGCGTGGACGGCGTGATGATAGGCGCCCTCCAGATGGCCGATCAGATCCGCCTCGAGACGCCCCGGGCTCTGCGGCTGTTGCGGCAGGAAGGCATCCGGCGCTTGATCATGCTCACGGGCGACAGGCGCGACGTGGCAGAGACGATCGGCGCGACGCTCGGCCTGACTGAAGTACGGCCAGAACAGACGCCATCGGACAAGCTCGAAGCCATTCGCGCAGCGCGCCGGGAAGGCACGGTCATCATGATCGGCGACGGCGTCAACGACGCGCCAGCGCTTGCGGCCGCCGACGTCGGCGTAGCAATGGGGGCGCGCGGAGCAGCGGCGTCGTCGGAGGCTGCCGACGTGGTGCTTCTGGTTGACCGGCTGGATCGGCTTGTCGAGGGATTACGGGTAGCACGCCAGACAAGGCGAATCGCCTTTGAGAGCGTGATTGCCGGGATGGCGCTCTCGTTTGCCGCAATGGTCGCCGCCGCCTTCGGGTTTCTGCCTCCTTTGCTGGGCGCGCTGATCCAGGAGGTCATCGATGTGGCTGTCATCGCGAACGCGCTGCGCGCGTTGCGGATACGTTCGACGGCGACTGCCGGCTCCCTGTCCCGTAGCGATGCGGAGCGCCTCAAAAGTGAGCATGTCGAGCTCGGTCCGGTTATGGAGCAAATCCGGGAACTGGCAGACAAGCTGCCCCGTTTGCCGCGAACGTCAGTGGTGGGCGCGCTCGCCGGCATGAACGATCTGCTGAAGCGTCATCTCGTGCCGCATGAACAGCGCGACGATCTGGAGGTGTATCCGGGTCTCGCACGTCTGGTTGGCGGGGAAGACCCGATGGCGGCGATGAGCGCTACGCACCGCGAAATATTCCGGATTGCCCGGTTGCTCGGACAAATGACGGAGGACATACGACCCGAGGGGCCCGATGCTGCCAGCCTGTGCGAATTCCAGCGCCTGCTGTACGGGCTCGATGCGATCGTACGTCTGCATTGCTCGCAGGAAGACGAACTGTTCCACGCCCTTGGAGACGGGGCATAAGGCCGAAGCGGCAGCCTGAATCCGTCAAGCCCCGGTCGCTTGAACGAGCAGGAGCGGCGTTTGCGTGATCTGAGCGACGCGCCCAGCAACGCTGCCCAGTATCCAGCGTGCCATGCCCCTCCTGCCATGAGTGCCCATCACGATCAGCTGCGCGTCCCAGCCGCTCGCTTCGCGCACGATAGCGTGCGCAACGTCGTCGCTGGCCGGGCCTGTCCTGACGAGCGCGGTAGTGGTCTGCGCCGACACGTCGGCAAGAACCGGTTCGGCGGCGGCTAGCGCCTGATTGCCTTCTTCGACGAACGCGTCCTGGAGCGCATCGATGGGAAAGAAATCGGAGAACCGCACGGCGCGATCGATCACGTAGACCGCTCGCAGGTGCGTGTCGGGCGTGGCGAACCGTACGCCATGCCGCAATGCCGACATCGACTGAGGGCTTCCGTCGACCGCAAACAGGATGCGCTGCCGCAAGTGGCCGCCCGTCATGCTGTGGTTTTCAGGAACGACGAGTATCGGGCATCGCAGACGTCTCGTGAGCGGTTCCGACACGGTACCCTCGACCCAACGCTGCAAACCCTGGTGTTGACGGGCACCGACAACCATCAGGTCGGCTCGCCACGAGTCGGCTGCCTCGAGCAGGGCATCCGCGACGTCGCCGCCGCGCTTCGAGAGATCGATCACTTCGGCTTCGATACGCACATCGCACTCGGACATCAATTCCCTCGCGCGGTCGAGCGCTTCGGCCGCATCGTGCAGCAATTCTTCGCGAGCCACGTCAAGTGCGCGGGCAACATGCCGGCCCGTTGGAAAGAGCGTATGTGGATTCTCGGCTACGCTCACGAGCCGTACCTCGGCACCGAAGGGAAGGATGTTTCGGGCGTAGGTGAGTGCCTGTCGCGAGGCCATCGACGAATCGACTGCGATCAGGACCCTGCACGGCAGCGTCGACATGGCGTCGCCTGAACGAGGGGAATTCATGATTTGCTCCGTACACACGAATTTAGTGTGCATTCATGGGCATCCTACCGTCGAACATGCAATGGCGGTTGACCAAGGTCAACTGTTCGGCCCGGGTCATTGATCGGGTCCGGATCGCCCGGGACAGGTTCGAGCCAGTGCTGGCATCGCGAGGATGTCGATCAGTTCCCGGCCGGGTGCCACCTGAGCCCCCCGAGGGCACTGGAGCGCCGCACGTCGACCGACGCCGCGTGAAGGTCGACGATCCGTTGCACGATCGACCAGCCGAGTCCACTGCCGCTTTCCGCCGTGCCTGGCACGCGGAAGAAACGTTCCCCCAGTCGCGGGCGGTCCGAGTCCGCGAGCCCGGGACCGCTGTCCTCGACTGACAGGATTGCTCCGTCCTTGCCGTTTTCGGTTTTGATCAGGACCGATGCGCCGGGTGGGCTATCGCACCGTCGAATTCCAGCGACTGACGCTTCGTGATCGCCGTCGGTGCCAGTGCCGCGACCACGCGTTGCACCAGCGCGCTTAGATCAACTACGGTCAGTTCGAGAGTCGCCCCAGACTCGAGCCGTGATAGAACCAGCAACTGGTCCACCAGCCGCGTTGCACGGTCACACCCTTCCAGCGTAGCGCGCAATGCATGCTGGCGAAGCGCATCATCTGTTTCGGCGAGCGCAACCTGGGCTTGGGTTCGAATCGCCGCGATCGGCGTGCGCAACTCATGAGCCGCATCCGCAGTGAACCGGCGCTCTGCTTCCCAGACTGTCTGAATGCGGATGAAGAGATGGTTGAGGGCGTCGAGCACTGGGGACATTTCGGCGGGCGTTTGCGTCACCACCACAGGCGCAAGGTCATCGGGACCACGCAGGGCGATCGTACGACCCAGCCGTTTGAGGGGCGCTACGCCTCGCCGCACGGCCCACGGGGTGACCAAGCCCAAAAGCGGTAACGCAACTGCCATAGGCCACAACGTGCCGCGCGATACTGCAAGCAGTATCGAAGTACGCGAATCGACACGCTCACCAACATACACGCGTGTGTCTTCATGCGGCCCGCTGGTGGAAAACACCCGCCACGCTTCACCGTTGATTTGCACGGTTGCGAAACTCTGGTCGATCTGTCGATCCGCAGGAATCATGGGGGCTGTTGGAGCGTTGGCGGAACGCAGGACCGCCTGCCTCTCATGAAAGATCTGAAACGCAACCTTGGGCGCGTACGGGTGGGGCACACGCGAATCGATCGTGTCATCGTCGTCGATCGATTGAGTTTGCTGGATGACCAGCAGCGCCGCTGCCTGGGCGAGATGACTGTCGAGCAGTTCGTCGAGTTCGCCGCGTGCGTCGCGCCAGATGAACAGCGCGGTAATCAGCCAGACGCCGACCACGACCGCGATCACGAGTACGAGTACGAGTACGAGCAGACGGCCCTGCAGTGAGCGCGGCCGGATCATCACGTGGTGGCAGCCCGCGCCACGCCTTCGGCAGATCGACGGCGAGCACGCGCCAGCGGGCCAGCACCACGGCGAACGTCCCGTTGAGTTTGGCGCCGCGGACTTTATCGACAACGTTCCAGCTGCGCACGTACAGCGCGAAACTGCGCTGGCTTGACAGATAGTGCGGCGCGTGGACGCCGACCCATGCGAGTATCTCGTCGGGCGGCACGTCAGGCGCGGCCGGATCGGGCTCGATATTGACCGTGATGCCCGCAGCTACAGCTTCCGGCTGTGGATTGGCCGCCACGGCGGACGGCGCTGCGCCGGCGCTGGCCTCGCAGGTAATACGGCGCAGCAGTTCGATGCGATGCCACGGTGGGCATTCATGGATATCGGGGGCAGGTGCGCAATGTGACCATATGTAACGCAGGTTACAGTTTTCCGCATTGAACCTTAGAGAAATGCCGGCCTTGACTTTGTTAGCCGCTTGAACTTTACATAATATAAATTATCAACAAAAATTCGTGTAGCGGCTAAGTTGTAATGTCCGCTTCTGGCCAAGTTCAAATGTCCGCTTTTGCGCCGCGTAAGCTGTCCTGCCGCCGGTTGTCCGGCACGGGGAGCTTCGATGGCAGTAATAGAACGGATAAC
>NZ_JBKGUA010000108.1:0-9900 GCF_046543485.1 Paraburkholderia sp. EG304 | reverse complement strand
CAGGAGATGGCATTGGTTCCACCTGAATAAAAGGCATTGAGCATCAAATCGACATCACAAACCGGCGCAGCGACTCATTGAAATGAAGTGCTGCTCGCCGGCGAGGGGTATTTCAACAGCCTGCTAGAGAAGCCGTTTCGGCGCTGCAAGCCGGCGGGCAGCAGGAGTTGGGGTATGGACGAAACGTACATTCGCGTGAGGAGCGAGTGGAAATATTATTTGTACCGCGCCGCGGACAAGGCTGGCAACACGAACGCTTTCCTTCGGCGAGCCCGTCGTGACAAGGCTGCGGCCCGGAGAGACTTCGAAAAGGCGATGACCCTGAACGGTGAACCGTAGGCTGTGACGATTGATAAAAGCGGATCAAATCTGGCGGCGCTACAAGCGCTCACCGCCGAACGCGAGACGCCGATCAAGGTCTGCCAGAACAAATGCCCGAACAATTCAACGATCTGCTACTGAGCAATTCTACTCGCTGGCGAAATAAGCAATTCTATGCTATCGCGCTTTGCTATGACTGTGTCCTTTTCGCGACCAAATCGTGTTGGGACCGACAAGGCTTACGACATGTGCGACTCTGTTCGTGATTGCCGGACGCGCAACGTGACGCCCCATGTGGCGCGCAACGTTGCTCATCAAGACGGAAGCGCGATTGATGGGCGCGCTTCGCGGCACGCCGGTTACGGCATCAGCCAGGTGAGACTTAAACGCATCGAAGAGTACTCCGGTTGGGGCAAGACCATTGGCAGAATTCGGCAGACCAACTATCGAGGCATCAAGCGGGTCACCAGCACTTCAGACTGACCATGCTGGCGAGCAACCTGACCGGAATGGCCCGAATACTGATGGCCGTGCCGCGAGGAGCAGCGCAATGAGTCGCCGGACGCGGCCACCGGGCGAAAACGCGCCGGCTGGCTCACTCGCCTGTGGTGTGCCCCGGACGATCCATGTGCAACTCAGCGACGAATTGCATACGAAATCCCTTTAAACATTGCCGCGGTTGTCAAAACGAGGCGATTTTCGACAGCCTGTTAGGTCCTCGACCTCGCATCAAACGTGGGAAAGGCTGATCAATCGGCTAGGCGGTCGTCGGTGACGAGGACGAAGACGTTGTAGCAAGAGGCTCACGAAACGGTCCCACGATCATGAAGCGGTAGCTCGGTTTTGCAGAAGTAGGAAGTCTGGACAAGAAGCGAGTGATCAGGCGTCAGCGTTTCCTTGCAGAGATGGAGAAAGTGGTACCGTGGGAGCGCTTGCTGTTGGCGACCGGGCCGTACTACCCGAAAGGCGAATGGGGCCGCCCGCCGATGGGACTTGAGCGGATGCTGCGGATCTACTTTCTTGAACAGTGGTACGGCCTGACGGATGAAGTCCTTGAAGACGCGCTGAACGACAGTTTCGCGATGCGCGCGTTCCCGGGCATCGACTTGGCGCGCGAGAACCTACCGAATACCGCCACGCTGTGAAGTTTCGGCGCCTGTTGGTCGCAGCATGAGTTGACGCGAAAGCTGTTCGATGAGATGGGCATCGCGCTATGCGAGCGCGGGGATGAAAGAAGGCACGCCAGTGGATGCCACGATCGTCGCGACACCGCCGTCGACGAAGAATGTCGAAAAGAGCCGTGCCCCGGAAATACACCCGCACGGATGCTTAGAATCAGCCGTCGACGACCGTCCTGTTTTTAAAAGCCGCGAGTCGCACCGCCAAGCCATCGGCAATCGGCAATCGGCTCATTGATCAGCGTTTCGCAAGGAAGCAGTTCATGGACAGCAATGTAGTACCGACGTTCCTACGCGCTCAACTTAAGCGGGGACTTCTCGAGGTCAAAGTCGACGCCGCCGCCTTGCCCGCGGCTACCCTGTTCGGTTTCGCAGAGCGCCGGAATCCAAAGCGGGCATTCCTCTTCGTGTCAAAAGTTCTGGGGCGACTCGTGCCGACGCGGCCATCGATCATGGCTGCCAGTTTCGAGAGCCTCGTCAGCGAGATCCCAGCGGACCTGCCCGGCCCAGTGCTGGTAATAGGCGTCGCCGAAGCCGCAGTTGGCCTCGGTGCCGGCGTGCACCGTGCTTACAGTGCCACGCGTTCCGACAGCGTGTACCTCACCAGTACCCGTCATCCTTTGGGTACTGACCTCTTTTCTCGATTCGAGGAAGAGCACAGTCATGCCAGCACCCAGTTAATCCACCTGCCAGTCGATCCCGAGGTTCGTGATTTGATGCTCCAGGCCCGATCTTTAATCTTGGTGGACGATGAGGCTTCGACCGGCAAGACCTTTCTCAACCTGCACCGCGCACTAATCGAAGCCGGCCTGAACAAGATCGAGCGAGTGGTCACGTGTGTCCTGACGGACTGGTCTGGGGGTGCTGTGCGTAAGGCCATCGGAGAGTCGACCACCGCCGTATCCTTGCTGAGCGGCTCGTATCAGTTCCACGAAGATCAGTCCGCGCCTCTGCCGGATATGCTAGGTGTCGGCGCCGTTTCTATAGGCGGATGGCCTCTCTCGCCCCGCAATGACTGGGGGCGCTTGGGCGTTCGCCACGTGGACGACACGCTCGCACCGAACATTCAAATCCAGCCCGGCGAGAAAGTCGTCGTAGTGGGTACCGGTGAGTTCGTCTGGCGTCCCTTCCTGCTGGCAGAGCGCGCGGAGCGAGCCGGGGCAGACGTCTACTTCAGCGCAACCACCAGGTCCCCTATAGCCATAGGCCACGCCATCGAGCACGCGCTGTCGTTTCCTGACAACTATGGCCTCGGTATTCCGAACTTCCTCTACAACGTGAAGCCCGGTGAATTCGACCGAGTTCTTATCTGCACAGAAACCCGGCGCAAGCGCTCCCTGCAGAACTGGTTGATGTCCTGAATGCGGAGATAATTTTCGATGAGCAGTAATCGTCCGCTGATATTCGTGGACCTCGACGACACCCTGTTCCAGACCGCAAGTAAGATGGCGGACGCCACCCCACGAATCATCGCCACCCTGGACGTGCATGGGCAGCCCAACGGGTATATGAACCCGGTCCAGAACTTCTTCCTGAACTGGCTGCTGGCCTCGGCCGACGTCGTTCCGGTTACCGCACGTAGCGTGGAGGCCTACAACCGCGTCAAGCTTCCTTTCACCGAAGGTGCAATCTGCTCCCATGGAGGCGTGATGCTCCGCCCTGACGGATCGCTTGACCAGCCCTGGCACGCACAGATGGCCGAGTCGCTCCGGACCTTTCAAGACCGGCTGTCGACACTGAGGGAGGCCACCCTGCAAATCGGCAAAGAACTGGGCTACTCCCTGCGCAGTTGGGTAGTTGAAGAGGAAGGTCTGCGCCACTACGTGCTGACCAAACACAACGAGTCCAACGACTCGGTGCTCACCGAGTTGCTGACCGAAGTTCAATCTCGAAGCATGTTGGAATGCATGCACACCCACGTTAATGGAAACAACCTCGCCTTCCTGCCTGCGGGTTTGGAAAAACGCTTCGCCGTTCAAGAATGGTTGCGCCGCGATCGTGAAGTCCACGGCGAGCGGCCGGTCCTGGGCTTCGGTGACAGCATCTCCGACTTGGGGTTCATGGACCTCTGTCACATGTGGTCAACGCCGGCGCGCAGTCAACTGGCAACAGTAGTGAAGGGGCTCATCAATGAGTAATCCTCTCGCCACCCTGAGCACCGTCGGCAGCGGCAGCTACGCCCCTGAAGATGTGCATTTCCTTTTGCAACGCGTGCAGATGAGCTCCACTACCGTTGAGGAAAAGGAGCTTCTGATTCAGACGAACCGGAAGCACTACTCTGAGATGATAAGCTTCGAGCAGGCTCCTACCGACGTGCACAAGGGTCTCTACACCCATGCCTTGGCGCGGAACGGCGCTCGTATGGCTTCCAATGTTCAGGCCTTGGCATTGGCATTGAGTGCCGCTTACACCGGGCCGAGCATCGCCCTGGTTTCATTTGTTCGCGCAGGCGTGCCCCTCGGTGTCCTGCTGCGCCGGGCACTCGTCGAAATGGGCCGCGATACTCACCACTACGGTGTCAGCATCATTCGCGATCGCGGGATCGACATGGTGGCTCTGGAAGCCATCATCCAGCTGCATGGGGCCGAAAAGATCGCCTTCGTGGATGGTTGGACCGGCAAAGGCGCAATCTCCGATGAGCTCAAGCGGACCTTGGACGACGACAAGCGCTTCCCAGCAGAGCCTCGCCTCGTTGTTCTAGCAGACCCCTGCGGCCGCGCTTGGCTGGCTGGCTCTGCAGAGGACTGGGTAATTCCGTCCGGCATCCTCGGTGCAACCGTGTCGGGCCTCGTATCCCGCACCATCTGGCCGACTCAAGGTGGGCTTCATGGTTGCGTGACATACGACCACCTGCCTAAGCATGACGTAACCCGAGAGTTCATCGATAAGATCGAGGCCGAACGTGGGGCGCTGGGCGAAGTTTATCCCGCAACTCCATGGACCGACGAACAGCGATTGGAGCTCCAAGCGTCCGCTGATCACGTGGTGTCCTCACTGGCAACGCGTTTTGGCACCTTCAACTTGAATCGCGTGAAGCCGGGTATCGCTGAGGCAACCAGAGCTGTTCTGCGTCGTGTGCCCGATCACGTTCTGGTACGTGATAGCAACGACAGCGACGTGCAATTGTTAGTGCATTTCACTGACCGCGCGGGCGTGACCGTAGAGGAAGCTGGCGCGGACCTGGGTCCGTATCGTGCCGCGACAATCACACGGAGTCCCAACTGAGGGGCGACATTTCTACGTTCGCCCTCGGGGCGACTCTGTAGATGCCGGCTACCCGCGGTGACATGCTGGACGTGGTTTTCGGCACCAAGATCTCAGAATTGTGCTCACTTGTGGTGTGCTTGGAAGACGCGGTGGCGGCGATCGACGTCGAAAGCGCGCTCGCGAACCTGCGGGCGCTCCTCATGGATGTTGAGGCTTGGGGCGGCCGCCCTGAACATGGTCTCCTGCTGTTCCTCCGGCCGCACGATGCTGCGATGGCAGCAGTGCTGAGTGACTGGCCGCTGATGAAGCACGTCGACAGGTTCGTCGTCCCTAAGTTGACACTGAAATCCCTCCAATCTTGGGAATACGCGGTGAGCACCTTGGATCTGTGCCTCATGCCCACACCGGAGACAGTCGACGCGTTCGACCCTGGCCCAATGGTGGAGCTTGGCCAAGCTCTGAAGGCGAACCCCAAATCAGCGCATCATCACGCTGCGGATTGGCGAAAAACCTCATGGGTTGTCTTGGTCTGCGACACAATCCGGCCGAGGCCGTGTAAAAACGTGCTTGATCGCCTAGACTAAATCAACCTGTTGGCGCGAGAGGGGAAGATGGGGCGATTTGTCGAAGGTGCAGACCGCAATCAGGCAACGCTGCTGCCGGAATGTCTCGATGACTTTATTGCAGAAGACAATCCCGTCCGGATCATCGACGCATTCGTTGAAGAACTCGAACTGGTTTCTCTGGGATTTGAAGGCGCCACGCCTGCAATCACTGGTCGACCGTCTTACCACCCCACAGTGCTGCTCAAGATCTATATCTACGGCTATCTCAATCGCGTGCAGTCGAGCCGACGTCTGGAGCGGGAGTGCCAGCGCAATGTCGAACTGATGTGGCTGACCGGCCGGCTTGCGCCAGACTTCAAGACGATTGCCGAGTTCAGGCGCAGCAATGGTGATGGTATTCGCAACGTATGCCGTCGCTTCGTCGTGATATGCCGTGACCTGAAGCTGTTCACACAAGCGGTCGTGGCCATCGACAGCAGCAAGTTCAAGGCGGTCAACAGCCGCGACAACAACTTCACGCCCAACAAGATTGCGCGGCGTCAGGAGCAGATCGAACAAAGCATCCAGCGTTATCTGGATGCGCTGGAGACTGCCGATCGCACTCAACCAGCCGAGGTAGAAGCGAAGACTGAGCGGCTACGGGAGAAGATCGAGACGCTGCGCGAACAGATGCGCGAGCTGGATCACGCGGCAGAGCTTCTGAACGATCTGCCGGAAAAGCAGATCTCGATGACCGACCCCGACTCACGCTCGATGATCTCGCAAGCCAAGGGTACGGGCGTGGTTGGCTACAACGTCCAGGTAGCCGTCGACACCCGACACCATCTCATCGTCGCCCACGAAGGGGGGTGCGGCGGAATTCTTGGACTGATTTATGCCGCAATTCCGAGACTCTGCCGATATTCGACCGGGCTCAGGAAGCCGAGCGAGACCTTGATCCGCTTTGCGTTGTACCAGCGGATGTACGAGTCAACGACTTCGATGAATTGATCAACGCTCGTGGCCCGCCAGTCACGAGGATAGAATAACTCCGTCTTGAGGCGCCCGAAGAAACCTTCGCAGGCTGCATTATCCGGCGAACATCCTTTGCGCGACATCGAACGAATCAGCCTGGCATCCTGCATCCGTGAGAGCCATCCTGGCCAGCGATAGTGCGCACCGCGATCGGAGTGAACCACGGGCCGCTGCTCGCAGCCAGCAACCGACTCGATCGCCGAATCCAGCATGGTATTGACGAGTTCGGCATCCGGGCGCGTGCCGATTGACCAGCTCACTACGAGACCGTCGAAGCAGTCGATCACAGGTGACAGATATACCTTGCCGTCCGGGATCTGAAATTCGGTAATGTCGGTGAGCCATTTCTGATTTGGAGCGTCGGCACAGAAGTCACGATTGATGATGTTCTCCGGCGCGGGGCTTATTTCTCCGCGATAGGAGCCGTAGCGACGTCGTCTGGTCGTGGCAGCGGCCAGACCTTCCTGTCGCATCAAACGTCGCACTACCTTCTCCGAGATGAAGATCTGCTGCCTGCCCAATGCCGCGCGGATCCGGCGATATCCATAGCAACGGTGATTGAGTTCGAAGATGTCCGCGATGACGCGACGCGCGCCAGCGTGCCTGTCAGCAACCAACAGACGTGCACGGTGATAGAAGTACGAACTTCGGGCAAGCCCCATGGCGGCTAACAGCTCCGGCAACGCATAGGTCTGTTTCAGGGCATCAACCAGCATCGTCTTCTCCCGGTTGCTCAGGAGTTGCGGGTCGAAGCCCATTCCTTTTTTTATCAGTTCGTTCGCCTTCTTCAGGATATCGTGCTCAAGCTGCAACTGCCGGATGTCGCGTCGAAGCGATTCGACCTATTGTTCCAGTTCCGCACGTTCATGGTCCGGCGCTGGCTGCTTTTTGCGTTTCATCGATGCTGGAACCTCTCGACCGAGTAGCTGGTTCTTCCAGTTATACAGCGTCGGCCTACTCACGCCTGTTCTCTCGGCAACCACGCGTGCGCTTTGCTCTCTGGTGCACAGCTCGATGACCGCCGCCTGCTTCACTTTATGTGATTTTGGAACGCTACCAACTGATCTGCCAACAGTACGTTTTCTGATCTCAGGGCACAGTTCTTCGATCCAGGCTGCAAGCGTCTCGCGACTCGGATAGCCCAAAGCCCTCAAGGTTGCGGCAGCACAGCGGTCATGGCTCAAATAATGATCGACGGCAACCTTCTTCTGTTCAGCCGAGTACCGCGGCCTCGAACGGACATAGCCATCCCGTAGATCATTGCACTGTTCGTATTCGCGACGCCAGGCTTTCAGAGAATTCTTTGTCGGGTAACCCAGCTGTCGGATGGTCGCCCCGAGGCGCTTTCCCAACTTTAGATAGAGCCGAACCGCTCGAAGACGCTCTTCATACGAGTACATGAACTACCTCCAGGTAGTCCAAGTTTTCGTCCGCACCCCCCATCAAAAATATTGCCTCCAGCATAAATAGTCTTTGTTTGATGTGGTCGCCGCTATTGCGGTATAAACCCGAGTACTAAATTTTATTCGCGAAGAATTTCAGATCATCGAAAGTGACAATTGACTATCCCTTACACGAAATCACTTTCACATCAAGATCTATTATAAAATTCATTATTTCATGTATAAGTGATTTATGGATGCCCCCCCTACAACATAGATGATTCGAGACAATGAAGAAGAGCCTTTTCGTTCTTACGTTTGCGCTCGGCGCATCTTATCACGTGTCTGCTGCAACGTTCGAAGGCTGCCCGATGCGCGGCGAGATCAAGATGGCAGGGAGTGTGTACACCGCAACAGCCAGCGATAACGAGGGTATATGGCTAGGTATTGTGAAAGGGCCGGACGAAGGTAGTATCAAGGAATTTTCCTCGGCCACGTTTTATCCAGCGCAGCTTGATAATGCCGGCACCGGTCAATCAGCGTTAGTCAAGTGCTCCTACGAACTTTCCAGGGGGGGCTATGTAAATCTACAGTACATACCTAGGTCCCCGCTACCGGCTTTGGATTTGCGCGATCTGAATCAATGGCGCAGAAAAAATGGCCCGTACAACCCTGACTACTACGAGTGCACTGATCCGGCCGCTTGGCGTTGTAGGTTCGTTGTCGTTCGACCGTCTTGAGCAATCGGTGAAAGCTTGAGCAGCTTCCAGTAAAAGACGTGTTGGTGCAATCGCAGAAGCCGTGACGTCTAGCGTATCTCGCAGCACCGTCAACTTGTCGGCAGTAGCGTGGAATGCGCCGAAGAGTCAATCGCTAACAAGACAGTCAACGGATTTTGAGCCATGTCGGCGAATTCCCGCCACGCAGCGAATCGGGATGCGAGTTGTTTGCGATCCAGATTCATCCAACTCATTCAGCAACGTGACAATATCGTTAGAAATATTTAGGGAAAGTCTGCAAAAGTCCTGGCGTTGACGTCCCGGTGGACTATCCTGGGAGAATGCAGGTTTAAGGGGTACCTCGATGACACAGCCCGGTCTTGGTCTGGATCTGTCAACGAAACGCACGCGCAAGCGGAAACTTCTCGATGAGATGAGGCGCGTTGTCCCATGGTCGAGGTTGATTGCGTTGATCGAACCGCACTATCCAAAGGGGTAAGACTGGAAGGCCGCCGTTTCCTATTGCGACGATGCTGCAGATCCACTTCATGCAGCAGTGGTTTGGTCTGTCAGACCCGGCGATGGAAGAAGCGCTTTATGACGTGCCGCTGTATCGTGAATTTGCTGGGCTGGACGAGGGTATGACGCGTTTGCCGGACGAGAGCACGATTCTCCGGTTCCGTCACCTTCTCGAAACGCACGGCCTGGCTGCGCAGATGCTCACGCTGGTCAATGAGATCCTGAGCGAGAAAGGCGAGAAAGGCTTGATGCTGAAGGTGGGGTCGGCGGTCGACGCTACCTTGATTTCCGAACCCACTTCGACGAAGAACGGCTCTGGTACACGGGACCCGGAAATGCACCAGACGAAGAAGGGAAATCAATGGTACTTCGGGATGAAAGCGCACGTCGGCGTGGACGCAGAGTCGGGCCTGGTCCACACGGTCATCGGCACAGCCGCCAACGTTCATGACATCAATGCGGCCGAAGCGCTGTTGCACGGCCAGGAAATGGATGTGTACGCTGACGCCGGATATCAGGGTATCGAAAAGCGCTGCCAGGTAAGCGCGGTTCGCTGGCATGTCGCGATGCGACCAGGCAGGCGCAGACAACTGGACCTAACCGATCAGCTGGACGCGATATTCGATCGGATTGAACGCCTGAAGGCCGGCATCCGCGCCAAGGTTGAACATCCGTCCCGCGTCCTCAAACAGCAGTTTGGCTATACAAAGAGCCGGTACCGAGGGCTGATGAAGAACACCGCCCAGATCACGACACTATTTGCTCTGGGCAACCTGTGGATGGCACGCAAGGCTTTGTGGAACCCTTGAAACGCTCGCAGATTCAGGCCGCGAATCTCGGCAAACAGTGGTCGTCACGCTTCAAAAGCTAGCAGGCTGTTGAAATACCCCTCGCCGGCGAGCAGCACTTCATTTCAATGAGTCGCTGCGCCGGTTTGTGATGTCGATTTGATGCTCAATGCCTTTTATTCAGGTGGAACCAATGCCATCTCCTG
>NZ_JBKGUA010000107.1:0-10028 GCF_046543485.1 Paraburkholderia sp. EG304 | reverse complement strand
GGCAAAACGCCCGCGTGCAATGCCCGCAAGGGCCAAAAACCAAAGGATGACGGTCGGCTTCACGACCTGAACACCTCTACATCGCCGACACGTCGCAAATTCAGCTGCTTGTTCAGCGTAGCCTTAACTGTGGCATGACCGATACCGCGGCTGGCGCCGGTCAGCAGCATATAACGAGTAACTTGGCCCATCTGTGCATGTCCAATTGGATAGATCGTTGCGGCGTGCAGTTGAGCGACTGCCGCCCTGCATGGGTGAGGTGTACCAACTCGCAAGCAGGCGTGCCAAACGCACTTCATGCTTGCGAGTATCTCGCCGACTTCCTAGCCGCTCGTTGTCTTCAATCAAATGTGCTGCGGATATGCTCAGCAACATTCGAAAGTTCCTGCAGTGCAGCAATTGACCAGTTTCCACGATACGTCACCGCGGTCACGCGACATGGTTAATTGTTGTTGCGAAAACGGAGAAGAGCAGTGAGTAACAAAGCAATATTGCGATTGGCGGGCAATGCGCGGCTTGGACAACAGCCGCCTCCGTTAGCCGATCTGCGGGATCGCTTCGACAAACACTGGCGTCAAGCGTCCGAGGGCCGGTCGCGTTTTGTGAGCATAGCAGACTTCCTTATGGCGAGGTGCCGCGCCACATTCGGGCAATTTGCACGCCATGAGAAAGAGACGCCCAGTCCCCGTCCCCAACGATTTCCGCCGTCGCTTTGTCGCGCTCCCGACATCCGCCCGTCTTAGATGCAACAAAATGGCCATTGCCGCCCTGCGATGGACGGAAGGCCGATGGTGAAAATACATTGAAGCAGCGTAAAACTACCGCAGATATCCCTATCCTAAGAGGATTGTTTTTTCCAGTAACTATCGTCGGAGCTGAGGTTCGGACCACCAAAGTTAACGCAGGTATCATACCGTCCGGGGAAAGGGCGTCCAATCAGCTCTGGCACCGCGTAGAGAACATGGAGACCTAGCGGCATTCTTCTTAAGAGCGAGTCATTGCCGAACCCATCGGTAATATCTAAAAATGTTTCTATAACGCCCACTTGCCTGTTTTTGCAAGAAATCCATTTAGGAACCAAATCTCTACCAAAAGGACCGAATCGACCGATCCGATCCAACAGCACTTCGCCCTTCCCAGGCGTCAGACGAACCCCGCACATCATCGCGTCACACTCAAAAAACGCCTCGCGACAGGGCATGGGAATTCTTTTTGCACGGTCGAAACATAGCTTGTAAAAAACTACTTTTTTGTGGACACAGCCCAGCCTACAGCGGCCAACATGACGATGCCGTTGATGTCGCTCAAACTCAAGGAGTTAGAGCGCAAGGGGGAACTCGGTCGAAGCCGCGGTGCCCAAAGCACCTTCGCTTCAGATCCACTGCCTCGGCTCGAATTCCAGCGAAAGGTGCCGCTGCTCAACCCGGCGACTGACTTGATTTCTTTTCATATCGACGGGCCCACAATCATTCTGGCGAAAACTTCCCGAATCCTGGCCCACCGCGTATCATCGATTGGACGTTTGCATCGACATGCTACACACCCCGTGACATAGTTGCCGTCGCAACGGCGACCGCGAAGTCACGGAGCGCGTTCACCATCGGCACAAACTCACCCGTTCTTTCGACAGAGTCCTTGGCTGACCGCGCGCATGCAAGTCTCAGTAGCTGCTCAATTTCGGTGACTGGTTCCGGGTATCGCCTTTATAAGGACATGATATTTTGTAGCCAGTGCTGATAAATTCAGTCCAAAACATCACGGGCATGGACTCGTATCGAAGGTTGCGCGAGCTGATTTGTCTTAGCGCAAGCATATCTCCAATGGACAACACTGCACTTTGGGCCCACATCTCCGGGCGACTATGCGCAGTGCTCAGTTGAGCGGTAATGACGGTTAGACATCCGTGGACGGCATCCAAGCTCACGCGCCTTCGAGATTGAACACTTGTACTTGACGCCTTTGGTAGCCGGCAGTTAAATAGCTTTGTAGAGTTGAACGATGCCACACGGTGAAGATCGAAATCGTCGAAGAAAACCGGGACCGAAAGCATACGCCATCGATGTCACATCAAGCTACAGACACATCTTTTGATCGCGATTGAGCTGATTGCATACATTGGCACTATTTCATGGAAGTCGCGAAAGGAGTCGGAAATGAACAAGGAACTGAAAATAGAACCACCGCGTCCAATCTCGCCAGCCGAGATCGCGTCCGATTGGACCGAATGGGGCCGCAGACTTTTGACCCAGAACCAATTGCCATTTTCCGGTGACGTTTCACAGTGGATATCTGCATGGGGCGAGGCGGTAGGTCAAATCGGACTATTCAATCTGAACATTACGGGCGCGAGAGATCCTGCAAAGGAACGCGCTATTATAAAGCGATACTCATACGGCCATCAGCTCGGAGAAATACTTGCTGTCTTGACACCCATGGCCGATGAATTCTATTCCACTGATCCTCATAAAAGAAGCGCTCTTTCCCCTGCCAGTCGCGATGACTATGAGAGCTTCGTCTCCATGAGAGACGGAATTCAAGAGCTCAAAAATAATAGTCCCTCAACCGTCCAGCAAATTGTAGAGGCGATCAAACGCATGAAAGAAAAGTCACCATCAACTTATCGACGCACAGTCGATGAGCTAGTCGACGAACTAAAGAGGCTTTAGCGGGAGCATGAAAGCACGTCCGTCCGCCAACTCTCCACGAACTTATCGAATTACTGACTGAATGTCGTTTTGGGGGCTGGGACTATTATTCGCCTCACAACTGCGAATGCCAGAAATGAGAACCCTTGGGGCCGGAGAATGAATCCGTGCGCCCTCCTTCTGTCGCCCCGCCATCTTTGTGAGCGCTGTAATGAGAAGACTGACGTGAGCAATTTTTTGGGTTGCCCGAACCGCCCTTAACGCGAGGCAGTGCAATCAGAATAATAGGAAAGTCTGTCTGACTCAGTCCGCCTTTCCAAAGCCGCAATGGTACTCGCAATGGACCTGCTTACCTCGGTCGTGGCCATCGACAACATTACCGATTACGCCACAACTTCGCCTCCGTACATCATGTGTTTTTAATGGATAAGACTTTTCCGGAAAACGGAATCCTCTATCGGTCAATCCGCCGGACGCAGGTCCATCATGCAGGCTAAGTGACCATTATTGCGATGCAGATACTGACGGCTGCCCTGTGCTGATTGGGCGGGCTAAATTTGATGCGTGCACGCCATGATGGCGATGCAACGTTCCTATCGGCCCGAGGGTGGGCCATTTCGGGAATTACGCTGGGTTTTCTGACGTGGCAAGTGATTTTCATGATGATCGGTGGCGAATGGTTTGGTATGTGGATGTCAAAGCAATGGTACGGTCTCCAAACTGCTTTTTACTTTTTCGTGACATTCCTCCTCGTACTCATCTACTTGGTGATGGCAGACGACGAGAACGGTCGACCGGCTACACCGCACCGAACATCCTAGGAGCCAGGCCTAAATGCAGCCGCTGTTGACCACCGTTCTAGCCCAGTACGCGCAGCGAACAGGCGGCGGGACGACGGCAGTGGGGCTGGCAATGATACGTAACCCAAGCATGTGATGGCGCGCACCGTATACGGTTTGCTTCCGGAGCACCGCCCCTAGCATCGGGCCGTGAACGGGACGATAAGTTTCTCCTTGGCGTACCAGCACCCCTGACGCTCTAGCTTGTTCTTGCACTGAGCGAATCACACATCCAGATTCTCCTAAGGGGAATCGAAACGGTTCACTTCCTCAGTCGCCTTCCGTTGCTTCCCGCGGCGACGGTCCGCATTCACTGTGCAGACTTCTACCCCACGAGCTTGTCGACTTTTTTCACGATCATGAGCTACCTCAAGTACTATTGCCCGCAGATGTGCGACTGTTGCAATTGGAACACCCGCTCGCACTACGATGCGACGGTACTGCATATGGGTCACGAACAGTGACCATGCTAGCCCCTGCCAGCTTCGCCAGCGGCCATGACGGGGCCGATCAAGACACTAATAAAACTGCGGGGATTGCGGCGTGGCGGTCCGCGCGACGCATTCGCACGACGACGCGTGGCATGCCTCACCAGCAACCACCATGACGAGCGGTGTCACGCGGGGCTTACCACGGGATCGCAAAGCCGGATGCGACGAATTCCTGACCATCGCATGACGGCAATAGATTTTCGACTTCGTACAGGCGAGCGTTATCACGACATCTCATGCGGGCACCGGATCTACTGGCATGAAGGCGACCGCCAGAATCTGCATGGCCATAGTTACCGCATCCACCTTGTGTGTGAGGCGGTGCCCGTTAACGGTCTCGGGCGTGATCGACTTCGCGTGGTTAAGACGCTGCTATGCGACTGGACCGAGGACATTGGAATCATCGTATATTGCTGTGAGTAGACGACCCTCTGCTGGTGGAAGTGCGAATTGAAGTCGTCCGCAATTGCAGTGGCATCTACCTGTTTTAGCCGCACCACCGGTCGGCGCCTGCTCGGAGTGTTGCCGCAATGGCGCGGAAACACGAAGATCCTGACGGATTGCTATTTGGTCGATTTTAATCATACCAGTATCCGCCCTTCCTTTTTTTGTATTAGTGCCGACGTCGATGGCAGCTTAATGCGCGCGCACTGGAGAACCTCGAAAATCGAAAATCGGTTTCCTGAGTCGTTTGATGCCGTGGCGATTCTTGTCAGCGACTTAGTTCGAGCGTTTGCATTGACGAACCGTGATGAGCATGTCCCGTCCAGCATCGGACGACCAAATTTCAGAGCGGTAATCCCGCTTTGCTGGGCTTGCTCGAACCACTCTCCCACTCCTTTGCCGAAGCGGGTTTGCGGTAGAACCGCAGCCGTGTCAGTTCGTCGCGCAGCACGTAAATGCATAACAGCGGCTGGTCAGCGGCCAGTAACTCCTTGAGGTGCACCGACTGCTCAGGTTCAGGGTGCGGCGGTTACGCAGCAGCAGCCATTGGCTGGACTCCAGGACCTTGCAGGCTAACCGGTCATGGCGAAGCTGGTTGGCCTGATCGACGCGCACGCGATCGATGACTTCCCGCCCGTATTTGGCGACGACGTGGAACAGGTGGCAGACGATTTCCGCCTGTGGGCAGTGGGCGGTGATCTCAAGTTCATAGGCCATCGCCAGATCGATGGCAACTGCCTGGATGTGCCCGGCTACGCCTTCAGGAAGCCGCTCGAAAAAGGCCCGCGCGATCTCGCGGGAACGTCCGGGACCGATCAAGAGCACCTGTCGGCCGATCGGATCGACCACCACCACCGCGTAGCGATGACCCTTATGAAGCGCAAACTCGTCCGTCGACAGATAGAGGATCATCGACCAGTCCGGCTCGGTCACACGAGCGCGCGGGCGCATCTTGTCGATCAACTTGACCGTGGTGTGCCAAGGCCTGCGAGAAGTTGGTGCAGGCGCCCGGCGTACAGGCGGTGGCTGCCTTCTACGATCTGGGCTGGCAGACGTGGACCATGCCCACCAAACCCGGTGGCGCAGCACATGCAGCACCACCCGGTACTCGAACGGCGGGAGATCGCGGACGCACCGAACCGTCGTCTCATGGATCTGCCGGCACCGCGCTCCGCACTGCTCGCGGTACATAGCCTTGCTTCACCGGCTTCAGTTACAGCGATAGCGTCTGGCCTTCACATTGCGGCCATTCCACGCACCCCAACGATAACCCATCCAGCACGCCAGTGCCTGCAGTGCAATGCGATCGAACCAACCCGCCTCCTGAGTTCCTTAAACTCAGGTCTCAGGCTACGCAATCGCTCCCTAAAGCTCCTCGGCTTCCTTCGATGAACCTTTTATCTTCAAAGGTTTGAAGCAAGTCGCGCGTTCCGGCGCAGCCCGCGCTCAGGTCAGTAATCGGGCCGCAAGCAGTCCTCAGTCGGCGACAGGTGAACGCGAGCGACGCATGCGCGGCTTCCGCGATCCTGAGCGCACGCAGACTTTCTCATCGAGCTTCGGCTCGATCTCACAGCACTTCACGCTCAAGCGACATCTGCTATGCGCCTCACCCTACCGCAAACAGCTCGGGGAGCGTTTCGCCGCGTAGCGGCGTTTCACAGAGATCGCACAAGTTCCGTCCGTTTTCTGAACAAGCGCTTTCCCTCCCCGCTATTCGGCAACGGCAGCCTCGACCGCAAGTGACCCATTACCCGACAGGCCTGACTGACATTGCCAAGTTGATGGGCCAACCCGAGCGTGCCGACCTTGGCACGGATTACCTTTTGCTCCTCAGTCTCGGACTCCTCGGTGTTCGCGACGTGCATCGCCGCTACCCGCTACGTCCTCCGCGCCGATGCGCGCCAGCATGAAAACCCAACAAGTGTCAGATTTTGCCTAGTCCACCGCATATCGCTGGTTGATTCACGATAACGGATCTCGGCCAACTGCAGCGCTCAAAACGACTACGTCCTAGTCGCTCCACCTTTTCACGCACATTCCTATCCCCTTGCAGTTTCAGCCCTAGGGTGTGATACGCGAGCAGCGACGGTCGATGCCCGACACTCACAGAGGTCCTGCTCGACGGGAAAATGCGCACGGCCACGCAGATAACCCCGCACCAGGTCGCGTGTCAGTCACGCGTGCCGGTGCAAGGTCAACCGACTGACTATAAGCTGGAGAACAGATAACCACGCCACCATTGATCACAAGACTCACCAACGTAAAAAGGGCGAACAGGTGGCAGTAATGCACCGCGTGGCGCAACAGCAGTGCAACCCTCATTTCTGTGGTGATAAACGACAGCTTGGCACCGAGTGCAGTGTCCACGATCGAAAACGCAACATGCACACCGACAGGAGCCACGAACGCCACGCGCGCGGGCGCGTCCGCGCCAGTCCGATGAAGCGCCGGAAGAATCGGCCGTCAATACTGTAGACTGCCTCGAATTTCTGATCACCAGCAAGGATTCGCGTTGGCCTGCTCCCTCTAGTTCTGCGTCATTTCGTTCTGTAACTTCGCTACTGACGACGCCTTGAGCGCTGCATCGTCGTTGAAGGCGCACCACTTCTTCGCTCCTGACTGACCCTCGATGATTTCAGGCCCAACGACATCGTATTGAGGCAGCCATTTCTTGACCGTTTCCTTCAGCCTTAAATAGACGTCACGACCAATCTGTCGTATTCCTTTCCGTTCACATAGAACATCAGTGACCGAATGCTACGCCCTCCCAAATAATCGAAGACTTTCTCGCCTTTAGCCACTTTCAGTTGCACCATCTTGATCCTCCGGAGAACCTGCCTGCTGTTCGGCGAAGGGGTTTTCGTACCGCACCGTGACTAAGATCTTCATTCCCGCCGCGCGCGACGTGTACGCCGACCGCCTTCTGGGCATGGCTCTGCCTCAGTACGCGACCGAGCGACCCCGGGAGCCGCAAGCACGACGTCCATCGTGCCCTTCTGCTGCCAGCGCTTGGAGTTGTGCCGGGCGGTAATGTGTGACGGGAAGCCGAGGTTCTGCAGCAGATGCCCCAAGCGGCATTCCTTGGTCAGCACATGCACGATGGCTTTCAGCCCGCAGACTGGCGACGCGCGGACGGCCAAGGCCAAGCGTCTGCGAACCGAAGAGCGGCTCAACCATCACCCATTCGTCGTAAGTGAGCGGCAGGTAGATCAAACGTCGCTTACCTCTTCTTCGACCGATCGTTGAGCGGTCTGGCCGTCCAGCACTTCTATCCGGAACGGGCCACGGACTCCCGTTGAAAATTCGGCCGCCGCGGCCAAAGCGCGTTCGAGTCTGACGTCCGGCCGCATCGGCACACCGACGGTGGTATGCAGTGAGCCCAGCGCCGCCTGTTCGCCGCTACCACAGGCATCGAAGTTCACGGCGCGTTCAGCAACCTGATAATCGCCGCGAATCTGGAAGATGCGCCCCATGTACCCAACCAGAAAAGTGCCAGCCGATTCGCGTTCACCGTCCTTGCGCGCGAATCCGCCGCGGGTAAAGCAAGCGCGTACCGCCTCAATGAACGTCGTGCACATGAAGGCGAACACATCGGTGCCCTCAGGGCGCGGCGCGACGGTCAGACTATGGCCCAGAAGCTGCCCCATC
Organism: Paraburkholderia sp. EG304; assembly: GCF_046543485.1. Lineage (NCBI taxonomy): Bacteria > Pseudomonadati > Pseudomonadota > Betaproteobacteria > Burkholderiales > Burkholderiaceae > Paraburkholderia > Paraburkholderia sp. EG304. Next base: position 1,961 of record NZ_JBKGUA010000107.1, on the reverse strand, counting down.
CTGAAGGATGTGGTGAAGCCGATCAGGAACGGTCCCACCCGATAAATCTTGGGGTCGGCGCGCACGGTGATGGACCCACCCCCCGCTCCTGCCGAATCCGCACCCATGTAAACCTTCTTGCCATCTGTCAGCGCCACAATGCAGGTCATGCTGCCTCCGTAGGTGTTGCCCGATAGAACGCGACGCGCACGCCCTCGCACGGCTCAGCCGTGGTCGAATCCATGCAAGTACGCCCATTGCCGCCCAGAACTGCCTCGCGGGTCTATGACGTCCCGCCGGCAGGTAACTTCATCAGATCAGCGCGACAATCTTGTGCCACTGATTTTCAGTGGCCCGCATTGCCCGTGATTGGCGTTGTTCCAACGCAGAAACCAAGTCATTGGCCTTTTCAAGCGTGACAGTTCCTGTATAGGATATTATGCTGGTCAATACCGCATCGGGTCCGGCGGAGTCCCGGACAGTGATAAATCGCCATGAGCCGATCCTGCACAAAGAACGCATAGCAGCAACACAGCGCCGAGAACGTTTTCGCGAAAGAAATTCATGCCTTCCTTTGTAAGTAAAACACTCGTCAACTAGCCATCATCCACGTCGGCAACGAAGGCCATCGAGCGCCAGACGGGGATGCCTATAACTGCGCAAATTCGTTGCCGCGCACAAGGTCTAAACCTCGGATTCTGATACTGTGCAAAATAAATGCCACGATATCACTAATTACCAGTCACACTGATATAAAACGTTTTTTTAATGCCATAACGATTGTTTAATATTTTAATCGTTTGGAAGTGCGTTCTACCGCGCCATCCGTCTACATATGCCCGATGGTCGGCTCAATCGCGCTACGCCGCCGGATCATGACGCGCAACGTTCGCGTGATGCCACGGCGCAGACCGGGGTGGTAGACCCTAACGCTGTCCGGTTCGGCGCCCCCGGCAACCACGGTCGACGATCACGATTTCAGGTTGGACGTCACTGAGAATCGCCGCGTAGTCCAGCGCTTCTTCCATGAGATGACCGTCGTGCGCATTGCCCGGCATCGAGCGGGTCCTAATTACCCGCGTCCTCCGACGCGTCGCCGTGATCAATACCTCTACACCGTAAGCGCTAGATTTAGCACAGCGAATGAGGAATCGTTTGCATTCTGCGCGCGTGCGTAGCCCCATCGCGACGGTCGATATTGACCGGCGATGTTTCCAATTGTGTTCGGGGAGTGTGCGCCGACGTGGCGGCCTGCGCGCGTCTTGTGTGTCAGCTCGCTTTCGACTCGGCGCTGCGCTTCGCATAGTTGAACGGCAGCAGATCGCTGATGTCCGCATCCGGCGCGCGTTGCGGCGACTCGGTCAGCACGTGTAGCAGGTACGCATAGGGCTCGACGCCGCAGGCCCGACAGGTCCGGATCAAGCTGTACACCATGGCGCTCGCCTTTGCTCCGGCAAAGGTGTCGCTGAACAGCCCCGAAGTTCTGCCTGTGCAGAAGGGGCGGATATCGCGTTCCATGACGTTATTGTTTACCGGGGCAAGCCCATCTGCCACATAGCGGCTCAGGTATTCCCACTGGTTGCGTGTATAGCCAATTGCCTTGCCCAGCAGGCTCTCGGGCAACACCTCAGGGGTCTGCTCATCGAGCCATTTGCTGAATGCTTCGAGCAATGGAACACTGTGCTGCTGGCGCAGGCGGTACATGTAGCCGATACGCGTCTCGCCTTCAGGCCGATTCCCTTTGGCAAGCCGCTCGACCTAGTACAGTGCCTCTAAGTACTTGAGTGCCTGCGCTACGCGGCAACCGGGTTTCCTCTGCCCCTTGAGCGCGTCGACGAAGCTCCGTCTCGCATGAGCCTTATGCCGAACTCCGCATAAGGCCCATTATCCCAAGTTGGGTTTTATGTTGTGACGCAGTTGGCCGGCAGCGGACTGTCGTGATCGAGGTGACGAATTACTCGGCATAATATTCGTCGCAACGC
>NZ_JBKGUA010000106.1:0-10223 GCF_046543485.1 Paraburkholderia sp. EG304 | reverse complement strand
GAAATCGTGGCTCGCTTGTGCCCTGGCCCAATACGCTTGCCGGCGCGGGCATTCAGCCTTGTATCTGCGCGTGCCGCGACTTGGCGAGGAGCTTCGCGATCTGCACGGCAACGGCGGCTTCACAAAATGGCTGCTGCAGGTTGCCCGCGTCGACGTGCTTCTACTGGACGATTGGGGAATGGCGCCCCTCGATGCGATGGTTCGAAACGATTTGCTCGAGATGATCGATGACCGCTCGGCGGGAAAGGCGACCATCGTCACCAGCCAGTTACCGATTGAGCACTGGCATGGATGGATCGGCGACGAGACAATCGCCGACGCAATGCTCGACCGCCTCATGCAGCGTCATCATCGGATCACGCTTACCGGTGAATCCCTCAGAAAGGCATCCCCAAAACCCAACGTCCTGGAGCCCGAACTCGACCAGAATTAACAAGGAAATCTACAATCAACACCGCGCAACGCCCAACCCCGCCGAATCGGTCACGTTCCCGAAATCGGCGGTCACGTTCGCCGAAATACGCAGATTGAGATCCGCGCCTCCGATCCGACATTCGACCCTAGCCGCGTACGAGCCTTCGCCGCAAACCCTGAAACCAGCCGTACGATTGTCTGGGCTCCAGACCGCCTTGGTCGGCGCGAACGTCCCTTCTTGAAATCGTTTATATGAGTTAACGTATGGCGCTAAAAACAGCGTGATGTCTCTCGAATACTTCAGAAGACCCGCAAGGTAGTGGCGCATAACATTGGCCATGCCATAGGGCGAATTTCTGTCAAAAAAAAGCGGAGCTCCATCTAGTGTCCACAGGGAGGAATGAATGTGGCTGGAAGAACCTGCCAACTGGTAGTTCCACTTGGCCATATACGTAATGGCTCTATTCTCCTGGGATGCAATTTCCTTGGTGCCGTGCTTAATTAGCGTATGTTGGTCAGCCATCACTAGCGGATCGGCGTAGCGTACATTGATTTCGCCCTGCCCAGGCCCCGATTCCCCTTTCGAGCATTCGATCGCGATTCCCGCACCGTGCAATCCGTTCCTTATCCGACGCATGACCGATTCCTGTCGCGAGGTCGACAGGATATGGTAGTCTTGGTTGTACGTTCCAGAGGTTAAGAGGTCGCGAAATTTCTTCATCGATATATACTCGTAAGACTCATCGAATAGGTAGAACTCTAATTCCGATGCGAAGCACGCGGCCATTCCCCTCTCGTTCAGACGACGAAGCTGCTCCTGTAGAATCTGCCTCGGCGAATGAGCAACGGGCTCCTGACACTGGTCGAAAACATCGCAAATTACCAACGCCGTCGCTTCAAGCCAAGGAATGCGCCGCAATGTCGAAAGGTCGGGCTTGAGCACAAAATCGCCATATCCAGCTTCCCAACTTGAACACGTGTACCCTGCCACCGGTTCCATCTCGATATCATTGGCCAACAAGTAATTGCAGGCATGCGTTTCCAGATAGCCATGCTTAACGAAAAAGTCCCCTTGAAACCGCTTCCCGACAAGCCGACCTTGCATGTCAACCATGCAAGCGATAACTGTATCAATAGCACCCGAAGCAACATCCCGTTTCAATTCTTCGAATTTCAGATTCATATTCCCTCCCGCGGAACGTAAATAAGCTCTTCCGGCACGCGCACCCAATCCACTATGCGCGGACAAATTTGACCCGGCAAACGAGTGATCTAATCTTGATGTGGCTTGATCATGCCAATTTGTTTTGTCCAGTTTCCGAAAATTATGTTGGCGTGACTGCGCCAGCAATTGCGCGGCCGAAGATCTTCGCAATCCTCCGGAAAATAATTTGCCGGAATACTTACCCGACGACCAAGTGAACGGTCTCTGAGATACTCGTCTGCCAACGTTTGCGAATCGTACTCTAGGTGATTAAATATATGCAGGGAATGATGGTTCGGGTCATCAAGCAGACACAGGCCTGTTTCCGGCGATTCGATGAGCACACAGATACCGCTGCCTGGTGGGATGTCGGCGCGTCGCATTTCCGTCCATCGGGAGACGGGAACAAAGAGATCGTCTGACAGGCCCCGCAGATACGGTGATGTGGACCCCACGCCTTGGTGCCTGAAGACACCAAAAGCCTTCTCATTCAATGTGTACTTAGGCAGACCGTGGAAATGATATAGCGCCGCTTGTGCGGCCCAGCAGATGTTGAAGCAGCTCAGAGTGTTGGTTTGAGTCCAGTTGAGAATCTGAGTTAACTCGTTCCAATACGCCACTTCCTCAAACGGGATCAACTCAACCGGTGCGCCGGTAATAATAAAGCCGTCAAATATCCGCTCCTTTATCTCTTCCCAATCCTGGTAAAACGACGCCAAATGAATTGCTGGTGTGTTCTTGGGTAAATGACTGGCTATCTTTACCAAGGTGAGGTCAACCAATATGGGCGTTGCACCGAGGAGACGTGCAATCTGGATTTCCGTCTCTATTTTATTGGGCATCAGGTTTAGCAAACCAATATGCAAAGGACGTTCAATCGGCCGATACATAGCTTCGTGCTCCATTACCTTGATGCCTTCTTTTTGTAAAGCAATTGCAGCCGGCAAACCTTTTGGAACCTTGATCGGCATGGAAGCACAACCTCCGTTTCGAAACTACGCGATACCCGCAAGACTGTACGGCATACCAACAACACCACGTCTGACCGACTGCGAGCAAGTTTAGGTCTTCACCTGTTTAAGAAGATCAAGCTGGCTGCGACGCATGCGTAAAGTGCGCCCGTAATCTTCTCAAGCATGGATCTGTTGATCAATACCACGCTTGCGCGATCTGCAAGAAACATATATCCGCAATAGACCCCGACGGAGATCGCCGTTGCCGCAGCTCCCATCGGAACCGCCTGCCCAAGGTAGGAACCGGATGGGCTGATGAAACTGGGATACGTAACTAATGTGGCCAACCACCCCTTAGGGTTCGCTAGAGAGACAATGAGGGAATCGACAAACACCTGTCTGGAGTTCCAGCGCACCCCATCTTCTGTTCTTGACTCCCGTTTCCTACAAAAAGCAATAATGGCAAGACATCCAAGATATATCGCCCCTATCCCATCGGACATAAAGTAACACCCATTGGTTATCCTGTATAAAAATCCCAACACCCGACAATACGACTGCTGCGTGAACGGCCGCACCAGTACCAAATCCGATCGCGCCAGGAATTGCGATTTTGAGCCCGTGCTTCAATGTGAGCAACGGCAAAAATGACGTTCGGACCAGGCAAAGCCACGGCGGCAGTAAAAGTAACAAGAAACAAAACAAATAGATGAAAATCCATGAAGCCCCGCCTCGATTTGCAAATCACTCCCGAAAGGAACAACTATCGACACAAAATCCGGCTAATCTCCGCATCTCAGTGGACCGCTGCGTTATATGCCTCACAGGCTCTCCCGAAGGCGCCCAGAATCTTCTGGCTGATTACATCGCTGGAAGCATGCCATTCTGGATGCCACTGCAGCGCCAGTTGAAAGGTGCGTGAATTCCTATATGACAGCGCTTCTACGACACCGTCCCCCGCTACTGCCTCCACTCGGATTCCTTCACCAAGCTCCGCGATGCCTTGCCTATGCAACGAATTGACGCATAACTCGTCGCCCTGGATAACGGACGACAGCAAGCCGCCGGAAGCGACCTTAACCGTATGGACCGGACGGTAGTGTTCGTCGCGAGGAATCTCTGGATTTTCGCGATGCGAGATCCCCTTGTGCGTCAACGATAGATCTTCGTGCAATGTGCCGCCACGGTAAACGTTCATCTCCTGCAAACCGCGGCAAATTCCCAATACTGGCATATCCAGTTCTTCCGCCACCATCAACGCAACCATCGACAGCCTGTCTCGCGGACGATCCGTCCTGCAGGCGACAATGTCGTCTTCAGCAAGCGCCCAAGCGCCACCGTTCCTGTCAAAGATCCCGGGATCGAGATCTGATTCGTCGCCAGTTAGAACAAGGCCGTCAAGACGACGCATCAGGTCGCGTAATCTCTGGAAAATCGCGTCGCAAGGCAGATCGCGGTCGATCGTCGGTAAGATGACGCACTCGACCGACGCGTGTCTAGTCAGCGCCTCGATATAGCGCCGCCGCAACCAGTCGCGGTGAACGCCGTCTTGAAGATGACGATTGGCTGTGACTCTAACGTCGGCGCAGCCCAGATGGCGACGTGTATCACTCATTGACCACGCCCTCCCCTGCTAACCGTCCGCGCTGGGCCTCGTACAGCCGCCTGCTCCGCTCGAGCAGCTGGTTGGTGACACTTGGCTGCCCTTTTGGTCCACTAGCGAAGAGTCCTCCCCATGACTCTGCAACCTCAGCATATCGCGGATCGCGCAACCGATCTTCTGTGCCCGCTTCAGGTGCCAGAAAGGCACGCCTGGCGAAAGATGGTGTTCCAGATGATATTCATCAAGGTTCGCGCCGACCAGCAGTCGCTCGATCTAATTGCCTTTGCGGTTACGCGTCAAGTACACATCTTCGGTTTCGGTCTCACACATTGGCGAATGCTCAGCGAGTTCAATGAACCAGCCCAAGGCTTGGAACGTGGTTAGATATGGAACAAGCCAGAACAGCACAAGCAAATCCAGCGATTGCGTCAGGGCAAAGCCGAAAATGACAATCAGCCAGAATATCGCAAATCCATAGGTGTCGATGGCAGCACCCCGCCTGTCGATGTCTTTTTTCCCCTCACGAGAAATAAGAAACCGCTCACTCCATAGATACTTGAGATAGCGTACCGTCGCTCCGCCAAACATCGCTTTCCAGACAATGGCAAACGCGTATTCACGTGGCGGGCGCACATCATACACGCCCGATGATATAAAGAACTTCAGGTCAGGATCCCTTTCAGGGTCGCCGAGATATGGATGGTGCAGATGAACATGCGAGTAGCGATAAGCCCAGTGCCGCTGAAAAACAGGATATGCGGCGAAGACAATGCCGAGCACGTAGTTCCATCCGGTGCTCCTGGCAAGCGTCCGGTGCGCGGCATCATGCGCGATAGTTGTCAGTCCGCGTTGTTGCGCGCCGATTATGAGTACTGCAAGCGGGTAGAGCCACCACGAGATTCGTATCGTCGCATAAGCACACGCAAGAATGACAAGATAGTCCTTCACAATGTAAAGTGCGCCGGTCAAATTATCTGGCCTCAATTCGGACAGCTCTCGCATAATGTCGCGCGAGAATCGCCAGGTGGTGAAACGTTTGCCTCGCAATTGCCAAGCGTCATAAATTTCCATGATCAAATTCCCTCCCAGAAAGATCGACGTCAGACAGCGTCAAGTCCGCGTTGAAGATCGGCGACGATATCATCATATGTTCTCAATCCCAACGCAAAGCCGAATCGAACCGTCGAAAATACCAGCGGCCTCGCGCTTTTCCTTGGGAACCGTTGTGTGCGTTGTCGAAACGGGATGCGTGACCAACGTTCGCGCGTCACCGACATTCGATACGTGGTACATTAGCTCGATGTTGGTTATGAATCTTCGCCCTGCCGCTTCATCGCCCAGTTCAAACATAATCATTGCGCCGTAGCCGACGCGAGCGTCAACTAACTCGTCGACAAGCTCACGTTCGTATCCTGACGACAGTGATGGATATGAGACACGTGCGACCTTCGGATGGGCGTTAAGGAACTCCGCAACCGCGACGGCATTTTCGCAATGCCGCTGCATGCGCAGATGAAGGGTTTCGAGTCCTTGTATCAGCTGAAAGCTGGCGAGGGGACTGATCGCGGCGCCGGTGTCACGAAGCCAAGTCATCCGGGATTTAAGCAAATAGGGACTTGCGCCAAGATCGCCAAGTTTCAGAACAGCTTCTTTCCAGAGGATGTCGCCATGCGCTTCATCTCCGTCGTTGAACAACGGAAAGCGGCCTGCGTCGTCAAACGCGAAGCTTCCGTTATCGACAATCAGTCCGCCAAGTGTCGTTCCGTGGCCGCATAGATACTTTGTCGCGGAATACGTGGAGATATCCGCGCCCAGAGCTTTCGGACGGCAAATCAAAGGGGTTGTCGTGTTATCTACAATAACAGGAATCCCGCGCCGCTCACCGATTTCCACCAGCGCCGGAACAGGCAACGGGACAAGGCACGGATTGGAAAACGTCTCTCCAAACATAGCAATCGTCCTGTCGTCCAACATCCGCTCGAACGATGTTACGTCTCGTGGATCCGCAGATCGTGCCTCGATACTCAATCGTTTGAATGTATTGAAGAGCAGATTCCACGTATTGCCATATAGATACTTCGATGCGACAACGTTATCGCCTGGCCTTCCGCTGCACAGGTTAGCGATAGCGAGAAAGGTTGCGGACTGCCCTGAGGCTACCGCCAGGGCGTCGCTCGCACCCTCTACTGCAGCGAATCGCTTCTCGAGGATGCGCGTTGTAGGGTTGATGATCCTGCTATACGTGAACCCATCTTGTCGGACGTTGTAGATATCGGCAATTTTTTCAAGATCGCCGTCGAGTTCATAGGCGGTAGATTGATAAATCGGTACAGACACCGCTTTGGTGACGGGGTCATGACGATAGCCAGCGTGTAGAAGTGACGTCTCGCGGTTCATTTCGGCGTTGGCATTGTTTCTTGACATGTCAAATGGCCTTTTTCCATAAGTCGGTTATACGGCGGGCCCGGGTGGCTTCCGGATTCATCGAATGAAGCTGAAAAAAAGTCTTCAAATGCTATTCCCAGCAGGCGGATCCACATCGGATCAATACATCCCATGCACCCGATCCTGAAACTGCGTGTCGGAAGATGCAGTTTGGTATAGATGTAGAGGTTGTACTCCACGAGATGGGCGTACAGCGCATCGAGATCTTCTTGCGTACGAACGATATCGCGTGCCGTCAGCGCAAGGCATACCGGCGATCGATCCCGCGGGTCCAACAATGGAGAGGCGTATGGCCCAGTTGCGCGGATGACAGCGTCACGGACAGAGGCGTATCGCTCTCCACGGCGAACCACCCCTTCAATAGCCAGTTCTTCGAGGGCCTTTGCGCACGCCTGAACAACATGTGTCGGTGGCGTGGAACGCCACTCGCCAGTCTGTTCGAAGTTACGCCATTGGTCCCGAACGTCCAACACGAACGAGTTGGTCTCTGAGGTCTTGCTATCGAGCGTTTCCAGCGAGGCAACAACAAAAGACACTCCCGGCGGACCCTCGATGCACTTGTTACTCGAGGTCACAAGGACGTCAAACGGAACTTCCCTGGCACTGGTTTCCACCGCACCGAAAGAACTCATTGCGTCGATAATGGTTCTTACACCATGACGCGTTGCCAACTCTACCATTGGCCGGAGCGGATTGACGACTCCCGTGGTCGTTTCACAGTGCACAAAACAAAGATGGGTGATCCCCGAATCCCCTTCCAGGCACGCAGCGACTTTTGTCACGGGGAAGGACTGATCACTCGGGGCAACGATGCTGACGGCATTAATGCCTCGGATCTGCAGCATTTTGAGGATCCGCTCGCCGTAGTTTCCATTAATGCATACGAGAGGCCGGTCTGACGTCCCAACGAACGAAGCCAATGCCGCCTCTACGCCGTAAGACCCGCCGCCCTGTATGGGTACTGCCGAGTACCCCCCCGAGCGTCCAGCAAATCTACAATCAGGCCCCTTACTCGCTCCGTTATTTTCTTGAAACTCACGTCGCGGGAACCCATGTCAAACTGCATCTCAGCCTTTACTTCGGCGTCCAACGCCAATGGCCCCGGTGTCAATAAAAATGGCTGCCGTGCGGTCATAGGTCCACACTCCATAGTCGAAAACAGTTGTTTAAGGACGCGAAAGCGCCGCCCATGCTCCACCTGACACCCGTCGCGCACAGATATCAGAGATCAAAGTAGTTGGTTACCGATGGGGCCGAGCGCATCGCATTGGACTTCATGTCAATTGACGGACTGGAACTCTTGCGCAGGCCCGGTTCGAGTTATCTGCATTCTTCCGCAGCTGATAATGACCATGCCACAGCGAACCACCGCACCAATATGAGTTCTTCTTATGCAGACCGAATAAACGCTAATACTGCCGTCGTTCCACTGAGGAACCTGATATGACCACGGCGCGAACTGGTTTGCGCCGTGGTCACACAAGGCACGTGGCACGTGGACAATTTGTGAATCGTCCATGACAGCATCCGCGACGAGACCCAAACGCCGTCGTTGTATATCAGTATCGAATATCCGTTGCTGGCAACCTTCCTCGAACCGCTATGCTCGTATTGAAGTACACGCAACTTGGCGCTAGCCCTGTGCGGCACAACGACGGTATGCGACAGATCTTCCCCGCCGTCTGTCATCAAGCATATGTGCAACCGACAACACTCCAAATGCAGCTCGGGGCCTTCGGTTGATCGTGGTCAACGACAGGCCCTCTGTTGCTGCGGCAAACTAAACCCGTATTGTCACGTTGCAGCGTGGTACACCAACCCTACATCTCGCAGTTGCTCGCTCGCACCGTACGCGACAATTTATCAAGATGTTCAGCAGCTCTCGGGCATGCATGGCCCGAGGCCGCCACTGGTAGTCAGTTCCCCATCTCTGATCTTCATGAATCGCGACACACAGTTAGTACAGGCACAGCGCTCTCCCCCGTGAGATATCTCAGGCAGAGTGACGGTCCTTGTCGCGATCGTTTTGATAGCAGCACATCGACGAACGATGCGCATACGCTGGGAGATGAGAAATCAGCGAGTGATCCGCGGCGAGGTTCGCCGTTTCCTACGTCAACTAGGCGTGGAGAATATGTGTTCGGAGAATTTTCATGCGTCTTACCGTCCAGCTCGACATGTTTAATACTACCCGTCCGATGGCATTCGCAATCCTCTGGCTCGACACAGAAAAGCGGCAATGGTCGCGCGAGGCTCACTCCGGACTGGACTTACCCGAATGGGGCTCGTTGCATGTGGATTGCGGCAACACGTTAGTGTGCGGGCCCAGCGAAAACACACTCGCGTATGTTCTCGAAGGATTGAATCTCGACTGTCGTTACAGACTTTTCGAAGGCGACTCCGGATATGCGCTGCGGTATACAGAAGGACGTTGGGCTCCATCGAACGGCCACTGGCATATTCAGTGTATAGATAACCAACGGGGACAGCCTGAACATGAACTGTTCACCACCGGCAAGGATTCCTGACACCATCTGCGTTAAGCAAATGAGGCAATCGAACGACAGCACCTGCTCAGGAATCTGACCACTGTGATCGGCATACGTCTCGAATGGAGGTTGAGCCCCAATAAGTTTGCGGCTTGACCGATCGAGGCTCCATCATCAACGATCACCACCCGTCAGCTCGCCGTACCAGTTGAACGCCTCGCATCTGCGACGGATCTTTTTTTACTCCCCATGCCGCTTCACCGTGACGACTCCCGGTGTGTACGCCAGCTTCTCGTTGATGTCTTTCCAAATATGCGCCCATCCGCAACTGCACCGGCCTGCGTCGATAGCCCCGTCTGTCGGACTTACCCCTTCGCCGTTGAGCTGCTCGTTGCGCCCGGCCAAATTGCTCACTGGAGGACAGGGCCGCTTTGCCTAACTTGATACACCGAGCTTTGTCGCTAATTCGCGCGTTGTCGAATAGCCCGTCTCGCATCGGCATCTTGCAATCCAATTGCCTATCATCACGCCGCGGCAATCTTCCGTGCTCGAGCAATATGTCGCCAGCGCGCGCGCAATGGACGTCAGGGTCGCAGCCCCCTACAACCGACGTTGCGAATTAACGCGAGACCCCACGCGTTTCACGCTTGCCAAGACAGATTGCGGATCATAGTGCAGCGAAGAAGATGCGCATCAATTTCAGACAGAGATAATTTGTCGCTCCACGCCTCGTGGTTGCGCTTTCGACAACGCAGATGCGGTGGGATGGGCCGCGTTCGTTGATCCTGTAGCGTCGTAGCTCGGGAAGAAAGAAAGGCTCAATTGTTTCAATCGTCCGACTGATGCCGCTGGCCCTCAATGACCGACCAACCTACGCATGTCGAGCTCTATTCGACGCAGACAGGCTCCGACGCGCGAACGGCTACCCAAAGCGCATCATATTGCGCCAACTGCGGACCTAGAGCGTGTTAGGAACTTCGATTGAGATCTGTTATCCTGGCGGGATGAAAAGAACAGACCGCAAAGGGTATCCGACTGATGTGTCGGATGAGGAATGGAGTTTCGCGGCGCCGTATCTGACGCTGATGGACGTCGACGCGCCCCAGCGCAAATAC